>CAZRAW010000127.1:0-6580 GCA_964598065.1 uncultured Lentimicrobiaceae bacterium
GCTCCGAAGCAGCCATCGAAGGTATCCGTCCTGACATTTGGTATCCTTACAACCAAACATTGCCTTTTACCTCCAGAATCGACAGCCTGGTCCGCTGGCTTTCCTTTCCAGATTCCATTCGGCCACATTTAATCCTTTGGTATTATCCCCAACCCGATGGCTACGGACACCGTTATGGCCCTTCAGGGGAAAAAACCATCGCCATGGTGGAGCAACTGGATCATTGGTTAGGAAAGTTCTTCACGGCCATGCGTAAACTTCCGGTTTTTAATAAGATAAACTTTATCATCACTTCCGACCATGGTATGGGACCGATTTCCAATGACAGAGAGGTGATTCTTGATCATTATATCGACACGGCCAATTTGCAATATATGGATGGTGGTAATCCGGTTTATAATTTGGGGGTGAAGCCCGGGAAGTTAGAAACAGTGTATGAAAAACTAAAAAAGGTACAGCATATCGAAGTGTGGAAACACGACAGCCTGCCTGCACGACTGCATTACGGAACCAATATCCGCACACATGATCTTACCGTTGTAGCCGATTCCAACTGGAGTATTTACTGGTCGTGGCACATTGGACACGAAAAAGGAACCCACGGATATGACAATGAATGGCGGGCTATGCATGCCATCTTCTATGCAGCAGGCCCTGCATTTAAAAAAGACTATCGGCAAAAAAGCTTTGAAAACGTTGATATTTATCCGCTTATTGCCAAAATTTTGAAACTTACGCCGGCAAAAAACGATGGTAATTTAAATGCGGTAAAAGGCATGTTGAAATAATCTTTTAAGGAGGGACGCTTAAAGCGGAGATATATTTTAAAAATACTGATATTATCTGCTTATTGCAAACATTTCCAATGTTTAAAAAGCATTGTTTCTGCGTTAGAAACAGTGCTTTTTCAGTTTATGAGTCCACTCTGAAAAGGTTTGATTTCAATTTTGACCACTTTTATCCTTTAATCTCCCTAAAGGGAAGTAGCTGAAATTCAGTACTCCCTTCAAAGACAGGAAAAACACAGGATTTTAATTTTTAACAATAACACTTTTTCAGAGTGGACTCTTTTATTATTATTTCACTTCTCGCTTCATCAAAGCAAAATCGAGTACCTCCAGCATATTGTCAACGTAAACAAACTGCAATCCTTCTATATATTTCACGGGGATTTCGTCAATGTCATTCTCGTTTTCACGGGAAAGCAGAATGGTTTTTATTTTCGCACGTTTTGCAGCCAGAATTTTCTCTTTGATACCGCCTACAGGCAGCACTTTTCCGCGCAGGGTAATTTCTCCTGTCATAGCAAGATAAGGCTTTACCTTGCGGTGGGTAAAAGCAGAAGTTAGTGCAGTGAGCATGGTAACTCCGGCAGAAGGACCGTCTTTTGGCGTTGCCCCTTCAGGGACATGAATATGAACATTCCATTTACTGAAAATATCCGGATCCAAATCTACGTAAGCAGCATGTGCCCTGAGATATTCATACGCCAGCGAAGCTGATTCTTTCATTACATCACCGAGATTTCCGGTTAGTTTCAAATGGAGGCCATCGCCTTTGCTCAG
This sequence comes from uncultured Lentimicrobiaceae bacterium, assembly GCA_964598065.1. Taxonomy (GTDB): domain Bacteria; phylum Bacteroidota; class Bacteroidia; order Bacteroidales; family F082; genus Sulfidibacterium. The sequence continues at coordinate 1,566 of CAZRAW010000127.1, forward strand.
ACTCACTTCCACAAACAATATCTCGCCGCCTACCTGCGTCCATGCCAATCCGATTACCACACCGGTTATCTCATTGGAAACCAATCTGTCACGTGAGAAGCGCGGCTTTCCAAAGATTTCCGTTAAATCTTCAGGTTTCACTTTGGGATCATAATCTTCGCCCATAGCAATAAATTTGGCACGATTGCGAATGACTTTGGCAATTTGCTTTTCTAACCAACGCACGCCGGCTTCACGCGTATATTTGTCAATAATGGTTTCGAGTGTTCTTTTAGGAAAACTGAGCTGCCCTTTCTTAATACCATTTTCTTCAAATTGTTTATGAATAAGGTGTTTTCGGGCTATCTCCACTTTCTCTTCCAGCAGATATCCGCTCAGTTCAATAATTTCCATACGGTCAATCAGTGCCGGATGAACCCCTGATAAGCTGTTGGCCGTAGCAATAAACATCACCTTTGAGAGGTCGTAATCCAGTTCGAGATAATTATCGTAAAAGGTGTTGTTCTGTTCCGGATCCAGAACTTCGAGCAATGCCGCTTGCGGGTCGCCACTAAAGTTATTGCCGCTCACCTTGTCAATTTCGTCCAGCATAAAAACCGGATTAGAAGATTGCACTTTTTTCAGGTTTTGCAGAATCCTTCCCGGCATAGCACCGATGTAGGTCTTCCGGTGTCCGCGCAGTTCCGATTCATCGCGCAGTCCGCCCAGCGACATGCGGATATATTTTCTGCCCAATGTACGGGCGATAGAACGTCCGAGCGAAGTTTTTCCCACGCCCGGAGGGCCTACGAAGCACAAAATAGGTGCTTTCATGTCGTTTTTCAGCTTCAGCACCGCGAGATATTCAATGATGCGCTCTTTAATTTTTTCCAGACCATAATGATCCTTATCCAGCACCTTCTGTGCCCGCTTCAGGTCAAGATTATCTTTGGTAAACGAATTCCATGGTAAATCCACGAGAAACTCGAGATAGTTCATTTGAATAGAATACTCGGCAGCATTGGGATTCATCCGCTGCAGCCGTAACAGCTCTTCTTCAAAACTTTTGTCCACCTCTTCCGGCCAGTTTTTTTTGGCTGCCTTTTCCTGCAAACGCTGAATATCCTGATCGTGAGGCCCGCCGCCCAGCTCTTCCTGAATGGTTTTCAGTTGCTGATTCAGAAAATAATCGCGTTGCTGCTTGTCCAAATCGACTTTCACCTTTGTCTGAATTTGATTTTTCAGCTCCAACACCTGCAGCTCTTTGGTAAGCAGTTCCAGTACTTTATTGGCACGTTCTTCAAGATTCGTCATTTCCAGCAGTTCCTGCTTCTGTTTGTTTTCCACGTTCAGGTTGGAAGAGACAAAATTCACGAGAAAAACAGAGCTTTCGATATTATTGATAGCAAAAGCTGCTTCCGAAGGAATAACCGGCGATTTTTCGATAATCTGAACTGCAATATCTCTAATCGAGGAAATCAGCGCATGAAACATTTCGTGTCGGGGAGGATTTATACCAGGTTCGAAACTTCTTACACGGGCAACAAAGTAAGGCTCTTCCCGCAACATTTCTTCAATGGTAAATCTCCTTTTTCCCTGAATGATAGCCGTGGTATTCCCATCAGGCATTTGCAGAATTTTAATGATCCGCGCCACGGTTCCCACCTTATGTAAATCAACTTCTTTGGGGTCTTCGGTTTCGGCATCTTTCTGTGCCACTACTCCGATAATTTTGCTCCCCTGATAAGCATCCCGAATCAGTTTAATGCTTTTATCTCTTCCGGCAGTAATGGGAATAACCACGCCCGGAAACAAAACAGTGTTTCGCACCGGCAAAACAGGCAACTCTCCGGGAATTTCCTCCTCATTCATTATTTTCTCATCCTCAGGAGATAAAAGCGGGAAAAATTCCGTATCACCATTCATTATATCCTGTAGTTCAAAAATATCTTTCATAAAAAATTTCCTCTAAGTCAATTCGTCAGTCAGGGAGAAATGCCTGCCGTATAATATTTGTTTCAGCGGCTTAACGTCCTGCGGCTTATCTATTTTAAAAAGTCTTACACATTTTGCCGTACTCCAAAACAATGACTGTACCACAAGCAAAAGAACCGCATTTTGTCAGTTGGCAGAAAAGCGCTTATCTTCTTCTGTTGTAAGTTATCTCGAACACTGTGGAAAAGATTCGCTCTTCCTTTTCATCAAAATCTCTGTTACGACGCGAAAAAACAGCCTGCGCTACCTTAAAAGCTTTTTTCAAATCATAATGTGCCAGCCCATGTTTTCCACCCCACGAAAAAGAGGGTATAAAATTGCGTTGGTAGCCATCGCCGAAAATATTAGCATTCACGCCCACCACCGTACCGGTATTAAACATGGTGTTGATACCTGTTTTGGAGTGGTCGCCCATCATCAGTCCGCAAAATTGCTCCCCGGTATTTTCAAAAAGTTCCGAAACATACGACCAGAGTTTCACCGGCCCGTAAGTATTCTTCAGATTGGAAACGTTGGTATCTGCCCCGAGATTACACCATTCGCCCAGTACGGAATTACCGAGAAAACCGTCGTGTCCTTTGTTGGAGTATCCGAAAATAACCGAATTACTTACCTCCCCTCCCACTTTGCAGTAAGGGCCAATGGTAGTTCCGCCATAAATTTTAGCATCCATTTTCACTGTGGCATGAGCACACAAGGCAAAAGGCCCGCGAATTTTAGCACCTTCCATGATAACGGCATCTTTTCCTATATAAATCGGTCCATCGGTGGTATTCAAAAAAACAAATTCTACCTGCGCACCCTCTTCAACAAAAATATCTGACACATCACCCTGTACAAAGTTTGTTTTACCGGGGGATTGTGATTTCCGGCCGGCTGTCAGCCGTAAAAAATCATCCTTGATGGCAATGTTGTTCATAGAGAAGATTTCCCAAACATGCTGCAATTGCCGAATCTCCCGGTTTACCTCCACAGTTTCGGGTTCAGCATTATCCATTTTTTCAATATCGTCGGCATGTACATACATAGCAATCATCAAATCGCCATGCACCAGCGCCATCCCGTCCCTAAGGCTCACAACCTGCTCGGTCAAATCTTTGTCGGGTAAAACGGAAGCATTAATCAAAATGTTTTCTTCCTTTGTTTCGATGGGAAACTTTTCCGCAAGATAGTCACGCGTTAACGAAGAGGTTTTTTGCCCGAGAAAATACTCCCATTTTTCGCGAATAGTGGTAATTCCCAACCTGATATCTGCTACAGGCCGGGTAAACGTGAAAGGCAGCAGATTGTCCCGACCCGCGCCATCAAAAAGGATATAATTCATAAAACTCCACGGTTTTGTAAAAGGGCTAAGATACGGCGAAAAAAAATTCCGGCGAAAAAAAATTGGTATTATTCTCAGGCAATTTCAAACCAAAAACCCCTGCCGGAACCGACAAGGGTTTCATGATAAACCTTTTCTCCGATTATTTTCTCTTTTCCTGAAACTTTTTGTAACGGCTGCGGTATTTATCCACGCGGCCTGCCGTATCCACCAGTTTCATTTTCCCGGTGAAAAAAGGATGCGACTTGTTTGAAATCTCCAGTTTCACCAAAGGATATTCGTTACCATCTTCCCATTTAATGGTCTCTTTGGTATTAACAGTTGAGCGGGTGATAAAAGCATAGTCGTTCGACATGTCTTTGAAAACAACCAGTCTGTAATTCTTAGGATGAATATCTTTTTTCATTTTTCTTTGTTTTTTCTATCAATTTTGGGGGTGCAAAAATATTTTATTTCCCCTTAATATCCTAATTTTTTACAGAGATTTTTTTCGCTTTTCCCAAAACGGTTTCCGAAGTATAAAAAACTACGCTACCATCAGAGAAACACTTTGTTACAACCTTAGTAAAAAAGCCATCGTATCCACACCATCGGCATAATCCCAAAGCTCAGGCGACTGGCTTTTTCCCATAGGCACAGCATTTTTAAGAAAATCAGCTTCAGAAACGACACATTGTATCAGCGTGTTATTCACCATTAAATAGTTTCGCAAAGCAACAGGACTCGAATAATATTCATAATGCAAAACACTCACCGGCGAAGCAAATTTATCATCCTCCACTATCAACAGATTGCCCGTATCAAAATGCGTGCGGCCATTTACAAGAAAAATGGCTTTGTTATATTCGTAATTGTTAAAATACTTATGGTTTTCGTTTACCTGTTTCCATTCATCAAAGACTTTTAACAGCGGTTCAAAAGCATAGTTTTCGGGAATAAACAACTTGGCAACATTCCGGCAACCCATCCCGTAATAAAGAAAAACATCCGCAGCAAGAGCTTTCAACTGCTCTTCCGTTTCGTTTCCCGTAAGGACAGCAACACCGTTTCTGTTTTTGCGGATGATATTCGGATATTTCCCGAAATAGTACTCAAAATAGCGGGAAGTATTGTTACTGCCGGTGGCAATAATGGCATCGAAAGCTTTTAATTGTCCTTCGGTAAACGTGATATAATTACTGAATTCAGGGACAATGGCTGTCAACACCTCCGCCATAGCCGGCAACAGTTTCTTGCCGTCCGAAGAGAGCCGTGCCAGGATGCGATGGCCACTCATAAGCACACTTAAAAAATCGTGAAAACCTACTGCCGGTATATTTCCTGCCATAACCACGCCCACCGTTTTAGGCCGAAAAGTTGTCTCCGTGGCAAAATCGTAAGCCGACAACCATTTTCGCAGTTTCTCTTCCCGCATACTTTCGCCCAGAGCCAGCAAAGCCCTGTAAACAAAATCTTTGGTAAACCACGGATTATAAAAAGCAGCTTCATCCACTTCTCTACGCAGCAGCTCCATTTTTGCCGTTTCAGCCGGAGTCAAAAAGACCTCTTCCTCACCAAAAGCCCCTCTCAATGCACTCCCCAACCGTACAAAAGCCCGTATCCTATTTTCCGGTTCCATTTGCATTTTAATTTGTGGCAAAAATAGCAGGAATTAGCGAATAAATTATTAAAGTTGTTAATGTTAAACTGAAAACCTTTAACTTAGCATCAGCTAAGT
>CAZRAW010000128.1:0-6548 GCA_964598065.1 uncultured Lentimicrobiaceae bacterium
TTTCCGAAAACACTACATCCTTAATTGCCGATTTTACTACATTGTTATTTTCCGGCTACAACAGGGAAAGCAGAAATTCTTAATGTTGCGGCACCCATGGGTACCAATGTGATAGTTTTTATGGGTTCTGTTGTTTCTACCGGACTTCGTGGTATTATTCCTACAAGCCCCGTACTATCCAATTGCCACCCGGGTATTCTTCTTCCCTTAGCCATAATTTCAATGGGGACATTCTTCAGAGTGAAAGGCATATTTGAATCAGGCCATTTTTTCTTAATAACCTCAAAAGATTTTACAGGATTCTGTTTGTCCATAACAAGTCCGTAATTCCAAGGAGATTCGGGATAGATATTCCATGCAGGCCATTTTTCCGTACCCCCGTTTTTTATGTACTTTTCCTTAATCTTTAAAGAGAATGTCAACGGCCCGTAATTTACAGATACAAAGTTTCTGTTCATTTTCCAAGTTTTAACTTCCAAGGTCATCGGCAGTTTCAGTGTAATATTATCGTTACTGGAAAAAACCCTTTCGATTTTAATGTATGAATCTGGTTTTGCATTCTTCAGGTGTACTTTTTTTCCGTTGATTTTTAGTTCGGGATTAGAACACCAACCGGGGATACGAAGGTAAAGCGGAAATTTAACCGGTTTATTTGCAGAGATGGTCAACTCAATATTTTCGTCAAACGGATAATGTGTATTTTCTGATATTTTAACTTTAACACCCTTTCCCACTTTGGCAGTTACCTCGCTTGCTGAATAAAATACGACAGCCAGTCCATTATCAGGAGTAGCATACCAAAGATTTTCAGCGTAATAAGGCCACCCCTGGCCTGAGTTGTGCTGACAACAACGATGGATATACGGATTCATCCAGAACATAGGTCCCCTGTTGTCAATGCCCGGCCATTTGCTTTTATTATCGGATTGAGGCATATTGGGGGCAGTCAGGTAACGCAAAGCTTTCATATCCGGGGTGAAAGCTGCAGGTAGCGTGTTAAAGGCGTCATTCTCGGCACGGTCGGCCCATTTAGGACTGCCGGTTATACGGGTCAGAATTTCATCGGAAAGCATATCTTCAACTATACCGCCGGTCTCGATAGCTTGCCGTGGTCCGTAATATCCGAGCCTGCAGTTTTCATCACCACCAAACAAGCCACCTGGAACCTGTCCGTAGAGTTTTCTTACAGTCTGCCAGTTTCTTTCGGCCGCATTAAGATAGGCCGGATCTTTAGACTGCATCCAATAGGTTGCTGGTTCACCAAAATCCTCGGTTATGTTAACATTATGCCAGCTTACGATCCCCATATCCCAGTGTGCCGTATTTCTCTGCACTTTCTTTGCAAAGTCAAGAAGCCATTTTTCCCCTGTACGATTATAAAGCCAATACACAGTGTAAAGCATATCCCCAGCCCGCATCCTGGGCCAGAAACCGACGAGAAACTTATCATCCGGATAGGTCTGCAAATACCTGAAGTACTTATTCATCACGTCAAGAACCCTGTGATCACCCGAATACTCATAATAATTTTGTAAAACGAAGAGCATTATCGTATTCGGCCAGAGGTCGGCATGCCCTTTAAGTTTTGTAGCGATACCACCTTTTTTTTGCGCCGACCCAAACCACCCACTTTTCTGCTGACTTTTTATGGTGGCATTAATCCATATCATAGCTTCTTTGATCATCTTTTTATCACCAAGTATATAGGCATTGTTACTGTATCCTCTAAGCCAATACGGTACTTCTTCCCATCCATGCAGGCCTAAACCCTGCGGGGAAAGCCATGCATTGTTTTTCTTTACAAGATACTTACTGATTTCTTCCAGATGGCCATGAAAACCATTAGCCTGGAGTTCCAGTGTCTTTTTTAACCATCCTTTTGGCTTTATCGAACCAATGGGTAATTTGATAAGCGGACTTGGCTCCAGCGGAGGCCTGTTGCTCACATAAAAATCATTTGTGGAAGTAATATCCGGTTTCTTAACAATTGTAACAGAATTGTTATCACGACCCGTAGTACATGAAGACAGTACAATTATCATAAGCCATGCGATTAATACATTCATTTTTTTCATTTTTTTCCTCCTTATTTTTTTTCGTAGAATAAAATCATTTGATTCTTGATGTAAAGTTATAAAAATATCAAGAGATCACTCAATAGAAACATATTTTTAATAGCCCGGATTTTGTTTAAGATTAGGATTTGCATCCAGTATATTTTGAGGAATCGGGAAAATTTTATGATAAGCACCATTAGGCCGGTGCGACAACCAGCTTTTTGTTGTGTAAGTACCGAATCTGATCATAGTCCTGCGTCTCATCCATTCACATGCAAATTCATATCCAAGCTGATCATAGAAACCTCCGTATTTGACCGGCGTAGTATTTCCGGGGTCCACAATTTTATAATTTTCAACATACCCCCACTTATATTTACTATTTCCCATTAACTCAGCTCCGGTAACAGTTGCTTTTGACGGATTATTCTTAAAATCTCTTTGTCTGACAAACGTAACGATAGCTGCCGCTTCAGCAGCATTTCCTGTTCTTAACAGACTTTCTGCCTTCATCATAAGCACCTGTGCATAACGGAAAAAAGGAAAATCGTTACTCAGATTAAAATTAGCCCCCATCTTAGGTTTGAATTTTATAATTCTGTATCCTTGATTCTCTGCTACATATATCCCGTTAGGCATTCTATTTGTATAATCTAATTGTTGTCCTGCCTTATCGTATGTATCGTATACCGGGGTTACCCCATCTGCCGCAAACTGAGGCCCATGTATCCAAGTATCACTCAAACGTGCATCACTAGTATCGTAAGTATCGATAAATTGTGGAACAGCTGCCATACTACCTGCACCCCATGGTGTATCTTGAAGGTCAAAAGTAGCTTTTGAAGCAGCATGTAATGTACAATTGATATACATGCCAGGACCATTTATTGGATCATAAGGTATGGCAAAAATCGTTTCAACAGAATTTTGATTGTTCCAAGTGAAATCATCTTCATAATTGGGATTCAAAGAGTATTTGCCGGAAGCAATAATATCATTACATACTGCCAGACTTTTGGTCCATTCAGCCGTTCCCGTATATACTTTTGCATTCAGATACAGGTTTGCCAGCAAGGCTTCTGCCCCCCACTTATTAAACCGACCGTACATTAAAACATTGTTTTCTGTACTTAAATAAGGTATAGCATTTTTAATATCAGTAACAATTGCTTTATATATGACTGCCCTAGCTGTGGCAACAGGTAATTTCTTTGAGGTCGTTGTAACATAAGGCACATCTCCGAAATTATCAATTAAAAGCCAGTAATAAAAAGCTCGTGCAACTTTCATTTCTGCAATTAATGATTTCTTGCTTGCATCGGAAGGGACAGGTACCTTCCCAGAGTTGAGTTGTTCTATTATCCTGTTTGCATGGATGACCCCTGTATATAATGTATTCCAAGTAGCGCTAACCTGAGGGGATTCAGCGTTCCATGTATGTTGTTCCAGTTGTATATAAATTCCGCCGTCATTCCATCCTGATGCATTACTAGGCATAACTAACATATCAGTCGTGGCCATCTGCAAAATGGAAAAATTCCAAGCACCACCAAACATCGCACGCATATTTGAATATACTGGGCCAATAACACTGTATACATCGCTTGGAGCATATTTATAATTATTTGCTGTTAATTGCGAATAATCCGTTTCATTAAGTTTATTGCAACTGACGACAGTTACCAGCAATAAAATTACAAGATTTATTTTTATGATATTTTTCATTTTTTTTCATTTTTAAGTTCAATTAAAAAATTAACGAGGTATTGAAGTTAAAACCTCATTGAAATTCCACATGTATAAGTTCTTGTGGAAGGATATCGGTCCCTCTGATCGATACCGGGAGTAAGACCGATAGTGTTGACCTCTGGATTTATACCGCTGTAACCGGTAATCGTAAACAGGTTCGAGCCTGAAACATACAACCGGAGATGTTTGATTACTTTATTCTTAACATCAATTGTATAACCAAGAGTTAAATTGCGGATTTTCCAGTAATCACCATTTTCAATAAAGTAACTCACGTATTGAAGTTCCTGATTATCAGCGAGCGGTCTTTTCCCATAAATCTTATCATAGGTAGACTCCAGCACATTACCCCTTGTCAGGCTTATAGGTACACCATAAAACATTTTAGCCTCATTCAGTATCTGGAAATCAAAAGCTCCCCCCATCGTTATGTCAAGATCGAAATGTTTGTAAGCTATGGTATTAATCCAGTTCAGGTAATATTTGGGCAATCCGTTACCCAATATCCTTTTGTCCGCCGGCTGTTCATCTGCGATTGGTTTTGGTTTTCCGTCTTTACCTTCAATGATCCAGTGTCCGTTAGCATCTATACCGATTGATTTGTAACCATAAAAATTTCCAACTGGTTGTCCTACCTGTACACGCTGAATATATGTCTGAATGGGTTCACCTGTCCAACCGACATTAAAATAGCCATTTGCCAGATGAAATCTTTTATTTGACAGGGCAAGCACTTTGTTCCTATTGGTGGAACCATCGATTGTTGTATTCCATTTAAAAGATGATGTTTGCACAGGAATTGCCTTTATTAGAACTTCTAACCCTTTATTTTCCATTTTACCGGCATTGGCAAGAACAGAATTGTATAAAAAAGGAGGGGTCGAAACACTATAAGACCATATAAGGTTTTTTGTGATTCGTTTATAAATGTCAATGGATCCGGAAATCCGGTTATCAAAGGCTCCAAAATCTAATCCAAGGTCTATTTCAGTCTTTTTTTCCCACTCTAAATCAGGATTCGCATTGTCACCTGGATATACAACAGGGATCCAATTTCCATTATATAAATATTTTTGACCAAAAGAAAGAGTGCTTAATGATGCATAGTCCGCAGATGGAGTTGTACCGGTTATACCAAAACCTCCTCTTATCTTTAGAAGAGTTAAATACTTTCTCAGAGGTTTGGCAAAGGGTTCCTGTATAATGTTCCAGCCTGCTGATACAGCCGGGAAAGCCCCCCATTTATGATCTTTTCCAAATTTGGTAGAACCTTCGTACCTGATAGTGGCCATCAACAAATATTTATTATTGTAATTATAGGTTAACCTTGAAAAATAACTCACCAGTTTTGATAAACTTTTGGACGAACCCATGCCTGCAAAACCTTTTGTAAGGGCTGTACCATTTCCAATATTGTTATAGGTAAACTGGTCACTGGAAAAATTGTAATTATTCATCCAGTAAAACTCATATACATTGCTTTCAAAACTGTACCCCGCAAGGAAATTAAAACTGTTTTTGCCAAACGACTTTGAATACTTGGCCGTAATTTGAAGCAGTTTATCATTACTTCTTGTTGTACCTCTTGAAGCAAAGCCTTTTCTGCTATATAATAAGCTGTTAATATGCTTGAATGATTCTGCATATCCGGCTGTTTTAATATAAGTAGTCTGTGAAACCAGTGCTTTAAATTTTAACCCTTTTAAAGGAAGTATAGTAATGCTTCCGAAAGGTCTAACATTAGTTACATTGATCAAACCGGTTGTTTCTTCGATAAGGGCAACAGGATTAGCATAATTGTTCATGTTTAAATGCTCAGTCCAATTTCCATCCTTATCCTTAACGGGATCAGTAGGGTTATAAATCAAGGCATTCCTATAAACATCACCTCTCCAGCTATATCCGTTACCACCTGAAAAATATTTTTGGTTATAAGTCATAATATTGCCATTAATTTTGAGTTTTCCGTCAAACATGGTATAATTGCCTCCAAGGTGTACATTCACCGCCTTATTGTCAGACTTTAACATAATACCTTGCAGTCCTTTATAATTGATATTCATAATATAATTTGTACTTGCATTCCCTCCTTTCACACCCACATTATACGTTTGAGAGATAGGCGTCCGGAATATTTCATTGATCCAGTTTGTATTCGATCCATAGTCAATGGCTCCGGGTTTTTTTTCAGCAACTAATTTCCGGTATTCTTCGGCATTCATAAACCGAAGCGTCTTTGTAATCGTTTGAGTAGTCATATAGCTGTTCAACGTAATAGTTGTCGGAGTTTTTGCTTTTACTTGTGTCGTAGTGATAAGTATTACTCCATTGCTACCTCTGGTTCCGTAAATAGCAGCGCCAGCCCCACCTTTTAGAACAGAAACAGATGCAATATCTTCAGGAACTACATCATTTATACTTCCAGGTATCCCATCAATAATAATGAGTGGTTGTGACCCTGAAGCTAAAGTTGTGACCCCTCTTAGAAGAAATTGAGATGTTCCTGTTGGGTTCGCATCCGATTTTACAATGCTAAGTCCTGGTACACGCCCTTTTATTAATTGACCCACGTCAGTTACTCCACCTTTAACGAAATTTTTGGATACAATATTCGTAACAGCATTGGTCAAATCTATTTTTTTCTGTGTTCCATAACCTATAACTACTACCTCGTTTAAACCGGTAGTGGTAGGTTTCATGGTAACATCAATGGTCTTTTGGCTGACAACAATAGTCTGTGTC
>CAZRAW010000129.1:0-6540 GCA_964598065.1 uncultured Lentimicrobiaceae bacterium
GAGCCGGTTAAGAGGGTGCCGGCTACTACGCCGTCACCAAGAAGAACTAAAAAAAATGTACCTAAAAATTCATAAAGATATGGACTATTCATTTTATTATTATTTTTAAATTATTAAACATTTTATTGAAAATTATATAGTTGACTTACGAAATCCATGACTTAGCTCTGGAAACAGCGTTTTTCCATTTTGTTATATGTTGTGTAGCTGTTTCTGAATTCATTTCAGGACTAAAACGTTTGTCTATTTTCCATTGCTGTTTGATTTCTTCAATATCTTTCCAGAAACCGGTAGCCAGTCCAGCCAGATAAGCTGCCCCCAATGCAGTTGTCTCTGTAATTGTAGGACGTACAACCGGTTTATTAAGGATATCGGATTGAAATTGCATCAGTAAATTATTATTCGCTGCTCCACCATCAACTCTCATTTCAGTATAATCCATATGGGTATCCTTTTTCATAGCTTCCAACACATCAAGCGTTTGAAAAGCAATACCTTCCAGGGCGGCCCGCGCAATATGACCACGGTTTGTACCGCGGCTTAGACCTACAATTGTTCCTCGGGCATATGGATCCCAATAAGGAGCTCCCAAACCGGTAAAAGCAGGTACGAAGTAAACATCACCGTTATCATCTACTGTTTTTGCTAAAGCTTCCACATCGGTTGAAGTATTAATGATACGTAAACCATCACGCAACCATTGCACCACCGCACCTCCAATAAATATACTTCCTTCGAGGGCATAGGTTACTTTTCCATTGAGACTCAAAGCAATAGTGGTAATCAGTTTGTTTTTTGAAATAAATGGTTTTTCACCTGTATTGACAAGAATAAAGCAACCTGTACCATATGTATTCTTTACCATACCTTCTTCAATACACATTTGCCCAAACATAGCAGACTGTTGGTCGCCGGCAATACCGGCAATAGGCACCTTAGATGCAAAGAAAGTAGTATTGGAGTAGTCGTAAATTTCGCTTGATGATTTAACATTGGGTAGAATTGACTTAGGAATATTCATTAACTCCAACAACTCGTCATCCCACTCAAGGGTATGAATGTTGTATAACAAAGTACGGCTAGCATTGGTAGCATCAGTAACATGTGTACGCCCCTGTGTTAAATTCCACACCAGCCATGAGTCAACTGTTCCAAAAGCAAGTTCTCCTTTTTCTGCTCTTTCTCTTGCCCCCTCGACATTATCAAGAATCCACTTGACTTTTGTTCCGCTAAAATATGCATCCAGAATTAAACCGGTTTTATCAGTGACCATATCAGCAAATCCTTTTTCTCTCAACTCATCGCAATATTTTGATGTACGTCGATCCTGCCATACAATCGCATTGTAAACCGGTTTTCCAGTCTTTCTATCCCAAACAATTGTAGTTTCTCTTTGATTTGTAATTCCGATGCCTGCAACAGCAGTACCGTTAATCCCCAATTTAGACATTGCTTCAGCCGCTACTCCTACTTGTGAAGACCATATTTCCATGGGGTCATGTTCTACCCATCCCGTTTCAGGAAAAAATTGTGTAAACTCTTTCTGTGCTGACGACTTAATCTCGCCATTGTGATCAAACAACACAGCTCTAGAGCTTGTCGTGCCTTGATCCAAAGCCAAAATGTACTTTTCCATAATAAATAATTTAAATTAATACTTAGTTAATAATATAATTACCGGTAATTATTTTATACTGTTTAACCTGTTCTTTTTGCCACACTTCGTCCTTTCCAAGTTCGTCAGCCATTATACTGGCAACCTCCGGAGCCATTCTTATGCTTTCTCTGGCATCAAGCAACTGGGCACGTACGCGTCGTGCCAGAAAGTCTTCCACGTTCCTAGCCATCTCATTTCTCACACTCCAAACTACTTGTGCTTTGATAATATTCAGTTTTTTACTAATTATTTTATTCCATGTAGGGTTTTCAGCTATTAATTGCATAATTCCTTCTTTATCTGTGCCGTAGAAATACATCGGATCGTTTAAGTTAATATCTTTTTTATAACCGTGTATTTTCAAATGCTTTGTTTTTGTTGGTATATGCTTCCATTTCCTTTCTTTTTCAGCACGATCTACCAAGTCTTCTCCCATTTTACGATAGGTGGTCCATTTGCCGCCAATGATGGTAAGCAGACCGGAATCAGATAGGAATATTTTATGACTTCTGGATATTTCTTTTGTTTTCTTTCCATCATTTTTTGGGGCGGCAAGTGGGCGTAATCCGGCATATACACTCAATACATCTGTACGTTTAGGCACCTTTGTCAGATATTGTCCGACTGTTGTCAAAATAAATTCAATTTCTTCCTCCAGTGCTATGGGTTCCAGTGATGCCTCTTTGATTGGTGTGTCAGTGGTACCCACAATGACTTTTTCATGCCATGGTATAAGGAAAAGAACACGTCCGTCATCAGTTTTTGGTATCATGATAGCATCATTACCCTGTAAGAAAGATTTATCAAGTATTAGATGTACTCCCTGGCTTGGAGCAACCGTCTTCCGGTTATTTGGATTATCCTTGTGCAGTATTTCATCGGCAAACACACCAGTTGCGTTAATAATATTTTTACCTAAAATCTGGAGTGTTTCCTTTTGTTCTTCATCAATTACTATAACACCACTTAGATTACCATCCTGATTCTTTAATAATTCTGTAACACGTGTATAGTTTAATACTACTGCACCGTGTTCTACTGCAGTCTGTAAAGAGTTAATAGCAAGTCTGGAGTCATCAAATTGACCGTCATGGTATATTACACCTGCTGTCAATTTATTTGGATTCAAAGTCGGCACCCGTTTTAATGTATGTTTTTTGGAAATGAGTTTAGAGACTCCTAAACCAAGACGTCCGGCAACCATGTCATAGAATGTCAAACCGACTGTGTACATTATCTCTTCTCTTAATCCTGAAGTTGGAATTACAAACCATAGATTTTTCACGAGATGCGGTGCATTAATCCTTAGTAATCCACGTTCAATACATGCTTCTCGCACCAGTCTGACATTTCCCTGTGCCAAGTAACGCACGCCACCATGGGCTATCTTTGTACTTTTGCTGGAAGTGGATTTAGTAAAATCGGATTGTTCTAAAAGAATAACAGAATATCCTCTTGCGGAAGCCTCAAGTGCAACTCCTATACCTGTAGCTCCTCCTCCGATAACAATAAAGTCGTAAACTTTACCGTTTTGAAACAACTTTTTTATCATTATATTTCGTTTCATAATGTTATTTTATCAACATGGTTATATAAAGTTTCGTAATGTTTCGTAATGTTTCGTTTTGCAAGTTTAATAAATAAAAATAACTAAAAACAAATAAATCATAAAAGCATCTTTACCCAATAGTAGTTTAGAATACTTAAATAATATTTAATTTACTGTAATGCAACAATATACTCATTTTATTTAGAATAAGTATAAATTATTTAGAGTAAGTATAAATTTTAAGAAAGAAAAGAAAAGAATACTGATTTCTAATAGAGAAAAAATGAAACATATTTTTATTAGATTTGCAAAATAAAATCTTAATGTATGGCAGAAAGCATGGCAGAAAGGTATCAATATATACTTAGAAAGCTCAATGAAAAAGGGGTTGTTAATGTTCAGAATCTGAGTAAAGAACTACGAGCCTCAGGTGTAACTATTCGAAAAGATATAAAAGCTCTTGAGGTTCGGAATCTTTTGATCAAAACCCATGGTGGTGCTACATCGATAAATCCATTCATTAATATACCACGCCCAATAGAAGATAAAGTAAAACTCAATGTGGATAAGAAGCAAAAAATTGCAAAAGCCGCAGTCTCTTTACTTGAGCAAAACGATACAATAATTATTGCTTCCGGAACAACAGTCATTGAATTTGCTCGTAATATCAGTCCGCAAAGTATTCTAACTGTTCTTTCAGCAACAATAGACGTTTCAGAGATATTATCAAATTATGCAAGAGTGGAGGTCATACAACTTGGCGGGATAATGCGGAAAAGCTCAAATTCTGTAATCGGTTCTTTTGCTGAAAAAATGTTGACGGAATTTAGTTGTAATAAACTGTTTATAGGTGTTGACGGGATTGATCTTGCTAATGGAATAACTACCACATCAACAATGGAAGCTTCCCTGAATAATATGATGATACAAGCTGCGAAAAAGGTAATTGTGCTGACCGATTCATCCAAACTTGGACGAAGAGGCTTTGGCAGAATTAGCGGTTTAGAGAAAGTTGATATTATCATTACGGATAAGCTTATTGAAGACCGATTTAAAAGGGGTCTTGAAGACTATGGTATCAAGGTTATTATTGTTTAATTTTTCCCATCCTAAACGAAAATGGGTTCTTTTCAGAAAACGAAAAGATGCAACTACTGAATTGGAATACAAAATCGGAGAAATGGTTTTGCCTGTACAACACGAGGTAAGTAGCTATAATGAAGTGCAGGATATGTTGTAATATTACTATACTGAAGTGTTTGTAAAAATGACAGGTGAGTCCAGTCTAAAAAGGTAAACTGGGGTAAATAATGAAAATCAGTGTTTACCCCACTCCCTAAAGGATGCGCTGATTTTCAGCCACTTCCCCTTTAGGGGATTGAGGGGTAAAAGTGGCTGAAACCAAATTGTAACCTTTTTAGAGCGGACTCGTAGGTAATTAAACAATGCATTAGGTCATTTTATTATTCCTACAGACTACAAGATTGGTGGTTTTTTTACAAAGCCTTGGAATTGAACAAAGGCAGCTTATATTTAAGCTTATTAATTACAGGCCATGCATAAATCTTTAAAAACAATTCAATAATCTCCTTTTTATTACCATTATTTTCTTGCAATACTTTTTCCATCCTATCATTAAACCCGCCTTCTATGTCAGCAGTGTATTGATTTGAGTATTGATGAGATTGATGCAAAAGATCGTAGGCTAAAAAGTTATTAGGCCATAAATGATAGTTCTTATAAATTTCAAGATTAATCAAAGCTGCAATTTGTTGAAAAATATTATTGTTGGAAATATTTGTATCAATCTGTAGTATTTTAGTATTAATGGAGTTGCCTAAACCCAAATGAATGTGACCTTTTTTGCCCAGAATACCGCTAAGGATGCTTTGAATGTCTTCATCTTGTTTCTTCACATAAGCCTTACTTTGGGAGATGTAAATTTCCTTTGCTTTAAGAATATCGCAAGGTTCCCATTCATATGAAATACTAACGGGTGTAATGTTGAATTCAATGAGCTGGTTAATCAAATCTCCTTCTCCTGCCATACTTAACATTTTTAAAATGCTCACACTGGTTTTATCGTTGCCGTTTTTGGTTCTCCCCTTTTGCTGGGCAATCCATACCGAGCGTTTATCTTTAGTTATTTTCTTATGGATGTAAGCCGAAAGTTTTTGGGCATGAAATAGAACTTCACGATGTTCACCTTGACGAAATACTGTAATCAGTCGGTTAATTTTTCCCAAATCTGTAATAAAAGGAGAAACCATTAAATTATGCCCCCAAGTAATTTCACATGGTATAAGATTTTTTTCCACCAAAATGGTGGAAAGTAGAGAAGAGTCAAGTGTGATGTCGCGATGGTTGGCGATAAAAAGACAAGGCTCATTATTTGACAAAGCAGCAAAGCCTGAGGTACTTAATCCTCCAGAAGTATTTTCTATAATTTTTTGAATCAGGGGATACATGAAATTTTTTTGAAAATCTAATATGGAGGTAGCTTCCGTAGCTAATTTGATTAAAAATTTATGATTCCCTTCCCCATAAAGATATTCCAAAATAGATTTTAACTCTGGAAGCTTCACGATGCGCTGGATAGCTCTTAACGCTTCTTCTTCTGTATAAGGCCGTATGTCGTCAAAATTAAACTTTTCCATGTTTCTAAACATTTTGTACAAAAATACAAAAGAATCCATTCGTCCTGTAGCTTGGTGTATTAAGAACTATCCGTTTACCGAATTACACCATGGAGCTTAACAAGCCGCCATGATTTATTCACTGCTATAGACTTGTAAAATTAACAAAGTGGATCCTTTCGAATGGCCAAATTATATGTTAAATGTTATCCTGGATATCACCACTAACAAACTACGCAAACTTTTGCTCGGACAAGAGTAATCCATTACGCTGTAATTTCATAGATGTAATTTACCGTAGGGATACGGAAAACCTCTTTTTTGCCAGTGCAACGAATGACCATTGGATGATCTGTTCTCTTACTTCAGCAAATCCATCACCTTTTCCGCATAAGCTTCCGCCTTTTCCATACTAACTGATTCCGCATAAACACGCATAACAGGCTCCGTGTTGGAAGTACGCAACTGTACCCAGCCATCAGGAAAATCAATTTTCAAACCATCAATATCCAGAATGGGAAATTCGGAATAGGCAGCCTTTACCTGTTGGAAAAGTTCCGGCACCGGTGTTTCCGATTTCAGCGTTATTTTATTTTTAGAGATAAAATAGTTGGGATAAGTGGCCCGCAACTCCGATACTTTCATTTTACGACCGGCAAGGTAAGTGAGGAAAAGCGCCGTTCCTACTAATGCATCCC
>CAZRAW010000130.1:0-6510 GCA_964598065.1 uncultured Lentimicrobiaceae bacterium
TGAAAATTCGTTCCCTTTTGTTTTAACTAACAACAGCAAAAGTATGAAATCATTGCCCTTTTTCCCTCCTAAAAGTGAGAAATAAGGGTCAGAGCATTTTGACCGGGTTAAAGTATTCTGAAAACGAGCTTGCTAACCCACATTAAATTTTGGTAAAAAAGGCGGCCATCATGTCTTGGAGATTCTTTACTTTCGCAAAATGTTGAAGAAAAACATGGACATGGTTACCATTCTGGGCAGTACGGCTACCGGAAAAACGCGTCTCGCTGCCCTGCTGGCCGAAAAAACCGGAGGTGAGATCATCAGTGCCGACTCGCGCCAGGTCTATCGCGGAATGGATATCGGAACGGGAAAAGATTTGGAGGATTATTTTGTGAGTGGCAAACAAATCCCTTTGCATCTGGTGAATATTGCCGACCCCGGAACAGAATATAATGTCTATGCCTTTCAACACGATTTTTTTCACGCTTACACTGACATTAAAAAACGGGGACATCTGCCGGTTTTGTGCGGCGGGTCAGGACTCTATCTTGATGCCGTTCTCAACGATTACCGGTTGCAAAAGGTACCGGAAAACACGGCTTTGCGTGAACAGCTTAACACATTATCGGATTTGGAACTGATAGAATTGTTAAAGCATTATGGTGCACTACATAACACCACGGACATCACCGACCGCAAACGCACCATCCGCGCCATCGAAATAAAAGAATTTGAAAAAGCACATCCCGTGAAGGAGGAATTTCCAAAAATCGATTCGGTAAACTTCGGTATTGTTTTTCCCCGTGATGTTGTGCGGCAGCGAATTACCCAAAGGCTGAAAACCCGTCTCGAAAACGGAATGATTGAAGAGATACAAGATTTGCTTAACAAAGGCATGACTCCGCAGCAATTGATTTTTTATGGTTTGGAATATCGTTTTGTAACCCAATATCTTACGGGAGAAATACGCTATGATGAAATGTTCTCAAAACTGAATACTGCTATCCATCAGTTTTCCAAACGGCAAATGACCTGGTTCCGGCGTATGGAGAAAAGGGGTATTGTTATCCATTGGATCGATGGACAACTGGAGGAAGCGGAAAAAATCAATATTTGCCTGATAACGCTTTCAAAAAGAAACAATATTTTGAATGATAGTACCATATCCGGTAATATTAAGCCAACACAACGTTAGGTTTCAGAAAACTTGTGAAACAAATTTTTCAGTTTCGAGAAAAGGAAGCAGTTTGTCTAAATCGATGGTCTCTTCTCCGGAAAGTAATATGGTGTTTTCGTCCACTTCTTCCAGCATCCCACATTTAAAATGACTTTTCCAAATGTATTCCAAATACCAGTCGGGCTCTTTCCCCCATCGCAGGTCTTTGGATTTTCTTCGCCAGAAAGTCTCTTTGCTGATGGTCAGGAAGATTTTTTTATCGTAATGATTATAAATATGTTTATCGCAAAAGGCGAACAGTCCTTCTGCGATCACGATATCGTTCTCTTCACGTCCTTTTAAAATGTGACGATAATATCTTGCCAAATCGATGGATTCGGGCACTTCCCAGTCCACATGGCCGTTTATGCGGGGGATTTCAAACGTGGGGTGGGCGAAGTCATCCTGACACAAAACAGATATCCGGAGTGCACTCAGTTTCTCTTTCAACCGGGTCGCAAGTGTTGTCTTCCCGGCGTTGCTCACTCCTCCAATTCCAATGACCATAATAAATGTTAGCTTGTAATGCTGAATTTTTGGCGAAAATAGAAAGATTATTTTAACTTTTTACTTTGGCCTGGAACAAATTGATAAGCGCCGAGATCGGGAGATTGTCCTCGGGGATTTCCAAGCAGGTCGTATGGTGCAGCCGCACTAATGGCCGGGTCGCCTTTGCCAATGGCCGGTGATAACGTGTCAAGGCGATAATCCAGGTTCTCAATATCCATAAATTTCGGATCCTTGTTCTTGATGATTTGGTTGAAATAGGCGGAATTGTCCATTTTTAAACGAGTTTTCACCAGACAATGGTCGAGAAAATAGGCAGAGTCGGCACCGGCAACCATGCTTGTGCCAAATTCGTTGTCGTTGTATCCGTAAATAATGCTGTTTCCCAACGTGAAATGCATGGACGAGGGAACGGGCCGGTTGTTGGAGTCGGGCAGAAAATTGGTCAGCATAACAGCCGGATTATTCCGGATGGAATAGGACCAGTAATTGACCAGCGTACTTTGGATAAAATGGTAATTGCCGCCACCTGTAAGAGCAAGGCAATAACCGCCGCAGTTGGCAACCACCAGGTTTTGGGCATCAATATTATAATCCCTGCTGAGGATTCCCGCTCCGTCCATGTTTTCAATCACAACATTTTTAAGTAAAAGCTTGTTTTTGGTTTTCTGAAAAAACGATTCGGCCTGAATGCCGATAAATCCGTTTTTGATGATGGCGTTTTTTATCACATCATCGCTGCCGGCCGGGCCTTCCATTATCCAGATACGGTCCCACTGTCCGGGAAGTTCGGCATAATCGGCCTCCAACCTGTCACCCTGAAAAATCACAGGCTGTTCCCGCGTTCCGGAAACGGTAAGTTTTCCGTTGGCATATACCCACAATCCTGAATTTTTATGAAAATAAATTTTTGTACCTGCTGCAATATTCAGACTTCCGTAAGAATTGATAACGGCAAATCCGTAAATCACAATTGGTTTTTTATTAGTCCACTGCACATTTTCGAGGCTGTCGGCCACAATTTTGTACGAAGGGAATCCTGGCGTATGATGGTCGGCCAGTATGTAATGTGCATTTCTTCCCCAGGCTATTAGTTTGACACTCTGCTCATTGCCATTGATATTAAAAATCAACCTGTCTTCTACCACAAACGGGTTGGCAACATTATTGGGGTCGATGGTCACACGGGCAAAGATAAAAAGACTGTCGCCGCCACGGATTACCACATTCTGTTTGTCGAAAGTGGCCTCGCCGTCCACATTAATACGGAAATCCGATGCTGCTCCTTTTTCTAACCGGATATCGGAGATTTTTATTTTCGAGTTCCCACGATTATAGACTTTCAACCGGTGTGTGGCGGAACCCAGCGACGTGAATACCGTATCGAAAATAATGGAATCATTGGAAAATGTCAGCTTGAAATCCGGACTTGTGTTAAGAATGTCTTTATTACATGCGGCCAATATCAGAATACCGGAAAGGAGGAGAAGAAGTCCTGACCGGACTGCTGTTTTAAAAGGTTTTATTTTGAATAAAGGTTTCAATGAAAAATTTGCTTTAAGTTATGACAAAGATAGAGAACAATTTTAATGACGACTACTTCCCCCTTACGAGAATTCGCTTATCAGGATTGGTTTTGGCCTTAATTTAATCTCAAAAACAAATAATTCCTATGCTACTTTTCCATCCACCACATCCTCTTCAAACCGCAGGTTGTTGATGATAAATTTCTGCCTTTGAGGCGTATTTTTACCCATATAAAAAGACAGAGTCTCCGCTACGGAAGATTCCCGTTTTAAGATGACCGGGTCGAGGCGCATGCTTTTGCCAATAAAATATTTAAACTCTCCTGGTGAAATTTCTCCCAGTCCTTTGAAGCGGGTAATCTCCGGATGTGGTTTTAGCTTTGCGATGGCCTTAATGCGCTCTTCATCCGAGTAGCAGTAAATAGTCTCTTTTTTGTTCCGGACACGAAATAACGGGGTTTGTAAGATGTGCAGATGACCTGTTTTCACCAGATCGGGATAAAACTGCAGGAAAAATGTGAGGAGCAACAGACGAATGTGCATGCCGTCCACATCAGCATCGGTTGCCACAACAATGTTGTTATAACGCAGGTTTTCAAGACTTTCATCGATATTTAAAGCGGCCTGCAAAAGATTGAACTCCTCATTTTGGTAAACAATCTTTTTACTTAGTCCGTAACTGTTCAATGGTTTCCCTTTGAGGCTGAAAACGGCCTGGGTTTGTACATCACGCGATTTGGTGATAGAGCCGCTGGCCGAATCGCCCTCGGTAATAAACAGCGTAGTCTCTAATCTTTTTTCATGGTTTGAGTTAAGATGAACACGGCAATCACGCAGTTTTTTGTTGTGCAAACTGGCTTTTTTCACGCTTTCACGAGCCAGCTTTTTAATTCCGGCCATGTCTTTACGCTCTTTTTCCGATTGCAGGATTTTCCTGTAAAGCTCCTCGGCGGTTTCGGAATGGATGTGCAGATAGTTATCCAAGTTACGTTTGATAATATCGCCGACATAATTACGCACGGTCTGTCCTTCCGGCTCCACATATTGCGAGCCCAGTTTGGTTTTGGTCTGCGATTCGAAAACCGGCTCCTGAACTTTTATGCTAAGGGAGGCAACCAACGAAGTACGTATGTCGCTCGTTTCAAAATCTCTTTTGTAAAATTCACGGATAGCCTTTACAAGTGCCTCTCTGAAAGCACTTTGGTGTGTCCCTCCCTGGGTGGTGTGCTGCCCGTTTACGAAAGAGTAGTACTCCTCGCTGTAAGAACGCAAGCTGTGCGAAAAAGCACATTCGAAATCGTCTTCTTTAATGTGAATGATAGGATAGCGAAGTGGTCCATTGCCGTTAATGTTGTGCTCAAGTAAATCGAGAAGTCCGTTTTTGGCCTGCAGACGTTGCCCGTTGAAAACGATGGTAAGCCCGTTGTTAAGAAAAACATAATTCCACAACTTCTCCTCCACATATTCAAAAATATAACGAATGTTTCCGAAAATATCTTCGTCGGGAATAAAACTGATAATGGTTCCCTGCTTTAAATCAGAAGGATGAATATCTTCATCCTTTACCAGCTCACCGCATTGGTATTCCACAATTTTCGTTTTTCCATCCCTGATGGATTGTGTTTCGAAAAAGCTGGACAAAGCATTTACCACTTTGGCGCCGACTCCGTTGAGGCCCACAGTTTTTTTAAATATCTTAGAATCATATTTTGCGCCTGTATTTATTTGACTTACACATGCTTTCACTTTCCCCAACGGCATGCCACGGCCATAGTCACGAACAATAACCATCTTTTCATTGATAGTAACTTCAATTACTTTACCGTGCCCCATGACATACTCGTCGATGGAATTGTCCATCACCTCTTTTAGTAAAACATAAATTCCATCATCCGGCGAGCTGCCATCCCCCAGTTTACCGATATACATTCCCGGCCTGAGCCTGATGTGCTCTTTCCAGTCAAGAGATCTTACGCTGTCATCATTGTATTCTGCAGACATTTTTCCGAATTTGCTACAAAAATAGAAGAATCGCCAATGAAAATAACCATTAACAGAAATAGTTTTTAAACATCTTTTGTTGAAAACCTTGAAATGGTAAGGGTTTTAGAAAGTTCTTACATAAAAAAACAGTTACCTGTACAGATAGCTGTTTTTTTAAAGTAAACCTCAGGATGGGTTATTTCTCCTTTTTTGTACTGAGACGAAAAATAGGGTAAAGCGGGCAAAAACTGATAAATGCGGTTAAAAGCGGTGCCAGGGCTATTAGTCCCCACCAACTTTTGAAGTAAAAGCCCAGTGCGGCAATTACAACACCGAGACTAATCCGGATAATTTTGTCTGTATTTCCAATATTCTGTTTCATAGTGATATGTTTATAATTTAAGGCAAAAATATATTGGAAAATATAGAATATTGGTGATAAAAGTTACAGCGGTTCCAAAATTTCAATTTTAGAACGGTGATTAATAATTTTTCCATCCCTTTCTAACTGTTTCAATAGTCGGGAAATCACTTCTCTCGCTGTTCCCAGCTCATCGGCGAGGTGCTGATGAGTTATGTGAATAGTATTCTCCCCGGCTTTTTCCTGTTTTTGTTTTAAATGCTGAATTAGTCTGAAATCCACAGTCTTAAAAGCAATAGAGTCAATAAAAAGTATCAGTTCATTAAAACGGTTGTGAAAGAGTAAAAGAAGGAAATCGTTACATTGAGGATAACGATAATGCAAATCTTTTATGGTATCAATAGGAATGGCAAACATTTTTGTTTCCATTTCTGTTTCGGCAAAGGCCAAACTTTTTGTCTGGTTAAGTCCTGCCGCAACAGAGAGTGCACAGCTTTCGCCGGGGTTGATGTAATAAAGCAAAATTTCTTTTCCCGATTCGTTCTGACGCATGACTTTTATCCTCCCTTCAAAAACCAGAGGAACTACTTTGATGTACTTATCTTCCTCAAGGATTTTGGTGTGAGCAGGAACTGTGATGAACTGGCTTTTTTCAATCAGCTCATCCACCAGGCTCTTGTCATAAAAAATTTTTCTCAAAAAACGATAAATTGTGTCCATTATTTCAAGTTTTTTCAAAAATAGCAGCTCATTTCTTTATTGTTTTTGATATGATTAATACTTTTGAAGAGCGTTGCAAAATTAATTTATTACCAAGATCACATGTTATACAATTATGGTAAAAACTTATATAATTTTAGGTTCATCACAATACGTGGATACTTAGCTGATGCTAAGTTAAAGGTTTTCAGTTTAACATTAACAACTTTAATAAT
>CAZRAW010000131.1:0-2523 GCA_964598065.1 uncultured Lentimicrobiaceae bacterium
CCCGGAACGCTTGAAAATGCATTGAAAAGAACACCACGCGATCTAATGCTTACCGCCTTTAATGTAAGACGCCTGTTGAAAGCGTAATCTTTTCTGCTCTGTTACTTTTTTACATTTCAAAAGTCGCCGGCCTGATCCGGCTCTTTACGAAATATTGTTTTCACCGGGCACAAAAAGCTATTACGAATCAGACGCTTTTACAAATGCTTTTTAGAAATTATGCGTACATTTGGACAAAAGTCTGTTCTGCTTTTTTAAATCTTTAACAAAAAAGAGGTGTCAAACAGTTTGGATTGGTACAGCTTTTGTTTCTATATTAAAAACTGAAATACTGTATATTATGAAAAAGCTAATTTATTTTATCGGCATCTTTCTCATCGCCGGATTACTATTCGGTGGAGTTGCTTATGCTCAAAATCAGGCGCCTACAAAAAAGGAAAAACATCATTTGGAGCAATTGCGAAAAAAGAAAGAAAGAAGCATGAAGCGCGAGATATCGCGGAAGTATTATACTCAGCTTCTAAAAGAAAAATATTTTGTTTTTCAGGCAGATTTTCTAACAGGTCCACAAGGAGCGTCGTTTATTTTGTCTCCTGATATCAATTTCATGTCAATAAACGGAAACAATGTTGTTCTTCAGTTTGGCTTCAATGGAGCTATTGGCTGGAACGGGGTTGGAGGGATTACTGTTCGAGGTACCTTATCCGATTATCAGGTTCATCTGGGGAAAAAGAAAAACAATCTTTACATGACTACTAACGTAAACCTTATTGGTCCGGGATTGCCGCCAAACATTTACCTGAATGTTTCCGATGATGGAACAGCACAATTAACGATTCAGCCGGCAGGTGGCGCTCCGATTATGGTTTACGGGCAAATAGTTTCTCCGAAGGAAGCTGATATTTTCATTGGGGAAAGCCTTTTCTGAAAAACAACCGTAAATAAAGTTGTTTAAAGATAAATGGCTCTGTATTGGGAAAGACAATTTTTCGCAAAGCATTTGCTTTTTTGCCACATGAACAGCATTATTTTCCTTATTTATGGCATGGTTTTGGTAAGTTTTCAATTTAAAAAGATATACCATGAAAAAATTCATCTATTTCCTCGGATTGTTTTTTGCCCTGACATTGTTCACGGCGAATCCCGGAATGGCACAAAACAAGCAGCTAGCCAAAAAAGAGCAACGTAAGCTGGAAAAACAAAAGAAAAAAGAAGAGCGGGAAAAGAAGTCGTTGGCTTCCCGGCAATATTATGCCAAGCTGATTAAAAACAAGCAGTTTGTGTTTCAGGCTACTCGTTTATACGGCCCCTATGGACGTTACTATTCGGTTACTCCCGACATTAATTTTGTGGCTGTCAAGGATAATAAAATCATCTTGCAGTTTGGTTTTCAGGGTGTGGTGGGATGGAATGGCGTTGGCGGTGTTACTGCCGAAGGTTTTTTGAAAGACTACCGTTTTTATCCGGGAAAAAATAACAAACAGGCGATGACTGTAACCGCTCACATACGACCTAAGGGTGCTGGAGGCAGTCCCTATTTTACCATGAATATCAGTAATGATGGCAGCGCCGATATTCAGGTTATATTGGAGAATGGTGAAACGTTGCGAATGGGTGGACAAGTATATGCTCCTTCGCAGGCAAGCGTTTACAAGGGGCAAACTTTTCCATAAAAGATATTCATAATTATTTGAAGAATTGAATTTCCGCTTTTTTTTATCCGGTTAGCGATTACAGCTGCCAAAAAAAATCCAAAATAAGATTCTGTTAATCTTCATCATCCACCACAAACACATAGAGTTCACGTGGTCCGTGGGCACCCATAATTAGCGTTTTTTCAATGTCGGCGGTGCGGCTGGGACCTGTAATCACTGTCATTTGTGAGGGTAACCGGTCACGGTAACGTCTTCGCATACCTGCCAACGCGTCCTGCAATTCTTCAACCACTTGTGAGGAGTAAGCGATGATGATATGCGACTCGGGAAAGACAAACATGCGACGACCGGAATCAAGGCCGGAGGAAACCAATGCACTGCCAAAACGCGAAATCAGATATTCACAACGGGTGATACCTGCAGTTATATTGTTAAACTCCTCCGGGTCATTCTGATAAGGAATATCAAGCGATTGTAACAACACTTCCACTTTTTTATCCACAACAAAATAATCAGGCCACTTCTTTTGTTCGAGCAATGCTTTCAGGTTTTCGCCCAGCGCTTTTTCATTTTCACAATAGACAAAAGCGCCGTTCATATCCATTAGTTTGCGGGCAAAGACTATTTCTTTCTCCTCCTCTATATGAGTATAGACAGAAGTATTGAAATCAATATTCTTAAAAGGATTTTCCTTTTTATTAATGAGGGCATCGCGTACCCGTTTTAGAATTTTTTCTTTGGTGGTTGTTTCGTCCATGGTTTATGCCTCTTCTTTTGTTTCAGCAGTTTCAGCAGTTCCCGACTTTTTGACGGTTTCCGGACTTATCTCCTTTATAATGGTCCCTGATTTTTTAACAGCTTTCGGTTT
>CAZRAW010000131.1:2623-6342 GCA_964598065.1 uncultured Lentimicrobiaceae bacterium
CTTTCGGTTTTTCTTCCGTTTTTGCAGCAGGAAGCTGTTTTTTACGGCTTTTCCCGGAAGAGAGATGGCTTTTAATGCTAAAGGTTTCGCCCCCCCAGGGTCTTTTACCGAATATTTCCTCGAGGTCGTCACTGAAAATCACCTCTTTATCAAGTAATCTTTTTGCCAGTGCTTCCAGTTCATCGCGATGCTCAATAAGAATTTCTTTGGAATGTTTATAGGCTTTTTCTACTAACTTACTGATTTCTTCGTCAATAATTTCATTAGTTTTTTCGCTAAAAGGTTTCCCAAAAGAAAACTCTTGTTGTCCGGAAGAATCATAATAGCTAAGGTTTCCTATTCTCTCGCTTAAGCCATAATACGCCACCATAGCATAGGCTTGTTTGGTAACTTTCTCCAGGTCGTTGAGTGCTCCGGTAGATATTTCTCCAAAAACCACCTCTTCGGCTGCACGGCCTCCAAGTGCTGCACACATCTCATCAAACATTTGTGCTGTAGTTGTAATCTGCCGTTCTTCGGGCAGATACCAGGCAGCGCCAAGAGATTTTCCACGCGGTACAATAGTTACTTTTACGAGTGGATTGGCATACTCCAACAGCCAGCTAACGGCTGCATGACCAGCCTCGTGATGAGCCACAACCTGCTTTTCTTTGGGAGAGATAATTTTATTTTTCTTTTCCAAACCGCCAATGATTCGGTCGATGGCATCCATAAAATCCTGGCGGGAAATACTTTTGTGTGTTTTACGCGCAGCAATCAGTGCTGATTCATTACAGACGTTGGCAATATCTGCCCCGGAGAAGCCGGGAGTCTGGCGTGCAAGAAATTCAATATCGATATTCTTATTCAGCTTCAACGGACGCATGTGTACTTTGAAAATTTGCCGTCTGGCATCCAAATCAGGAAGCTCCACAAAAATCTGACGGTCAAAACGACCGGCCCGCAGCAAAGCTTTGTCCAAAATATCTGCACGGTTGGTAGCACCAATCACGATAACTCCCGAATTGGGAACAAAACCATCCATCTCGGTCAGTAACTGGTTCAGTGTATTCTCCCTTTCATCGTTGGACCCGGTCATAGGGTTTTTCCCACGGGCACGCCCGATGGCATCAATTTCATCAATAAAAATGATGCTCGGGGCTTTGTCTTTGGCCTGTTTGAAAAGGTCACGAACACGCGATGCTCCCACACCTACAAACATCTCCACAAAATCGGAACCCGAAAGTGAAAAGAAAGGCACATGAGCCTCTCCTGCAACTGATTTAGCCAACAGCGTTTTTCCTGTTCCGGGAGGGCCTACCAGCAGAACACCTTTTGGAATTTTGCCCCCCAGCTTAGTATATTTATCAGGACTTTTCAAAAAGTCAACCACCTCAATCACCTCTACTTTAGCCTCCTCCAGTCCGGCAACATCTTTAAAGGTAATGTTCACACTGGTGTTTTTGTCATACATCTTAGCCTTTGATTTGCCAATATTGAAAATCTGGCCACCGGCGCCGCCGCCGCCACGGCTCATCATCCGCATGATAAAGTACCATACGCCAAAAAGCAAAGCAATGGGAAGCACCCAACTCAGGATATCAGCCCCCCAGTTGTGCCGGGTTTCACTCTCCACATACACAGGATTTTTATTCCCTTTCTGCACCTCCTGCACCTGTTGAATAAAAATATCCGGGGAAGCTACATTGTACACAAACTGCGCCGTTTTCTGACCAAAAGTACTGGTTTTACTCTTCAGACCCTTGTACTTTTTCTTTTTCAGCGAGTCAGGCTTAATGTAGATTTCAGCTATCTCTTTATTTACCAAAATGATTTTCTGGATATCTTTGTCCTGCAACATAGTTCTAAAATCCTTCCAATCGGTTTTTTTGGGTTCGCCACCTGTATTCAAAAAGTTAAGTCCCAAAAAAACCAGAGCCAGAATACCGTAAATCCAGTAAAAACTAATTTTAGGTTTTTTGCCACCCGGTTTGATAAAATTACCAAAACGATTCTTACTGTCTTGCTTCTTTTGTGGATTATTATTTTCTTCTTCAGCCATTCTGTTATTTCAAAATTTCAAATATAATTTATTATTAATTACTCATCACTCTTGTAATGCCTCGTCTCAGCATCAGCCCAAAGCGATTCGAGGTTGTAAAAACTTCTTGTCTCTTCAAGAAAAATATGGACTACCACGTTGATGTAATCTATCAAAATCCATTCCGAATTTTCATAACCCTCGCGATGGTAAGGATGCTCTTTGCAATGCTTCGTCACCATTTCAACTACATAATCGTAAATGGCGTTAACCTGTATTTTGGACGAAGCGTTACAAATGAGAAAATACCCGGTAACCGCATCAGGCACACCGGACAGGTCAAGGCTTATAATATTTTTGGCTTTCTTTTCCTGCATAGCAGCTACAGCCTGTTGCAGGATATCCTCCTTATTATCAATAACCGCCTTTTTGCTCATACTACCGTTTGTGGCGACAAAAATAGGGATTTTTATGTTGGCAGACAGCATTAAAAATTGCAAAATACTGTCAGTTACATCCAAATGTATAATGAAGTTGCTTAAAGTTAAACTGAGAAACTACGAGAAACATCTTGACTTCATTGGACTTCAGCTATTTTTTATTTTATAGCTGTGGCTACGAAAAATGAAACCTCCCCGCCGCAAGCGGACGGGGTATCAACCTAAAAAAATATGTTTCGCCCCAAGGAGCGGAGTATTTACTCATTTATCCCGATACGCTCCGCTATCGGGATTCGTTCAACTTACAAATTTTAATGCGCTTCGCTTTTAAAATTTGAGTTTCACGAATAAAAATCGAGCTTCGCCAATAGAGCCAATCTGTTCCCCTCGAAAATCCCATTTAACTTTAAGCAGCTTCAATAACCGGGAAGAAATCCGATTCAACTTTTAAACAACTTCAATCAGACGAAAACGAAATTCAACAAATATATCTCCCGTTTCTGTTAATTTTGTCAAAAAATCCGGATCATGGAGATTGTTTTACATCGATATAACCATCTTGATTCCACTAATGAGGAGGCTTTGCGACTGATATCTGACGAAAAGGCAGACGAGGGTATGGTTTTATGGGCACATGAGCAAACCCATGGAAGAGGTACCGGCGAAAATAGCTGGGAAAGTGAACCCGGAAAAAATCTGACCATAAGTGTAATTTTGCAACCGCATTTCCTGGAGCCATCGCAGCAGTTTGCTTTAACCGAAATGATTTCCTTAGCGCTGTTTGATGTCACAGAACGCCGGCTCGGACATGATCCTTTACGTATAAAATGGCCTAATGACCTTTATTTCAATAATAAAAAGCTGGCTGGCGTGTTGGTACAAAACAGGATAAAAGCAAGCCAACTTGATTTCTCCGTCATCGGTATCGGGCTTAACGTAAACCAGAAAAAATTCTTTTCGGATGCTCCCAACCCTGCCTCATTAATTCATTTTTCCAAAAAAGAGGAATCGCTTTCCGGTTTGTTGGATGAAATTCTAAAACAGCTCGGTTATTATTATGAAAAAATAAAGACGGATGTAAAATCCCTTGAGGGTCTTTACCTGCAAAAGCTCTATCGTATGAGTGAATGGGCCGAATACAGCGATGAAGCCGGCATTTTCACGGCCAAAATAACCGGTATCGATCGGTATGGCCGGTTACTCATGACCGACCGGCAGGGAAATCCGCGGGTTTACGGTTTTAAAGAGGTAAAGTTTTT
>CAZRAW010000132.1:0-3548 GCA_964598065.1 uncultured Lentimicrobiaceae bacterium
GATGTGCGTCAGATTTGGATTTTGTGAAGTGAAGATGTATCCATATATTTCGAACCGAACAAGATACAAAGATGGCGTGCAGCTGAGCAGTATAAATTTTGAAATTGTGGCTATAATAAATGCACGTGTTTTTAATAAAATTGCCGGAAAACCATGCACTTTTATCTTTAAGAATCAATATAATAATTTATACATCAATAATTTAAGCGTTTTTCATCAGACCCTAAATAACAAATGCCTGGATTCAAAAAGACCCCGACTTTCTCCGTTATTGGCGGATACAGCCCGGACAGGTTAAATTCTAAGCCGCAAACTTATTTTTGCCGGAGTTTGGCTATTGAGAATTGGTTTTGGGTATCATCCACTTTTCATAATACGTACGTCTCCCCCTGCCTGCTCAGGAGTGTATTTTCAAAAACTTCCCGTGCCTCTTCCAACAGATGCGAAGGTTCGGAAAAGCGGGCGGAAAAGTGCCCCAGCAAAAGCTGTTTAACACCGGCTTTTGCAGCCAACCGTGCAGCCTGACGCGCTGTGGAATGAAATTTTTCGGCAGCTATTGCGGCCATGCTATCATCAAAGGTTGCCTCGTGGTAAAGCAAATCAACCGACCGGACAAACGGAATAAGCCTTTCGTCATAAGCCGTATCGGAACAGTAAGCATAACTTTTCGGAATGGACGGATTTAGGGTGATGTCCGCATTTTTCAATACCGTTCCATCGGACAGAATAAAATCGTCGCCATGCTTTATCCGGTGCATTTGCTCTATACCGGGCGTATAATGAGCTACAAAATTCTTGCGCAGATTGCGCTCTTTCCCCTTTTCCCTAAATAAAAAGCCCCAGGTCGGTGTCTTGTGGTACAACGGAAAGCAACTTATTTTAAGATGTTTATCTTCGAAAAGTATTTCCGTATCCTGCAACGCATGAAACAGTAAAGAGAACTTCAGCCGTGTATCCGAAGCCTTCAGTTGCATTTTAATAATCTGCTCCAGTGGCCCGGGACCATAAATATGCAGGGGCAACTCCCTGCCGAAAAGATGAAATGTGGAAATCATGCCTATCAGCCCGAAATAATGGTCGCCATGCAAATGACTGATAAAAATATGTGAAAGGTTTTTGTGCGAAACCTGATATTTAATCATTTGCATCTGTGTGCCCTCACCGCAGTCAATCAAAAATTTATGTTGATTATATCGCAGAAGTTGTGCGGTAGGGTTCTGAAAAGCCGTGGGTACAGCCGAGCCGTTTCCGAGAATGGTAACCTGAAAGTCTGTCATAGTTAAATTTCCCTGTTCAAGGGCTCAAAATAACAAAAAAATCCTCTCCCCGTAAGGAAAAGATTTTTTTATTCGACAAAAAGAACCTATTTAGAGTCTGTCCATAATGTCAAGAGTCTGGAGT
The DNA here is from genome assembly GCA_964598065.1 of uncultured Lentimicrobiaceae bacterium. GTDB lineage: Bacteria > Bacteroidota > Bacteroidia > Bacteroidales > F082 > Sulfidibacterium. The sequence continues at coordinate 1,402 of CAZRAW010000132.1, forward strand.
AGAAAGTTCACTAACAAGGCTTGCGAGTTTTGAGTATCAGGAGTCCCGATGTAGCTTTTGTAAGGTTTTTATTTTAAAAACCAACAAAAAGCACAATCGGGATGACTAATTTTAAATACAAGCGTAACGAAGAAATCGGACATTATGGACAAACACTATTTATTTCCTTTTTCTTCTTTTTCAAGATCTGATTTCAGATTTGCCAAAACATCCAAGTCGCCGAGGGTAGTCTTTTCTATCTTTTCATTCAGCTTTTTCACAGCTCGTTTGGTGGTTTTGTTTTCGTCTTCTTTGGAACTTCCACCTTTACGTTTTTCAGAATTCTGGTATGTTTCAATATGCGAGAGAATAATCTTTTTGTTGTCTTTCGAAAATTCGATCACTTTGAAATTCAGTTTATCTTCCGCTTTTGCCATGGTTCCATCTGCTTTTTTCATGTGACGCGAAGGAACAAATCCTTCAACACCATAAGGCATTGCAACAACAGCGCCGCGTTCAAGAATATTTATAACCGTACCTTCGTGAACCGAGCCAACGGTGAAAATCGTCTCGAAAACATCCCACGGATTTTCTTCCAGTTGTTTGTGGCCTAAGCTCAGACGACGGTTTTCTTCGTCCACATCTAAAACAACTACGTCAATTTTTTCGCCGATTTTAGTAAATTCGGCAGGATGTTTAATTTTCTTCGACCAGGAAAGGTCGCTGATGTGAATCAAACCGTCAACACCTTCTTCAATTTCTACGAAGATACCGAAGTTGGTGAAGTTACGAACGGTAGCCGAATGTTTGGAATCAACAGGATATCTGTCGCGTATATCTTTCCACGGGTCGGGAATAAGCTGACGCATGCCCAGCGACATTTTACGCTCTTCGCGGTCGAGGGTCAGGATAACAGCATCCACTTTGTCGCCCACTTTCAGGAAATCCTGAGCTGTGCGCAGATGCTGCGACCACGACATTTCCGAAACATGAATCAAGCCTTCCACGCCGGGAGAAATTTCTATAAAGGCGCCGTAATCGGCAATCACAACCACTTTCCCCTTTACTTTATCACCCACTTTCAGGTTTTCATCCAATGAATCCCAAGGGTGAGGTGTCAGTTGTTTAAGACCGAGGGCAATCCGTTTTTTATTTTCGTCAAAGTCAAGGATAACCACTTTGAGTTTCTGATCCAGATCAACAACCTCCTGCGGGTGATTAATACGTCCCCAGGAGAGGTCGGTAATGTGAATCAAACCATCCACGCCACCGAGGTCGATAAAGACGCCGTAAGAGGTGATGTTCTTGACGGTTCCTTCCAGCACCTGACCTTTTTCGAGTTTGGCAATGATTTCAACCTTCTGAGCTTCCAGTTCCGCTTCAATCAATGCTTTGTGCGAAACAACCACGTTTTTGTATTCCTGGTTAATCTTCACAACCTTAAATTCCATGGTTTTGTTCACAAACACATCGTAGTCGCGAATGGGTTTCACATCAATTTGTGAACCGGGCAGAAAAGCTTCAATACCAAATACATCAACGATAAGCCCGCCTTTGGTACGACTTTTAACATATCCGTTAATAACTTCCTCTTTCTCATAAGCCTCATTGATACGATCCCACGATTTAAGGATGCGGGCTTTTTTGTGAGAGAGAATCATCTGTCCGGAAGCATCTTCCTGATTTTCAACATAAATTTCTACTGTATCGCCAACTTTCAAATCAGGGTTGTAACGGAATTCGTTGAAAGGCAATACACCATCCGACTTATAACCAATGTTTACAACAATCTCACGTGAGTTAATAGAAACCACGGCACCTTCAATCACCTCGTGCTCGGTAATGGAACTTAAAGTCTCTCCGTAAATGTTTTCCAGTTTTTTACGCTCTTCTTTTGAATAAATGTCCTGTTTGGTGTTGAGGGCATCCCAGTCAAATTCTTCAGGTTCGTCTTTTGTAGTGGCGGCAGGCTTGGCTTTTTCAACTTCTTCGTCCGGTGTGGCCTCAGCTTCTTTGGCCGGCTCCTCAATAGTTTCGGCTTTGGGTTCTACCGCAGCTTCCGTCTCTTCGGCAGCCTCGGCTTTAGGCTCAGCCACAGTATCTTCGGTGGTCTCGGCCTTTGTTTCTTCAGCAACTGTTTCTTCTTTTTCGGCTTTGGGTTCTACCGC
>CAZRAW010000132.1:3648-6329 GCA_964598065.1 uncultured Lentimicrobiaceae bacterium
CGGCCTTTGTTTCTTCAGCAACTGTTTCTTCTTTTTCGGCTTTGGGTTCTACCGCAGCTTCCGTCTCTTCGGCAGCCTCGGCTTTAGGCTCAGCCACAGTATCTTCGGTGGTCTCGGCCTTTGTTTCTTCAGCAACTGTTTCTTCTTTTTCGGCTTTGGGTTCTACCGCTTTAGTTTCATCCACATTAGCTTCCGTTTCGAGCGTTTCGTTGATGTTCTTTTCGTTTTCTGACATTAAAAATTACTTGTGTTTCATCTCAACCGTCCGACACTTGTGAACATGAAACGGGTTTAACAATTAATTATCTGTTTTAAAAAATTGATGAGTAAATGATTACACCGACTTCGGACATTTTAAAACAAGGCTGCAAAATTAGTTATTTTTCTTTAATCCCATCAATTCAAAAGTGCTTTTTCTTTTTGCTGTTGAAAGCAGCCTGAAATCACATTATTTTTTATTAATTTTTTTGGGCGGCTTCGGTTCCCCACACACAGGCCAACGCAAACCTCACCAGGCTGTCCGTTCATAGTCCTCGTGCCAAAGCGGTGTCAGCGAGGCGTTTTCAGTGGCTCCTCACGTCGCCCTGCCTCCGCCCGCTTCCATGCCGCTTTGGCGCTGCGGGCTATCCACTTCTATCCTTGCCGCTCTCTATCCAATCACAACCTCACAGAATAGAATTCTACCCGACTTGCCGGCATTTTTATCCCGGTCAACAGTAAATAAAATTACTTTTGCAAATCACAAAGACAATCGCATTTTTAGCGGAAACAAATTCGTTTATGAAGCTACTTTTTTCACAAAAAATCATTTTGCTCAGCATGGTTTTTTCCTTTGTTGCGCTTTCCCTCTCAGCACAACAAAAATATCCTCAACACTATTTTCGTTCACCGGTTGGCTTCCCCATACGTCTCTCGGGAACTTTCGGAGAACTGCGCGATGGGCATCTTCATTCCGGCATAGATATTAAAACCGGAGACGTTCAGGGTAAAAAGGTTTATGCTGTGGCCAGCGGTTACGTTTCCCGAATAAAAATTTCACTAACAGGCTATGGCAAAGCGTTATACATTACCCACCCCAACGGTTATGTTTCGGTTTACGGCCACCTCGAGAAATTTAATCCTCAGTTGCAGCGCTATGTCAAAGCCATCCAGTATAAACGGGAGAAGTTTACGGTACAGATTTTCCCGCCCAAAGATAGTATCCGTGTAAAAAAGGGAGAAGTAATTGCCTATTCCGGAAATACCGGTGGAACCACGGGGCCGCATCTTCATTTTGAAATCAGAGTGGGAAAGTCACAACATCCCGTCAATCCGCTGCTTTTCGGAAGCATAAAAAGTACTGATAATTTAGCACCAAAAATAGTACAACTTGCTGTTTTTCCGGTTTATCCCGGAAGTCGAATAAATTACAAACAGGACACGCTCATTTTTCCCGTTGCCGGTCATGGCAAAGCTTATTACCTTAAAAATGAACCTGTAATTCACGTTCGGGGACCGGTTTCCTTTGGGCTGGGGACTTACGATGTGATGAACGGTACCCACAATAAAAATGGTGTTTACGCCATTCGGCTTTACGAAGGTACTGTTCCGGTATTTACCCTCCAGATGAACCGGATATCTTTTAGCACAACCCGTTACGTAAACAGCCTGATTGATTACAACTATTTTGAAAAAACCGGGAAACGTCTAATTCGTACGCAAGTTGACACAAACAATCGGATAGGAAATTACCGGCATATCTTTAACCGGGGCATCTTTACTTTCAACGATACGCTGCCACATCATTTCAAATATGTAGTGAGCGATGCTTACGGAAATTCGGCAATTTTGAAGTTTACCATTCAGGATGCTCCGGCTGCAAACCCGGGTTCCAAAAAGATAAACAGGAAATCCGGAACTTTTATCCGTTTCAACCGGCCTGCACAAATAGATTCGGGTAACATCAGCCTTTCCTTTCCAAAAGATTGTTTTTATCGCTCTTTTTATTTTCATTTAAAGCAACTTCCGGCGACAAACACGACACTCTCTCCCGTTTTTGCCGTAGACAACCGGTTTGTTCCGGCACAAAAATATTTCAGTCTGAGTATTACAGATGACTCACTGGCGCCTTCACTCAAAAAGAAAACCTACATCGCTTACGCTCCCGACACCAAAGCGGATTATTCATGGGTTGGCGGCACCTGGAACGGGAATATCATCGGGGTCAAAACAAGAAACCTCGGCGATTACACCCTTATGGCGGATACTATTCCACCTTTCATAAAACCCGTGAATTTTGGCAATGGCACAAAAGTAACCGGCAAACATTCTCTCAGGGTGATAATCGAAGACAAGCAAAGCGGCATTAAAGACTATCGTGCCACCCTAAACGGCCTTTGGATATTGATGGAATACGATGTAAAAACCAATACTTTGACTTATAATTTCGACTCCATGCTGAAAAAAGGAAAAAATAAATTCCGGCTAATCGTCCATGACAACGTGGGTAACGAAAGTGTTTTTAAAGTACTTATATACAATTGATAAAATTACATTTTGGTTCTACTACCATTTTAGTGGGTAAATTGCTTTTGAAGTATCGGAGGCATTCCTTTGGAAGAAGACCTAAGACCGAAGACCGAAGACCGAAGATGTTGATGCCTAAATAGCGTTGACCGTTTTCACTTACTTATTTTCACCTT
>CAZRAW010000133.1:0-6256 GCA_964598065.1 uncultured Lentimicrobiaceae bacterium
TTTGTCTTTTACGCAAGAAACATTAAACAAAAAAACCTCAGGCTAACGACTTAAACCAACCCCCAAATCATTGATTGAAGGTAATTTATAACAGCAGCCATTCTCCCCCCTTTTTAAAACCCTTTCTCTGTGTATAAAAATCAACACCTGTTTGCTGTTTTTCTACAAAAATTTCTTTTATTTGTTCTGCCAAACAAATCATCAAACCATGAAAAAACGTTATTCTGTTATTAAAGGTACGGGAAAATACATTCCCACACAAATAGTCCGTAACGAAGATTTTTTAGAACACAAATTTTACGATGAAAAAGGAGAAAAATTTGAAACCGACACGAAAGAGATTGTCGAAAAGTTTGTGAAAATTACCGGTATTGAAGAACGCCGTTACGTTACAGATGATTTAGTCGCTTCCGACATGGGCTATTTTGCCGCAAAAGACGCTATTGAATCTTCCGGCATTGACCCTGAAACACTCGATTACATCATTTTTGCCCACAACTTCGGCGATGTATCGGCACGCAACAGGCATACGGATTTGGTCCCGGCGCTGGCTTCCCGCGTAAAACACAAACTCGGTATTATAAACCCGCAGACAGTGGCTTATGACCTGCCTTTCGGCTGTCCGGGATGGGTGCAGGGCCTGATTCAGGCCGATTATTTCATAAAATCGGGAGATGCTTCCCGGGCACTTGTGATTGGCGGAGATACATTATCCAGAATCTGCGATCCCCACGACCGCGACAGCATGATATACGCCGATGGCGCCGGAGCAACCATTATCGAAGCCATGGAAAGTGAAACCCCGGTGGGCATTTTATCACACCAAACACGCTCCGACACTGTGGAACACGCCTTTGAGTTGTGGATGGACAAATCGTACGACCCGAAATATACCGGAAACGAAGTTTACCTGAAAATGTACGGCCGCAAACTGTACAATTACGCACTTACTAACGTACCGTCAACTGTAAAAGAGAGTCTTGAAAAAGCAGGTCTCGACATACACGACATTCAAAAAATCCTTATCCATCAGGCGAATGAAAAAATGGATGAAGCCATCATCAAAAGACTTTTCAAACTTTACGGGATAAAATCGTATCCAAAAGAGATGGTTCCCATGTCTATCTCATGGCTGGGAAACAGCTCAGTGGCCACCGTTCCTACGCTGTTAGATATAATTCTGAAAAAAGAGATGGAAGGACAACATATTTCCGGCGGCGACCGGATAGTTTTTGCTTCTGTGGGCGCCGGACTGAACATTAACGCTATCGTTTATAAATTTCCGGAGTAGAGCAACCTAACCCGGATAAACCCGAAAAGACAAGTAACAAACGCCAAAGCGGGGAGTTATTATTCAAATCCGGGAGCATGAATCTCCCCTGCCGGATTCCAGTCAATTTCACCCATGCCGTTAGCACGAAGGATTTCGTTGGTTTTAGAAAAATGGCGGCAGCCAAAGAAGCCTTTGTGAGCCGAGAAAGGCGACGGATGTGCCGCTTTCAGAATGTAATGTTTCGAAGCATCAATCAGTTCCGACTTTTCCTGAGCAAACCGGCCCCAGAGCAAAAACACGATGCCGGCACGCAGTTCCGAAATGGTACGAATCACCTCGTCGGTAAACACTTCCCAGCCTTTTCCCTGATGCGATCCGGCTTGTCCGGCAAGCACCGTCAGCGTGGCATTGAGTAGCAACACACCCTGCCGCGCCCATTTTTCCAGGTTGCCGGAGGAAGAAATGGGAATACCCAAATCATCATGCAACTCTTTGTAAATATTCTGCAGCGAAGGCGGAATACGGATACCATCGGGTACAGAGAAAGCAAGCCCCTGCGCCTGTCCCCGGCCATGATACGGATCCTGCCCGATAATCACCACCCGCACAGCCGTCAGCGGTGTCAGGTTAAAAGCAGAGAAAATCAGTTTTCCCGGCGGGTAAACCGTTTGTGTTTTGACTTCCTCACGTAAAAAGTCTTTCAAACGGACAAAATAATCCGCTTCAAACTCGTCCTGCAGCGCCAGCTGCCAACTTTCTTCTATGTCAGGTGCAGATTTATCCATAGTTTTTTCCCCTGCTAACAATAAAAACAACGAAATTTTGTTATTCTGATAAAATCTCTCTTTCTTTGTACGGACTTCTATAATTGTTTGCAAGTTATGAAAAAAATAGCGATTATCATTTCCATCCTTATTTTTATTGCCATGCTGGCCACCTCCTGTTCAACCACCAGCAATTGCGCCGCTTATGGGAATATTCATAAATACCAGAAAGAGGTAAAATACTAACACTTTCCGTTAGTATAAACAGGGTAACTATACAATCTCAATAACCGTCCACAATTATCTGACAACAGGTAGCTTATGTGTATTTTATAATTTGGGCGGCTTCGGTTCCCACGCACAACCCAACGCAAACCGCATCGTGCTGTCCGCTCATAGTCCTCACACCAAAGCGGTATCGGCTAATGTGTTTACGGTGGCTTCCTCCGGTCGCCCCGCCTCCACAAGCCTCAATTCCGCTTTGATGCTGCGGGCTATCCACTGCCATCACTGCCGCAAGTGAACGATGAATAATAAATGACCAACGATCACCCAACAATGAATTACAATGAATTACAACCATTTGACAATCGCCTGACAACCGTTTGACCCCGTCCGCCGAAGCCCCGGCGAAGGCGGGACAACCGTTTGACTACCGGTCAGGTAACTTCAGGAAACGTACCAACTTTTCCACTGCTTTTCCGCGATGACTAATACGGTTTTTAAGTTCCGCAGGCATCTCGGCGAAACTTTCCGTATAGCCGTCCGGTAAAAATACCGGGTCATAACCAAAACCGGAATCGCCGCTACGTTTTTCAAGAATGCTCCCATCCACGCTTCCCTCAAACTGAAACTCTTTTCCATCCAAAATCAAAGAAATAACCGTTTTAAAACTGGCTTTACGTTGAGATTCGCCCTTTAACTTCTGCAGGAGTTTGGTTACATTCTCTTCATAAGTGGCCTGTTCTCCTGCATACCGTGCAGAATAAACACCCGGTTTGCCCCCAAGTGCGTCCACCCCAAGGCCGGTATCATCTGCAAAGCAATCCAAACCATACAGCTCAAAAATAAAATGGGATTTCTGGGAAGCATTTTCAGCCAGGGTCTCCCCTGTTTCCGGGATGTCTCCTTCAAAGCCCAGCTCTTTCAAAGAAACAATTTCAAAAATATTTTCCAGTAAAGCTCTCGCCTCAGAAAGTTTATGCAGATTATTGGTGGCAAAAACAATTTTTTTCATGGTTGTATTTTGTGATCTTTTGCCAAAAAACGGACAAATATTAAAATTTAAGATACTAAAATCAGGTACAAAAATAATTTTCTTTCGGCTCTAACCTTTCGAAAGACGAATTCCTGTTTTATCGACAACACACTCACCGCCCAAAAATGTCGCAAACAGCAACTTCGAGATTATCGCGCAGCGAACGGTAAGTTTCGCGAAAAGCGTCACGGCATTGCACCGGATTCAACCACTTCACTTCGGTAATATCTTCTTCAATTTGGGGTTTTAGCGCGCCGGCATATTGCGTGTTCATCAAAAACCAATAAGTTTTTTTCAGGAAAAGTTTTTCCTTGTAAAAATAGAAATGGAAGCTAAAGGGAAGCGCGCCGGTTATCTGTAGCCCCGAAACACCCGTCTCCTCCTCCACCTCGCGCAGAGCACAGGTTTCTACATCTTCATTTTTGTTCACTTTTCCTTTTGGCAAATCCCAAATGTTCCATCGCCGGATGAACAACAACTTGTTTTCGCTGTTGCGCACCACTCCTCCGGCTGCTTCCACATATTTGAAATATTTTTTCAGATGATGGAACATCTTCACAACATCGTATCCGTAAATTACCGTATCACAACGATTTTCGTTGCCGATCCAGTTTTGGACAAAAGAACAAAGTGCCGTTTTGTCCTCCGCAAAAACAAATTCATTACCGGGATACTTTTCTTTGTTTTCGCTAATAATCAAAACGTTATCAAGATAATAAATGGAATGCATGACAATAATATTTGTATACAAAGATACGCATTGTAATGGGAAATGGAGGCCGAGAAAGCTCTGATATCCTACCGATCTAATCAGAGAAAAATTTTACTTTTGCAATATGATAACAAACCCGGAAACCGCAACAAAAGTTGCCCTGTATCTGTTAGAGATAAATGCCATAAAATTAAGTCCCGACAAGCCTTTTACATGGGCTTCGGGATTGCATTCACCCATATACTGCGACAACCGTCTGGCGCTTTCCTATCCTGCCATACGCGATTTTATCCGGCAGGAATTAGTCGAAGCCGTGAAAGAAAATTTTAGTAATACTAACCTGGTTGTGGGAGTTGCCACCGCCGGAATTCCTCAGGGGGTGCTGGTAGCACAGGAACTGAATCTGCCTTTTGCCTATGTCCGTTCGTCAGTTAAAGCCCACGGCATGACCAACCGCATTGAAGGATTTGTGCAAAAAGGACAGACTGCTGTTGTGGTAGAAGACCTGATCTCGACAGGTAAAAGCAGTCTTGCCGCAGTGGAGGCCCTGCGCAGCGCAGGAATTCAAATTGCGGGAATAATTTCGGTTTTCACTTACGATCTGCCGGCAGCAGAAGAAAATTTTGAAAAAGCCAATTGCCGGCTTATCACTCTTTCAGACTATCCCTATTTGATGGAAGCTGCGCTAACTAATAACTTCATTGATAATGAGATGTTGGATTCACTTTATGCCTGGCATAGTGATCCGCAAAAATGGAGTGATGCCCATGCCGGATAACCCGGTGCAAACAACGTAATCAATTAATTTACAAATAAACACACCAATGAAAATAGACGGAAAAGAGGCAGTAATTTCAGCCGGTCAAAATAAAGTGTTTCAGTTTTTGAGTGATTTTAACAACTACGAAAAGCTGATGCCCGAGCAGATTGTGAACTGGCAATCCGACAAAGAGAGCTGTTCATTTACCATCAAAGGAATGGCTGATTTAAAACTGAAATTTGCCCGGAAAGAGGCCTCGAGGTTATTGGAGTTGGTTCCCGAAGGGAAGACTCCAGTGAAATTCTCGCTGTTAATCCACTTAGAACCGGATACGCTGAACGAACAGAAAACCGTGGTGAACGTCCATGTGGATGCCGACCTGAATCCCATGCTCGCCATGATTGCCAAACACCCTTTTGAAAACCTCGCCAACACCATCTCCGAAGAGCTGCATAAGGTTTTTGAGAAGTAGAGCGAACCACAACGGACACAACGGGTTTTCTCACAAAGAAACACAAAAGGGGAATTATATTGCTATTGTTTAAAAACGAATCGTTTGTAATCAACTTGAAGAACTTCAGACATTTGAATCTCCCTTTATGCTGTTCTTCGTGTACTTTGCGATTTAAAAAGCTCAAATTATATTCTTAAAGCTCAAAAGGCATAATACTCCTTATTGGCTCTTTGTCCCGGGCTTTCTTCTCCAATCTTAAATAATCTTAATTTCTTCGGAAGTTTCGCTCAAATTCTGTAATTTTGTTTTGTTAAATTTCATACAGATGACAGGGTCACAGTCCACCACACTTGAAGTCATTATTTTAGTGTATCTAATAATCCAAAATAATTTATAAAATTACTTTATCATGAAAACAAAAAACAGCTTATTTCGTTTATTGCTCCTGCTTTTTCTAAGCTGGAGTACTGCAGCAGCCTTTGCGGCTACGCCTGAGCAAAGCAACAATTTGCTTTGCCGGTTTCCGACAATCCACAACAATACTATTGTTTTTGAAGCAGCGGGAAACCTCTGGCGTGTTGACCGAACTGGGGGCATGGCAACCCGTCTGACCACCGATGATGGATACGACATGATGCCACGGTTTTCGCCTAATGGCAAAACCATTGCTTTTACCGGCCAATACGATGGCAATGTAGATGTTTATTCCATTCCTGCCGAAGGCGGAGCCGTTACACGCCTGACCTATCACTCCGATGTGGCCAGGAAAGTGCCAACACGCTGGGGACCCAATAATATGGTAATAGGGTGGACACCCAATGGGAAAGATATTGTTTTTCTTTCGAGAAGAAACACCTGGAACTCCTGGTTTGGCCAATTGTTTGAAGTAAGTCGTCTCGGCGGTCTGCCGCAACAGTTGCCTTTGCCAAAAGGCGGCGTTCTTTCTTACAGCCCCGATGGCAGCAAAATCGCCTACAACCGGATTTTCCGGAATTTCCGGACATGGAAACGCTATACCGGCGGTCTGGCACAAAA
>CAZRAW010000134.1:0-6109 GCA_964598065.1 uncultured Lentimicrobiaceae bacterium
ATCATTAAAAAATCTACAAAAACAAAAAGATTATGGCAACATTTAGATTTATTGCACTGGAGAAAACCTTAGGCAGAAAGGTGGTGGATGTCCATTACCCCTCCAACAAAGTGTCCGATTATTTTGGTTCCATGACATTTAATCAGTCTGTTATGCACGAATACCTGACCTCGGAAGCTTTTCGTGCCGTGATGAAAGCCATTGATATGGGAGTGAGTATCGAACGTAGAGTAACTAATCAGGTGGCTTCGGCCATGAAAGCCTGGGCGCTTAGCAAAGGCGCTACACATTACACACACTGGTTTCATCCGCTCACCGGTTCCACAGCCGAAAAACACGATGCTTTTATTAATCCGCTTCCTAACGGACTTGCTCTGGAACATTTTCAGGGAAACGAACTCAGTCAGCAGGAGCCGGATGCTTCCAGCTTCCCCAGCGGTGGTATTCGTTCCACTTTCGAGGCACGGGGCTATACCGCATGGGATCCCACTTCTCCGGCATTTATCCTGGATAATACTTTGTGTATTCCTACCATTTTCGTCTCCTATACCGGCGAATCGCTGGACTACAAAACCCCTCTGCTGAAGTCGGTGGCTGCACTGGACAAAATTGCTTCACAAATTTGTCGCTATTTTGATAAAGATGTGAAAAAAGTATATCCTACGCTCGGTTGGGAACAGGAATATTTTCTTGTGGATGAGGCTCTTTATGCCGCTCGTCCCGATTTGGTTCTGACCGGAAAAACAGTTTTCGGACATGCTTCCGCCAAAGACCAGCAGTTGTCCGATCATTATTTCGGTACCATTAATGACCGCGCCCTCGCTTTTATGCAGGATCTTGAAATAGAGATGCATAAATTAGGGGTTCCGTTGAAAACAAGACACAATGAAGTAGCTCCGAGTCAGTTTGAGTGTGCTCCGATGTTTGAAGAAGTAAATGTTGCCGTTGATCATAACCAACTCCTCATGCATATGTTGGAAAAGGTGGCCCGCAAGCATCATTTCAAGGTGCTTTTGCACGAAAAGCCCTATGCCGGGATCAACGGTTCGGGAAAACACAACAACTGGTCTATGGCTACCGACACAGGTATAAACCTGCTTTCTCCGGGGAAGACACCTAAAGATAATTTCCGGTTTATCACTATTTTGGTCAACATTCTAATGGCAATACGGGAATATGAAGAGTTGCTTAGAGCCAGTGTGGCTTCCGAAGGAAACGACCTGCGCCTTGGAGCCAACGAAGCTCCACCGGCCGTCATCTCCGTTTTCCTTGGCAAACGAATTGCGGAAACGTTGGATGAAATAGAAAAAATGCCCATTCGCAAGGATATCAATAACCATGATGAGCATAATGTGATTAAAAATATCCCGAAAATTCCTGAAATTCTGTTGGATAATACCGACCGGAACCGGACATCGCCCTTTGCTTTTACAGGAAATAAGTTTGAGTTCAGAGCCGTCGGCTCCACGGCCAACACGGCTAAGCCCATGTTTGTTTTGAACACTATTGTGGCGGAGCAGATGACCAAATTTGAAGCAGAGGTGGACGGACTGATAAAAGAGGGAATATCTAAAGATATCGCTATTTTCAATGTGGTGAAAAAATATATTAAAGCGTCTAAAGATATCTGCTTTGAAGGCAACTCATACAGTGCTGACTGGTTAGATGAAGCTGCCAAACGCGGATTGTCAAACAACAGCAACACGCCGGATGCTTTGCCGGCTTTTATATCTGAAAAAAGCATTGCTCTTTTTGAAAAACATCACGTGTTGAGTCGTACCGAGCTTTTGGCACGCTACGAAATAAAGCTGGAGAAGTACACCAAAAAGATACAGATTGAAGCCCGTGTTCTCGGCGATCTCGCCATTAATCATATCTTGCCCACGGCCATCCAGTATCAAAACCGTCTGATTGAGAATACAAAAGGTCTGCAGGATGTTCTTGATTCAAAAACTTATGTACAATTATCACGAAGCCAGTTGAATACAATTAAAGAGATTTCCAACCACGTCGCCAGTATCAAAGAGGGAGTGGAAGCAATGATCGAAGCACGCAAAAAAGCCAATGTCGTTACTGACTATGCTCAAAAAGCCGTTGCTTATCGTGATAATGTGCTTTCCTGCTTTGCCGATATTCGTAACCATGTGGACAAACTGGAATTGCTGGTGGATGACAATCTGTGGCCTTTACCCAAATATCGCGAATTATTATTCATAAAATAACCCCGCTTCAAGCGTCCACGCTTGAAGTAACACGTCCACGTCTAAAACAGTACCGTTAAATAATCCCCGGATACCGCGCTCCGGGGATTATTTTTTGTAAATTTGTCCGTTAACAAAGAATAAATACGGAGATGAACATACGACGAACCCATATTTTGCGGCTGTTGCTGGTGTTTCCTTTCCTTCTGTTTTTTATGCAGGCGGAAGCACAATCGCAATACCAGTTTCAGACTACAAGAGCCAACGGAAAACAGATGGTGCCCACGCCGGCCGGAGGCATTTACTATGCATTGCCCAAAACCATTTTTAAGGTCAGAGTGGTTATGGAGCAGGTGAATGAAATTCCCGGACCGTTTGCCGCTTACGCCACCAAATATCTCGGAACCACCGATTACATGAAAACAAAAAAAGTTTATTACCGGCTGCTGTCGGTCAAGGTGGCACCGGTAACCGTAGCTGATCCGGCTGAGGTGTTTTATGTCCGTTTTCCGGAAAATCGTTCCTCCAAAGAGATACGGAAGTTTGACCTTCGGCTGAATGATGAAGGGGTTCTTGTGGGTTTCGGCTATGGGCGGGAATCCGGGCAAAAAAATGCCCGGGCATCAGCAGCTTCTCCCGGAAGTTCCAGTCAGATGTATCTCTTTTCGGATTACCGGAAAGGCTTCGATATGCAGGCCGGATACACGCGCTCCCAAAAAGTGGATACCATTGTCAGGAAAATAACCATCGATACGGTTACCATCAAAACATTTTTGTATAAAACAGCTTGGGTAAACCTTACGGAAGAAGAGCGTGCCAATGATGCGGCCAAACAAATAAAAAATATCCGCGTCAGTCGCTTTAATCTGCTTACCGGCTATCAGGAAGTGGATTATGGCGAAGGTATCCGTTACATGGATGTGGAACTTCAAAAATTAGCGCATGAATACATGGTGCTGTTTCTTGGCCGTGAATACCGGCAGATGGTTGTGCGCTCCTTTGTTTTTGACCCTGAGAAAAAGGTCTTGTCGGGGAAGTTGTTACAGTTTACCGACAAGGATGGTAATACACACACACTGAATATCAAAGTCCGGATTGTCAATCCAATGACGCATGTTGCCACGAGAAAAACAGCCGGCCCGGATAACCTGTTTTATCGTATCCCGGTGAAAGCTGTCATTTCGGTAGGCAGTGGGAGTCACCCGCTTTATTTCGATACTTTTGAGGTGCCTCAGCTCGGCGTGGTTACCACCGTTCCGGTCAGAAAAAATACCCGCCTCCGCCTCAGTCCGCAAACAGGTGCACTGTTGGGAATTGATAAACAGTAAAGGGAGTGAGTTGCACGCATTGCAAATGCGCGCCAGGAGGGAGTAAGGCAGTTTGTAAGTATTGACTTTGGGCATAGGGCAAACACGGGGTATTGATTAACCGGTACCCAAACCGGCGAGCGAATGTTTCGCGTGCCTTGCCTGTGGTAGCTGTTCTCGTATCATAATCGGACATTTTCGTATTATATCGTATCATTCTGAAAACCCACTTACAACTTTTCTGATTTTCACGAGATGTTCCAGCAGTTTTTCTAACTTATCCAATGGTAGCATGTTGGCGCCATCCGATTTAGCTATGGAAGGCTGGGGATGCGTCTCCAGAAAAATACCGTCCACGCCGGCAGCAATACCTGCCCTGCCGATGGTTTCAATCAGCTGTGGACGCCCGCCCGTAACGCCGCTGCTCTGATTAGGCTGCTGCAGCGAATGGGTGATGTCGAGAATTACCGGAAAACCAATACTTTGCATAGCCGGGATGTTGCGGTAATCCACTACGAGGTCGCCGTAGCCAAACATGTTTCCCCGCTCGGTGAGCCAAATGTTTTCGTTGCCCGTGGATTGTACTTTCTCCACGGCAAAACGCATGGCTTCACCCGAAACAAACTGCCCTTTCTTGATATTGATAATTTTCCCGGTTTCACCCGCAGCAAGCAGCAATTCGGTTTGCCGGCACAAAAAAGCCGGAATCTGCAGCACGTCCACATAATCGGCAGCCAGCCGCGCCTCTTCTGCCGAATGGATATCGGTAACAACAGGAATATCCAACTTTTCAGATATATCTCTTAGAATTTTCAGGGCTTTCTCATTTCCAATGCCCGAAAAGGAGTCAAGACGCGAACGGTTGGCTTTTTTATAGGAAGCTTTGAAGATAAAAGGTATTTTAAGACGGTCGGTTATATTCAAAATATGTTCGGCAATGGGATAAGCCATCTTCTCATTTTCTATCACACAGGGACCGGCAAGCAGAAAAAAGTTGTTGCTGTCAGTATGTTTTATTTTGGGTAAGCTATCAAAATCAAATTTCATTTTACGGTGCTTATTGGCAAAACAGTTTTAAATAGCGAAAATACAAAATGATACATATCAGGCAGTAACTTTCCCTCCACGTTTTCTATTCACAAAATAGACGCCGGTAAAAATCAGCAGCGAAGCGACGACCTCCGTCATAGTCAGCTTGTCCTTACCGGCGAAAATGGCTACGAGTGAGGCCAGAATCGGTTGCAGGTACATGTACGAGCTGTTGGCCGATGGAGAGATTTTTTGCAGGGAATAGTTGTTCAGAAAATAGGCAAAAATAGTGGTGAATATAATCACGTACATAATTGATAACCAGATGTTCGTGGGGATGACGCTGAAATTTGTGCGGACAACCTCACCGATGGACAGGGGGATGACAAAAATAAGCCCGAAAGTAAAGACCCATTTCATAACCGTGAGCGGCCTGTATTTCGACATGAGCGGTTTCACCATCACGAGAAACAGGCCGTAAGAAGCAGCATTGATGAGGACGAGCAGGTTTCCCAGTGTGGTATTCGAGCTGAGGGTAAGATGGCCGTTGCGTAAAACCAAAAAAGCAGCACCGCTGAATCCCAGAATAATTCCTATTAATTTGCTCCCTGAAATTTTATCACCAATCACAAAACGCGACATCACAAGCACCATAATCGGCGTTCCCACCATGATGATGGAAGCATTGATAGGTGAGGTCAGATTCAGCCCTTCAAAAAATAGTATCTGGTTCACCGCCACGCCGAAAATGGCAAGTACAAACATCCGCTTCAGGTCTTTACGCGCAACTTTCTCCCTCACCGTAAACATCTCTATTAGCCAAAAAACAGTCGCAGCCCCCGTAACACGGAAAAAGATAATGGCACGCGGCTCCATCCAATGAGGCATAATGCCTTTGGCAATCACATAATTCAGCCCGAAAATGATATTAGCACCCAACACTGCGAGATGAGCTGTCAGGTTCTCTTTCTTCATACCGCGAAATTAAAACGGAAGGTCGCCGGCTCCGTCATCCATCATAGCCGAATCGTCACTCTGTGCTTCGGGCGGCAGAGGCGGAAGGTTGCCGCTCTCATCGCGTTGCAGTCGCCAGGCACGTATATCGGTGTACCAGCGTTCGTTATACTCGCGCGACTCGATGTTTACCGAAGCAACTACCATGTCGCCTTCCTGAAATTTCTCCAGCTCACGCACCCGGTCGCCCCACACACTTATGCACACCTTTTTCGGATATTGTTCTTCAGTCTCAATCACAAATTCCTGCTTTTCCCACTTGTTTCCGTTACGGCTCTCACCGTTCACCACGGGCAATTTTTTTATCATCCTGCCCTTCAGTTCTACACTCATGTCAGTATGGTTTTTATTATAATTTTGATTTTACAAAGATATGGAATTTAGACAATGTATTGGCTGTTTTTTTTTCGGCACTCAGGAATGAAGCGACGAAGCGAAAGGGCGAAGTTGCGACGAAGAGAAAGAGAGACGAAGCGAAGGAGTGACGAAGAGAAGGGGCGGGGGCGAAATAGCGACGAAGAGAAGTTGCGAAAGGAAACAAAGCTAACCAGCCCTGAA
>CAZRAW010000135.1:0-5602 GCA_964598065.1 uncultured Lentimicrobiaceae bacterium
CCGCTCCTTGGGGCGAAACATATTTTTTTAGGTTGATACCCCGTCCGCTTGCGGCAGGGAAGTTTTATTTCTTTTCTTCTAATACTTTATTTTTTGCCTTAATATACTCTTTCTGAGTCAGTATTCCCTGATCAAACATTTGTTTTAACTCTCTGAGTTTTTCCATCTTTGATTTTATGTTTAAGTATTGTTGTTTTTGTTGGCTGTTTGTTATAGGTATTAAATCATACCGGTGAACCGGTTTGTATTTCATTGTCCACAAGAATGGAAACAGGAAAAATACTCCACCGATAATTGCCCCGACATCTACTTCTTCATTTTTACAAATGTCGGTGTTAAATGTTTCGTAACCTGTTTTTTCTAATCTCACAGACGTACAACTTCCAACTATTTTCGTGTCCGTAAGGGAATACGGGGTTCGACCGGCTGTCTCTCCATCAAGGTATAATTTAGCACCGTTTGGACTGGATTGAATCATTGTTGTACTTGCACAACTGGTTAATAAGAGCGAGCCGGCGAGTAGAATAGAAATTGCTTTTGTTGCTTTTGTTACTTTGTGTTTCATAATTTTTCTGTTTTTATTGTATAACGAATTGTTGTATAAAATTTACTTCCCGTTTTTTTCTGTTGTGGTTTGTAAATTGCATTGGTTGCAAAATCCACAATTGTACCTCGCTAAAAAAGAAGAATATCAGCAACTAATGCTCCAACCCCGACTTTTCTGATATTGTGTTACTTTCCCTCCTTAAAAAGTTGCATTTATTACTTGAACTTCGGACTTGCTAATTTCTCGGCCTGTTCGGTTTTGGATGATTTTATCAATGGCTTTTAGACTAAAGGTGTTTTTTATATTTGTTTTCTGCTGTAAAATTAAACAATTATCTGAAAAATACTAACCGGAAACTTATTTTTTGCGTCCTGCCTGTGTGGTGTGCCTTATCCTGAAAACAGGAATTCTATTCGTCAGTTCGGATTCACTTCCTTTGACAATTTTTCTTCGCGGAATACAGGCTCCAGTTGAAGGTTGGTATGTTTCCTTGTTATTTTAAAATCATATTCGGGATATTGATAAACGGGCGAGCGTACCTCTGTTTCATTCAATGAATACCCCCAAATAGTCTGATATTCCCGGATGTTTTGCCCCATACTTTCCATTTGTTTCAGATATCTTGCAATGGGCTTGGATTCGATAATAAACACATCTCCAGTGGTCTTTATCATAGGGCTGTGGTTTCGGCTTTTATCGTATTTAAACCGGAGGATTCTTCTGCCATCACTCGTTATGCCGATGGTTCTGAAACCCAAGCTCTTACCCAGGCCGGGAAGATTCATTATATTGCGATCCGTTGCCAGAAAAGGCAAACCCTCTTTTTCTCTTAAAAGTTGAATCAGTTGTGGTATCCCGGTGGTTAAGAGATGCACCTTTTGTAGCTCTTCACGATATTTTGCGGGAATATTTCCAAGATATTTCTCTTCGGTTTTTTCCTGTACCATGCGGGCATTGGTGGCAAAATTGGCGTAGTTTTCCATAAAACCCTTTACCGAAAAAGTATAATATGGGAGTACTCCGATATCATTCAATACTTTACGCAGTTTGGTAGTATGACCACGTAGCGAAGCCGCTATTATGAAGACCTGCTGATTGATGATTAGCCAGCCCGATTTGATAAGCTTTTGAATACTTTCGCGGGTTTCCGGAGTGATCTCCATGGCCGATTCGATATGAGTCTGAATGATAAACTGCTGAACGCCAATGGTTCTTGCCTTATTCTTAAAATTGGCGAGGATGGTCGCAAGACTGTGAGTAATACGCTGTGGGAGATAAACCGGCATCCGCGTTCCTAATCTTACCCGGACGATTTCGGCATATTTTTCGCCATTACTTCTTTTTTTGTTGGCTTCTTTTTTCCGCAGGGCCATATCATAAACGGCATCTAAAATTTGCTTCAGCGACTCATCCGAATTCATAAACGCATCGCCACCCGTAATGAGAATGTCGCGTAAGTGTGTATCATTTTCAAAATAATTCATGAGTTGGCGCATTTTATCCGGCCAACTTATCTGTGGTTGAAGTTTCCTGATATTAAAATTAAAATGTCCGTTTTGAAAATCGTACATGCGCTGGCAGGAGACACAGAGTCCGGCACAGGCACGGCCGGTGGTGTCGGGGATAAAAATGGCAACCTCCGGATACCGGCGGTGAATGTTATAATATGCCGGCAGGAGCCATCCTGCAGCATTGGGTTCTCCCGGCCGTATGATGTCTTCTTTTTCCCAGGCCACAATGTTCCCAAATGTGTCAATAAGCTTTTGGCTGGGGAAAATATAGTCGCGAATGGCTTTGTCTGCTACTGCCGATTGGGGATTACTATGCTCCGAAAGAAGTGAGAGATAGTGAGGGTTTACAAACAGGGGAATCCCTTTTTTGCGGGCTTCGTAAAGTCGTTTCATGGTTTTCTCCGATAGCGAGTTGCCCAGCATTTCATTGAGCAAATCGGGATGCCGGATGGCAAAAGTCAGATGAAAACGGTAGTCGTTCCACCATTCATATACCTGATGATATTTTTCGTTGAAAGTGCTTCCCGGTTTGAATTGAAAACGACGGCTTTTTTGCAGGCCGAGGTCAATGTTTTGAATGATTTTCCGGATGATACGGTCTTTGTTGAGTTTTCGTTCTTCAATGATTTTTTTATCTAATCCCGAAGGATGACGTGCCATCCACCGGTTTAGCTTTTCTTTATCCGGAATGTTCCGCTCTAACTTTCCATTCAGTTGGCGAAAAAGATAAAGCATATCTAAGAAAAAAGCCTTGTTGCTGTCGCCTTTCCCAAAACGAATGGCCAGCCAGAGAATTTTGACAGGCTCATTGCGGATGGCTTTTCCCAAAAGATTGGGGTCGGCAAACTGCCTGCCCTCATGGTCCAGATAATCCATGAATCGGATGGCGGCATAATCGGACCAGGAAAGTTTTCTAAATGTTTTCGGCAGGTTATTTTTGTAATAATCAAAAGCAGTAGGATGATCTTTAAAATAGTCTGTCAACCACAGATGAAAGCGGGTTTTAGCTTCTTCGAAAGTATCAGCCTTTTTAAAAATCTGCATTAAAAAGGGATTCTCTCTAATGATTTTTTGGACGATTTGCAATACATCCAAATTCAAGTTGATATTTTCCCAATGTGTTTCCATTTCTTGTCTTTTTTATTTTCAATTCAATGAGGGGAAATGTAAGAAAAATTTTTCACTTCTACAAATATCATTTAACCTGCTTTTTTCTCCGTTTTGAGCGTCCACACTCAAAGGCTCAAACAATTCCGCTCATTCTGATTTGTCCTGATAACCGGCCTTAGGCTCTGGAGATGGCAAACTTTCTTACCTTTGTTCGTTCATGCAACCGGTATTTGATACACATATAACTTACCTGAAAGGGGTAGGCCCGCGAAAGGCGGAACTACTTGCTACGGAGTTCGATATTCGTACCTATGGCGATCTGTTGTACCATTTTCCTTTCCGTTATGTGGACAAAAGCCATATATATAAGATTAGTGAGATAAATACCGATTCAACCTGGTTTCTGCTGAAAGGTAAAATCTCCGATATGAAAGTTGTCGGTGAAAAGAGGGCACGGTTTATTTCCTTCCTGTTGACGGATGACAGCGGCAGCATTGAATTGCTGTGGTTCAGAGGATTACAATGGGTGAAAAAACGTTTTGAACCCGGAAAAGAGTATCTTGTCTTCGGCAAACCTTCGGTCTTTAAAAACCGGTTCAACATGGTGCATCCGGAGGTGGAAGACGTTACACCGGAAACGGAAACGGTAGCCGGAAATCGCCTCGAAGGAATTTATCATTCCACCGAGAAACTGAAAACTGCCGGACTGGGAAGTCGCGGGTTCAGTAAAATTATCCGCACATTGCTGAAAGAGACGGCTTCCAAAATTGAGGAAAACCTTCCGGAATATTTACAGGAAAAATATCACCTGATGAACCATCCGGAAGCTATGGTCAACATCCACTTCCCTAAAAATCCGGCCATCATCAACAAAGCCGTGCAGCGGCTGAAGTTTGAAGAACTGCTGTTTGTCCAGCTGGAGTTGCTGCTACAAAAAAAGATTCTGAAAGAAAAAGTGGCCGGACATGTTTTTGAAAAGGTGGGAGACTATTTCAACACCTTTTACCGAGAGCATCTTCCTTTTGAACTAACGGGCGCGCAGAAGCGGGTTATCCGGGAAATCCGTGCCGACCTGCGTAGCGGAAAACAGATGAACCGGCTTTTGCAGGGTGATGTGGGCAGTGGCAAAACGCTGGTAGCGCTTATGAGTATGCTCATCGCCATCGACAACGGCTATCAGACAGCTTTCATGGCGCCCACCGAAATCCTCGCTACACAGCATTTTAATACTATTTGTAAATTTCTTGGTGATTTGGATATTCCCGTGGAATTGCTAACGGGTTCTACAAAAACGGCAAAGCGTAAAAAAATCCATAAGGCTTTATTAAGTCATGAGCTTCCTGTACTCGTCGGGACACACGCACTCATCGAAGATACGGTGCAGTTTAGCAATCTCGGCTTTGTGGTTATCGACGAGCAACATCGTTTTGGCGTTGCCCAGCGGGCCAAGCTGTGGAAGAAAAACAACATTCCGCCGCATGTTTTGGTTATGACAGCTACCCCCATTCCACGCACGCTGGCTATGACGCTTTACGGAAACCTGGATGTGTCGGTGATTGATGAAATGCCTCCGGGGAGGAAACCGGTCAAAACGCTTCACTTTTTTGAGTCGAAACGGTTGCGGGTGCTGGGCTTTATGCGCGAACAAATTAAAAAAGGACGGCAGGTTTATGTGGTTTATCCGCTGATAAAAGAGTCGGAAAAATTCGATTTAAAGAACCTGATGGACGGCTACGAAAATATGCTGCGCGATTTCCCCGAACCGGAATACCATGTGAGTGTGGTTCATGGTAAGATGAAACCCGAAGACAAGGAATTTGAAATGCAACGTTTTGTGAAGGGAGAGACGCACATCATGGTTTCCACCACGGTGATAGAGGTGGGCGTGGATGTGCCGAATGCCTCGGTGATGGTTATTGAAAATGCTGAACGCTTTGGCCTGTCGCAGTTGCATCAGCTTCGGGGTCGCGTGGGACGGGGCGCCGATCAGTCGTGGTGCGTGCTTATGTCGGGGAACAAACTCTCCAACGAAGGGCGGAAAAGGTTAGAGATAATGGTCGCCACCAATGATGGCTTTGAAATTGCCGAAGCAGACCTTAAACTGCGGGGCCCAGGCGACATTCAGGGAACGCGACAATCCGGCATGCTTGATTTTCACATTGCCAACCTCGCAAAAGATGGAGAGATGATTGCCCGGACAAGACAAATTGCCATCGGTATTCTGAACGATGACCCTCGTCTGCAAAAACCGGAAAACAAGCTGCTTAACCGCGAAATGCGGCAGCGGTTTAAAGGGAAAACGCTTTGGACGAGGATTTCGTAGTTATTTTCGCTTTCCTATCACTTTCGGCAAGGCACGCGAAACATTCGCGCGTCAGTGGGCGGAAATTCCTACAGAAAGTTTGCCGGATATCTTATAGGCCAGTGAGTGAAA
>CAZRAW010000136.1:0-5581 GCA_964598065.1 uncultured Lentimicrobiaceae bacterium
ATGTTGGGAATGCCCATGTTACGCAACCAGACTTCACTATGGAATTTTGCACGTCCGGCAATTTTTTTGTTCAATTGCAAGCTCAACCGGTTTTCGTTCCATGCCCAATCATTAGGCGATTGAAGCAACAAGCGTTGGTCGGTTTGTAAATAACCCGAAAGTTTGAGGTTGCTATTATTTTGTGCCATTGTTGTTTTGGCACTGAAGAGAAATAGAGCAACCAATGTTAATATTAAATTTACTCGTTTCATATTAAATTATTTTGACAGTGATTTCTTTAATAAGCTTGATGTTAAATCGAAATTTAAACTAATACGTGTAATAAATTTTGGGTTACGAGATAGAAAAAATAGATGATAGTAGCAGAATATAACGGAATGGATATGTATTTCAGAATTTCTCTTTTTACACCGGTTTTCGCTGCTTTTTTTACCAAGAATATGGCCACGTATTGGCAGGTTAAGGTTCCGGCAGCAAAGAAAAAGCTGAAAAGTGTAAAGTGCAGTAAATCGTGATGAACAATGAATTTCTGATTAATCAGAACGGAGAAACTAAGCCAGAATGCGAGATATGTCGGATTGGAAACGTAATAACTTATTACAGTAATTATGTTTTTCAGCATCGTTTTTTCATCAAACCTGAGTTTTTCCGTTGCCTTCTTTGTGTTTTCCATAGCTTTATGCTTTTTGGCTTTTATCAAAGGCATAATAAGTTCCTTCACTCCGATATAGGCGAGAAAGAGCAGACCTGCTATCTGAAGGACTATTTTAATCCATGGGTTTAGTGAGCCTATGGAGACTGTACCCACAAGGAAAAACTCACAGACGATAAAATCGGCTATTGCGGATAGAATGGCAATAGAGAATCCATGCCAGAAGCCTCTGTCAACAGCTCTGTTTAGCATCATCTGTCCTAAGGGTCCTAAGGGAACTGAAATTATTAATCCAAAACCGAAAGCAATAAAAATCATAATACAATTTTACTTTTTGAGGTTTGTAAAAATATTTTTGGCTATCATAAAAACAAGAAAATAATTTACAAATACGGTTCGTACGATTTGAGATGTGGCTTTTGCATAATTTATTACTGCTCTATACTTGCTGTATTTTTTGTATTTTCTGATATGAACAAGTCCTTTTAGGTCAACAATCATCGTGCGTTTTTTCGTGTCGTTTTTACTCTTAAAATAAAGATTGAGCAAGGTTTCCACTCCGAATTTCGTTTCCCTCATTTTGTTTAAAACAGGTAAAATATCTTTTTTGAAAACTGCCCTTTCCCCTCCAAGCCAGTCATCCATTGGGCCGGTTATGTCTGTTTTCGAATTTTTTGCCAAACGACGTCCGATGACCATATTTGCCTGGCCGGTTACCAAAGGATTTACCAACCTTTCAATATGTTCACAGCTCAATCCGATAAGATCAGCATCAATAAACACAACAATATCTCCTGTGGCCTTTTCTACGCATGTGGTCATTGCATACGATTTCCCTTTGTTTTTTTCAAATTCAACAGAGTGAAAAGGGTGTAATACAAGACATTGGTTAATAATTTTTGATGTGTCATCTGTGGAGCCATCGTTCACCACAATAAGCTCATCAATTAATTGGCAGTTTACCAGACTGTCAATAACACCTTTTACGGTTTCCTCTTCATTATAAACCGAAACGATGGAAGTTATTTTTTTGTCTTTAATCATTTTTTATTCTTTCAATTTCCTCACCGTAAAATCCTCATCCGAAAGTCCCTGATCGTATTTCACGTCCGACATTATCATTATGGTGGTGTGATTTCTTTTGACATCCTTCATCACAATTTTTGAAGCATTCCAGTATTTTCCGATTTTAGTAAAGGTATAATCAGCTACTTTGATTTTCCGGTTTCCTTTGTCATAATATTCCATTTTTACCGGATAATAGTTTTGTTTGTCAATGGAGCATATAATTTTTGAATACGCTGATCTTTTCGATAAGGGTTTTAGCTCCAATATAAAAACCTTGTCAGTGGTTTTAAGCATTTTGGCCGAATATTTTTTGGTATAAAGTTTCGACTCCATATCATCGTAAGAAAAATCGGTACCTGCAAATTTCTGGTTTTTTACACTGGACGAAATGCGTCTCACTTTATCAAAAGCAGGCATGTACAAATACATGATGTTATTGGGCAGTGAAAGCATGGAAATTCCGGCTTGTGAGGAAGGTTTTGTAAATCGGAAAAGCCTTTTGTCAGTTCCTTTCTGTGCAATGGTGGCCTCTCTTATATCTTCTTTTCCGTTTCTGTCAATGAGTACCATTTTGATTGTCCCTGTCATGTCCTTGGATGAGTACAATACATTATCCATCTTTTTTAAAATCGCATTGGCATCTTGTGCATTTGCTGTTGCTATGCTACCTAACAGGATGAAGGCGCTGAGCATAAGAAATTGAAATTTTACTTTTTTCATCTTTTCTAAATTTAATAATTATTTTAACTCAAATTTATTTTTTTGTTTTCTGCTATTCAGTATCAGCATCACGGGTAGGATGGTAAGCGCTCCAAATCCGGAACCCACCATGCTTAGCGCAACCAGCAATCCGAAGTTTTGAATAGGTACAATGTGTGACAGCAACAATACCATAAAACCTGCTGCTACTGATACCACGTTGATAAAAATTGCTTTCCCGCTAACCATTATGGTTTCGTTCATTGCCTGATTTATGTCGTTTGTCAATTTCATATCGCTGTAAAAGTGAGTGATAATGTGGATTGAATAGTCGATGCCCATTCCCAGGGCAATACTGGCGACCAAAACAGTGGCCACATCAAGCGCAATACCGGTGTATCCCATAAAACCAAACAATAAGATAATAGTAACAATGATAGGAATTGCTGCAAAAAGCCCTTTTTTAAAAGATTTTAAAATGAGGGCAACGATAAGAATGACAAGAATAATTGCCAGCCCCAGGCTTATAACCTGGCTTCTAAGTAAACTATCGTTGAGCTTTACATATACCGATGGCATGCCGGTGAGGCCGATTTTGCATTTATTGGTGGAATGTGTCTTAATGTATTTGCTCATATAGGATACAAAGTCCTTCATATCTTTACTGTCGGAAGATGCAAAACGCGATTGTATAATGCCTTCTTTTTTATTACCGGAAACAAGTTGAGACATTATATCTTGTCCATCGAGTAAGAACCATAATTGTTGAATTTTAATCTTACTATCCGGAATTTTTTTGCCTTCTCCCATTACCTTGCTCATCTGCTGAATTAAATCGGCTACCGACTGGGTAGTTTTGATATCCGGAAATTTTTTCATGTACTTTTCAGTGGCTATCATTGTTTTCAGGACAGTGGGATCTTGCATATCTCCTTTAAAATCTACAAAAACAGGTAAAGACCCGCCGAATTTAGCTTGCATAAGATCTTCGGTAACCCGTGTGGGGTTGCTTTTTTCAAAATAATTAGCCATATTTACACTGGTTTTTATCCGTGTAATTCCTGCTGCACTAATTAATACCAGGATTAACGAGCCTGTCAAAATGTATTTGGGATGTCCATTTATCAGGTTGGCAGATGGTTTTAGCATCCACTTCTCCAAAAAAGAATTCCTCGATTTGGTTTTCTTTTGTGAGATATTTCTTTTGCTATATACTGAAAACAGCGAAATAAATGCCGGAACAAATACCAAAGAAATTATCATGGCAAAAAGTACTCCGAGCGATGTAAATATTCCGAATTGTTTAATCATGGTGAGGTAAGCACCAAAAATGAAAGAGGAAAAACCAAAAACTGTTGTAATTCCGGAAAGAAATACCGGTATGGTAATATAGCTAACTGCCTTAATCAGTGCTTTCTTCCTGTTTTTTCCTTTTTCCTCGTTGAAACGGTTGATGACGTGTATAGTGTAAGCACTCCCTACCGCCAGCAACACGATGGGCAGTTCATTGGTGATTAAGTTAAGGTTATAACCCAATAGTTGCATAATACCCAATACCCAAACAATGGATATTCCTGCCGAAAGCAATGGCATAATTACTCCCAGGAACGACCTGAAACTTAAAAACAAGATGAGCATGATGATTAAAAAGGTAAGCGGCAATAGGTGACCCATATCGCTTTTCATTAAATGTCCCACATCATCCATCATCATTGGCATACCCCCGAAATAAATAGTCTCGGGAAGATGCATGGCCTTCACCTTTGCTTTTATGCGTTGCGCAACAGCCTGTTTGTTCACATGATCAAGCAGCGTAAACATGACGATGGTGGAAGTGCCATCTGCCGAGACAATATTTCCTTTGTACATCTCTTTCGACATGACCCTGTGTTTCAGGCTGTCCAATTGAGCTTGCGTTTTTGGCAGATTATATTCATCTATTAAATGTCCTATGTCAATTCCCATGTTCCCTCCTTTTATATCAATCACATTGGTCAGGCTGGTAACTGTCGAAATGCCTGGCATGACTGACAAAGAATCGGTAACTTGTTTGACGTCTTCCAAAACGGATGTTTTAAAAATATTGGTTGTTTTTAAAATCACCATCCCCATGGTATTCCCGCCGAATTTATTTCCAATATTTTTGTACATTTCTGCAGTAGGGTCATTAGTGGGAAGTGAATTGAGAATATCTGAATCCAGTTTCAAATCCTGAATTTGGTAGCCCAACCAGACAGTAAGTCCGAATGTAATTATCACAATCAGTAAGCGGTACCTAACAATCCATTGTGCAAATTTTTTCATACTAATTATTTTATTTTATTTGTTCTGTAGTCAGTTTAACGATTAAAAAAATAAAAATAATTCATCTATTGAATAATTGACGCATGTAGTGTGAAAGTCAAATATTATGCCAAAAAAAAGAGCAAAGCCATCATTTTTTTAATCCATTAAAAATAATCGAAATCATTTCGTTTATAATATTTTCATACTCAGTGTATTTACCTTGAAGGTATAAAGGAACTTCTATACTTTTTGATATAGTAATAATTACATCCACAGTCAGGTCGATGTTACTTAGCCTGAAATAGCCCTCTTTTTGTCCGGCATCCAATATCTTTTTCAATTGAGCGCGTTCAAAATGATCGAAATCAGCACGAACATTTTCAACAAAGCCATATTTTTCTCTAAAGTCTGCTTTCAAAGTTTCATGGTAATTGGGCGCATCATTTAGCATCCGGTACCTCACTTTAATGTAATTTTCAAGAATGCTTACCGGATCATCGTCACGATTCACAATAATGGTGAGCTCATTTTTAACAAGTTGTAGCTCACGTTTAACTACTTCTGTATAAAGATCTTCCTTGCTGCGAAAATAATAGTAAAGCACGCCCTTGGCCTTATGGATTTTTCTGGCAATTTCATCCATGGTGGTTTTGTAAAACCCGAAATGGCTGAAAAATTCATCCGCCGATTCGATGATTTTATCTTTTACACTGACTTTCCCTTCGACAACTGCCATTTTGACTAAATTTATTAATGGGTCAAAAGTAGATAATTTTTTCTATTCCTTTCATAAAAAATTTAGCAAAATTTATTAATTTAGATTGATAATAAATAAACCACAATGAGTATGGCAATTAAATTTCAGAAAGTTTCAAT
>CAZRAW010000137.1:0-5569 GCA_964598065.1 uncultured Lentimicrobiaceae bacterium
TAAGTAAGTCGTATTTCCGCCTGCCAATCAGCTTTATAAAGCTTTCGGCTTTGTTTGAGTAATCGAAAAGGAAGTCTTTTGCTTTCTCTGGAAGGCTCTTTTTTGTGACCCGCTTATTGGATAAGCTCTTTTACTTTTTCTTTTAAACGACTAAGTCTTTTCTGGTCAAAACCGACATCCACATAGGCTATTTCCCCCTTTTTGTTGATAATATACATCGTAGGATAGTCGTTTATTTTGTATCGAAAATCCACAGTAGATTTTATCAGGACAATATTATAACTGATTTGTCTGTTCCCGAGGAACGTTTTCAGGTATCCCAAACTTCGGGGATTATTGTCAACCGAATTAAGGCCGAAAATCATCAATCCCTTGTTTTTATATTCGGTGTAAAGTTGCGATAGGGCAGGCATAGATCTTACACAGGGCTGGCAATGTGAGTACCAGAAATCAACGATAATTATTTTTTTTCCAATATAATCGGCCAGATGGAATTCTTTGCCGGTGGAATAGTACTTCCCGGTAAAAAGCGGAGCTTTATCTCCAACGTGTAGCATCCTCTCCATGAGGATAACTTCAGAATTTTCTCCCTCATCTATAACCGGATTTTCTGCCAGAATTTTCTTTTGCTCCTCTTTTAATTTAACAAGGTTGACCTTGTTAAAGGTATAATCTGAAAAAAACAATTCCTCGCTATAAACATAATTATTCTTTTTGACTACCATTTTTGACCATAACGGAACCAGGCGCTTTTTGTCCACAACAAAAATGTATTTTTTTGCTCCGTTTGGGAACCGAATCACAATTTTAGCACATTTTTTTCCCTGATAAGTAGTGTCGGAAATGGTGGTTTTTGTCTTTGGCTGTACTACCAATGCTTTCAGACTGCCGGGTTTCAGGAAAACGTCAATCCAGTCTATCGGGGAAATAAAATCTCCTTTGAAATTTTTATATAAAACAGTTGTTTTTTTTGGTGGGATGGCGAGATAGAAATTTCCGGCATCGTAAATCATGTTGTAGGGGCGATAATAGTCATTCACCCAAACGTAACCATTTCTCAGACTGTCATTTTTGTTGCGAACCATCCATACCTCCAACGGAGTTACGGTTGTGTCGGGAGCATTGGAATAATGAGATTTTTCGGTAACTTTGAAATGTACGGAAGAATATGTTTTGGTCATTTTCACAATCTGTGAAACCAAATCTTCTTTGTTTTGCGTACAACTTGTCATTAAAAACAAGGAGACGGCAAGGAATAAGAGTGGTTTTTTCATTTTATATTTGATTATTAGTATCTTATGATAAAATCCTGTTTGGGAATACCTTTACGGAAAAAGGTTAGTCCGAACCAAAATAAATCAATGCTGATACTCACCCGCTCATCTTTTTTAATAACATCCCAGGCATCTTCCATTTCCTGCGACCAGTGAATATCATCAAAAACAAAAACAGTATCCTTGTGTGCCAATTCAGAACACCGGTTAAAATAATCCAGCGTGGGTTTACGGCGGTGGTTACCGTCAAAAAAAACAAAATCGAGCCGGTCGAACTTTTTCAGTACAGTGGGAAGCGTTACGTCGAAGTCGCCAATGCTGATGTTCATATTTTTAATCCCCAGCTTTTTCAAATTGCCCGCCGCCACATTAGCCAGGCTGGCACAGCCTTCCAGGGTAATCATTTTGCTTTCCGGCACCGGCGCCTTGATGTAAGCCGTACTGATTCCGACAGCCGTGCCGAATTCCAGTATGTTTTCCGGTTTAAAATGACGGCTCAGTCTATAGAGTAGCCGAGCCTGATTTTTTTGCTGCGAGCGCCGTTTCACAATATCCCCCACCTTCTCCAGGGAGGTTGTGTAGGGTTTGTTTTCAGACCGTGCCCCGAAATCTACAGTTTCAATGATTGTTTTGCTCCGGCTGATGTTCTTTTTGTACAGTTCGATTTTTTTAAATTCCGGATATTCCGTTTTATCTTTCAAAACATTTTCCACCAAATCAAAAACAAACGGTGAATGTACTTTATATCTCGTTTTGGCTTTTGCCAAATAGGTTAGATAACTTTTCGTTAGCCAAATCTGATTTTTAATCATCTTCCTTCTTCAAGTTCTTTTTCCTCACGCCGGTAAAAATTCTGTCCCCGGAGTGTTCTTTTATTAATTAAAAAACAGTCCGCATTGACCTATTTGTAATGCTCTGTTTTTTCAACTGCTGGCATTCGTAAACCAAAAAATAATGGTCGTACCAATGAATCATTACCAACGAATTTTCTCATCCCTGAAATTAACGAACAATGGATATGTTTTCATTGCAAATATACAAAGCCGGAGGAATCTGTTGCTAAAACGGACATGATAATAAGAATTTATATTAACCGAAACGCGGGAATCTCATAAGTTCAACAACCGGTATCTACTTTATTATTTAATTTTCTTTATCTTTGTGGGAAACGAACTTAAAAGAAAACCCCAATGCTTGCCAAAACATACGGTAGCGCAATATACGGTATTGATGCACTTATTATTACCATTGAAGTCAACGTGGGAAAAGGTTCCAAATTTTTTCTCGTAGGATTGCCCGACAATGCGGTAAAAGAGAGCCACGAGCGGATTTTGGCAGCCCTCAGCAATGTGGAGAAAAAGTTTCCCAAACGCCGGGTTGTTATCAACATGGCTCCTGCCGACATTAAAAAAGAGGGATCAGCTTACGATCTTCCCATTGCACTGGGACTTTTGGCGGCCTCTTCGCAACTCCGCAGCGACCATCTTCACGAATATGTCGTGATGGGCGAACTGTCGCTGGATGGAACCATAAAACCCATAAAAGGGGCGCTGCCAATAGCGTTGGTGGCCAAACAACAGGGATTTAAAGGTGTTATCGTTCCTGTTGAAAATGCGCCTGAAGCCGCCATTGTTGATGATGTGGAAGTATATGGCGCACATCATCTGTTAGAAGTCTGTGATTTTTTGGACGATCGAAAGCCGTTGCAAAGGTTTCAGGGAAACCGTGAGGAACAGTTTTTGGAGAACCTTAGTCATTTTGACTTCGATTTTGCCGAGGTAAAAGGGCAGGAAAACATTAAGCGCGCATTGGAAATTGCTGCGGCAGGCGGCCATAACGTGATAATGATAGGTCCGCCCGGTTCTGGCAAAACTATGCTGGCCAAACGTATCCCGTCCATTTTGCCGCCCATGTCGTTAGAAGAGGCTATTGAAACCACCAAAATTCATTCGGTGTCTGGAATTTTGAAAAGCAGCGCTTCTCTTATCATTACGCGGCCTTTTCGTTCGCCGCATCACACCATTAGCGACGCCGGCCTGGTAGGAGGGGGCCCCTATCCGCAACCGGGAGAAATTTCGCTGGCACATAACGGCGTATTGTTTCTCGATGAATTGCCGGAGTTTAAGCGAACGGTGCTGGAAGTGATGCGGCAGCCTATGGAAGACAGGTTGGTTACCATTTCACGGGCAAGAATTACTGTGGAGTATCCGGCTGGTTTCATGCTGGTGGCAGCTATGAATCCATGTCCCTGTGGTTATTACAACCATCCCTCCCGCGCCTGTGTTTGCTCGCCGGGGGCCGTAAAAAGATACCTGAACCGCATTTCAGGACCTTTGTTCGACCGTATTGATTTGCATGTTGAAGTGGTTCCTGTCCCGTTTAAAGATTTGTCGGAAGCTCGTCCCGGAGAATCCAGCGCTGATATCAGACAAAGGGTTATTCAGGCAAGGAAGATACAGGAAGAACGATTTAAAAATAGTAAAAAGATACACAGTAATGCCCAGATGTCACGCAACGACCTGACCCGTTTCTGCAAACTGGATAAAGAGAGCAGGCAACTTCTGAAAACAGCCATGGAAAGGATAAGCCTTTCAGCACGAGCTTACGACCGTATTATCAAAGTGTCGCGTACCATTGCCGATTTGGAAAACAGCCAGGATATTCAATCACAACATCTCGCTGAAGCTATCCAATACCGTAGCCTTGACAGGGAAAACTGGGGAGATTAGAAAATAACAGCGAATGGCAGATGATGAATGAGTCTGGCCTAAAAAGGTTCAACATCAGATATTAATACGTCTTGGTCATATCGTTGGGAACCACAACTATAAAGTCAGCCAAATTAATAGATTTTTTTGCAAGCGTATCGATATTTTTTTGTTCAACGGTTGAAATGGTAATAATTTTTAATCCCGGTTTGTATTTATTCAGATACCAGATAATTCCCTGATGGTGATCGGAATGATAAGAACCTTCGTAATGGATAAAAAGTTTTCCGTTTCCGGCATATTTTGCAATGGAAGCGGCCATAGTGGCATCTTTCAAGGCTTGTGCTTTCGGCAGGTTCGGGTTGTTGTGTCCCATACTTTTCATCATGGCCAGCATGTCTTTATAACATTTTACCTTGGGGTCGAAAGGGATGGGCAACGGAGCGATGTATGATTTTGCTTCGGGAGAAAGGCTGTCGAGTGCGCCAAAACCGTGTTGATACACCATGTTGGCATACCTGCGAGGTACATTGGTAGCAATAAAAGGAATACGATGCTTTTTGGCAAATTCCACCAACGGCTTGTAATCGGTTTTGTAATTGGGCCACAACCTGATTTCTTCTTCAAAGTTTTTCCGGTTAATTTCTCCTTTGAGATATTCGTTCATGATCAGCTGGTTGTCGCGTTCAAACATTTCCGCCCCTTCAATAATGTTTCCGTTGCGGACTTTGTAAAGGTCTTTGGTGATTTCAAGCTCCAGCCAGTGGGCAATAGGGTTGTTATGCAGTTCGCCAAAAAAAACCACATCGGCATTTTTGGCAGCATTAATCATTTTTTGATATTTCACCATCTTTCCCTTTGCATTGAAAAGACGATAGGCTGGTTTATCACTTTTAAAGGCAGTGAAAACAATCAAGAGACTTAAAAATAAAACAGGTTTTTTCATAATTGGGATTTTAATGAAATTATTTTTTCTTTAGTTTCTCTTCGTAAAAAGTGAGTGGTAGCAGGTTTTCGATCCCTTCGGTCATGTTGACCGGACCAATTTCTCCCTGCATGAAGATTTTGATCTTACTTTGTTGGCGGTTTTCAGCCTCTGCGATAACCTGGCGGCAGGTACCACAAGGTGAGATGGGTTTATCAACAAGAAAATGGTCGGCATGTGCGGAAATGGCCAGCGCTCTTACTTTTACGCCGGGATATTCTGAGTTGGCGTAGAACAGGGCCACCCGTTCAGCACACAAGCCGGATGGATAGGCGGCGTTTTCCTGGTTTGAACCACAAATGATATTTCCGTTGTCAAGTAAAACGGCAGCCCCGACATGGAATTCCGAATAAGGAGCATAGGAATTATAAGCACTTTTGGCAGCCTGTTGTAATAAATTCCGTTCCTCTTCAGGTAGCTCGGAGATTCCGGTAAACTCCGTAATTTTTATTTTTATTTCCTTAGTGTTCATGCTCAAAAAATTTAGTGCTAAAGTAGGAAAAATAATGGTTTGCGGCACTTTGTATGAGATGTTACACTCTTTATCAACCCTTAGGGCTTGTTAAGAAACAACTACTCCGTTTATACTCATTCTTTTGCCC
>CAZRAW010000138.1:0-5547 GCA_964598065.1 uncultured Lentimicrobiaceae bacterium
TCAGAAAGAAATATTTTTCAGAGAATGAGTTGAAAGACATACCGCATTAACAAATAAATCCGGTTCGATTTTCCGTAGCTTTGCGTAAAAAATTATGTTGGGAATACATACGGACAAAAAAAGGTTCATCCTGGCACTGGTTGTCTTTTTGGTGCTTCTTGCCTTTTACCCTTTTCAAAAACCAAAACCCATCCGCTATGTGGATCGGGCAACAGCACAGATAAAAACGGAACAGGTTATGGCAGGAGGCTGGCTTTTCTGGCTATACAACAACCCTGTGGGAGAGCTTTCACTCAACGCAGTTATTAAACGGAAATTTGCTTCCGAATGGTATGGAAAGCGTATGGACAAACCCGCTTCGGTGAGCAAAATTGCTCCTTTTATCAAAAAATATCATATCCGGATGAGTGACTTTCAAAAGAAAGATTACAAATCTTTTAACGATTTCTTTATCCGGAAATTAAAACCGGGAGCAAGAAAGATTGACACCAATAAAAATGTGGTTATCTCGCCCGGTGACGGAAAAATACAGGCCTGGGGAAACATTGAATATCAATATTTTATTGTCAAAGGCTACCGCATGAACCTGCATGATTTCTTGCGAAACGATTCGTTGGCTCGCGTATATCATGATGGCAGCCTGATTCTTTTGCGGTTAAGCCCGGCAGACTATCACCGGTTTCATTTCCCGGTGAGTGGAAAACTTTCACCGGTGGTAAAAATCAAAGGAGAGTACTATTCGGTGAACCCCATAGCACTCCGGCAGGATATCCGGATTTTTTGCGAAAACAAAAGGGAATACCAGATCATTCATTCCAAAAAATTCGGCTCTGTGCTGATGTCGGAAATCGGGGCCACTTTTGTGGGAAGCATTATCCAGACCCATCGTGGCGACACGGCAATAAAAGGCGAAGAGGCCGGATATTTCAAATTCGGCGGTTCTTCCATCATCCTGCTCTTCCGGAAAGGAAAAATCAACATCGATGCCGATCTGCTGAGAAATACACGCAATCATCTGGAAACACAGGTACTGATGGGAGAGCATATAGCAACAGCAAACTAAACTTCGGGGTGATTTGTTCAAGCGTGGACGCCAAATTACCCAAATTACTCAAGCGTGGAACCTACTTCAAGCGACGCTTGAAGAGGAGTTAAAAAAGACAAGCTATTCTAACGGGAAAATATTTTGCTCTTTCAAATATTTCAGCACTTTCTCGGCATTGGTTTCATTTTCCTGCGGTTTGAATTTCAACCGGGTATTTTCAGGAATTTCATAAGGCATGTCCATTCCGGGAATATACCGGATTTCCCCTTTTTCAAAACGCTCGTATAAATCGCCATCGGCATGTTTTTTACAATACGCCATATCAGCATCCATATAAATCATATGGAATCGGCCGGTGCCGATAATTTCGGCTACCTGCTCACGAATGCCCACATCCGGTGAAGCAAACGAACAGATAGTGATGATGCCCTGGTCGTTAAGGATGCGGGCGATGTGTGCCACCCGGCGAAGATGCTCGGCACGGTCGGCAGGATTGAAATCCAGCTCGCGCGACAGTCCCGAACGCAACGACTTGCCATCGAGAAGCACCACAGTGGCGCCCGAACCCATTAGCTCTTTCTCCAATACAAAAGCAAGCTCGTTTTTACCACTGCCGTAAAGTCCTGTAATCCAAAGCGTAGCCCCCTTCTGGTTGTAATGTTTTTCGCGCTCTTCCGTGCTTACGAGGCTCCGCCCTTCGGTAATCATGTCTTTTTCGCTGTCGGTGATACGTGTAGGAAGCGCATTGCTGTCTAACTTGTCAAGCATCATCCCTACCGCCACAGTGTTATGCGTTATAGGATCGATAAGGATAAAAGCCCCTGTCTGGCGATTCTTTTTGTAAGCATCGAAGTAAAGCGGTTCCACCGTAGTCATGATCACCCGGCCTATTTCATTCAGCTCAAAGTGCTCAACTTGTTCATGCTCAAGTGTATTTACATTCACACGGTAGCGAATCTGATCGATTTTTGCCTTGGTGCTGTGCGTGTTATGTTTAATATAAAACTGCGTATAAAGATTCATGGGTTTTTCGTCCATCCACACCAGCATAGCTTCAAAATGGCGACTCACCTTCGGGCTGTTGTCGGGATGGATAAGCATGTTCCCCCGCGAAACGTCAATTTCATCTTCCAACGTAAGGCTGATACTCTGGGGTGGAAAAGCGTAATCAAGATCACCGTCATAAGTCGTAATATTTTTTATACGAGATGTTTTCCCGGAAGGCAATACCATCACCTCATCGCCTTTACGGATGACTCCGGAAGCCATTTTTCCGGCAAAACCGCGGTATCCTAAGTCGGGACGAATGACGTACTGCACAGGAAAGCGGAAATCTTCAAAATTCCGGTCGCTGCCCACATGTACCGTTTCCAGAAACTCCAGCATACTTTTGCCGTGATACCATGGCATTTTGCCGGTAATGTCCACCACATTGTCGCCCTTAAGCGCCGATAGCGGAATAAACGTAACATCCGGCACATCCAATTGCGTAATAAAATGTTTGTAATCTTCCACAATCTTGTCAAAGACCTCCTCTTTGTAATCCACCAAATCCATTTTGTTCACAGCGAGTACCACATGTTTGATGCCGAGCAGTGAAGTTAGAAAAGTGTGTCGTTTGGTTTGGGTAATCACCCCCTTTCGGGCATCCACAAGCAGAATGGCAAGGTTAGCTGTAGAGCCGCCGGTAATCATGTTGCGGGTGTATTGTTCGTGACCGGGGGTATCGGCAATAATGAATTTACGTCTCGCCGTGGAGAAATAGCGGTAAGCCACATCGATGGTAATACCCTGTTCGCGTTCGGCTTTCAGGCCGTCAAGCAACAGTGCGTAGTCAATCTCTTCGCCGGCATGCCCCACCCGTTTGCTGTCGCGTTTCAACGCCGAAAGCTGGTCTTCGTATAATTTTTTACTATCAAAAAGTAACCGTCCGATGAGGGTCGATTTTCCATCGTCCACCGAGCCGGCGGTAAGCAGTCGCAACAAATCTTTTTTCTGATCCTGGTCAAGAAACTCTTTTATATCCATGCTATTGTTTTATTCAATCTGTATTTCATTTGCCCGCAAGTGTACGGTTAAAATCGAAGCAAAAGTACGATAAAATGAGGAGTAAAAAAGAGGGAAACCAAAGGTTGTATCATTAAAAAAACACGAAAATAGGCATAAAACCGGATGAAGAGGGATGGTTCCCGATTTGTTGTTATTTTTTACAAAAAAAGGGAAATAACACAAGTTGCTTTTCAAAATAATTTCAAGCCTTACGACAAATACTTCGCCACAATAGGTATGCGGCGCCCCATGCCGAAAGCTTTGCCCGAAATGCGCAGCATGGGTGGCGTCTGATAGCGTTTGTACTCGTTGATGTTGACGAGGCGCAGAATGCGTTTTACCAGTTTCACATCATAACCGAGGGCAACAATCTCCACCGGACCAAGCCGTTTTTCAATGTATTGATAAAGAATTTCATCCAAAATATCATAACCGGGCAACGAGTCGGAGTCTTTCTGGCCGGGTCGCAGTTCCGCTGAGGGCGGTTTGGTGATGATGTTTTCAGGAATGATTTCTTTGTCGTGGTTGATGTAACGCGCCAGTTCGAAAACCCGTGTTTTATAGACATCGCCCAGTACGGATAGACCTCCGTTCATGTCGCCGTAAAGGGTTCCGTAACCCACCGCCGCCTCGCTTTTATTACTGGTATTCAGTAAAATATAACCGAATTTATTAGAGAGTGCCATTAAAATTATGCCTCTGATACGTGCTTGTAGGTTTTCTTCAGCAATATTGAAAGGCAAGCCTTTGAAAAAAGGTTTCAATGTATCATTAAAAGTGTTGAAAGGCTTTTCAATGGGAATGATATCGTGTGGCATTTTCAGGTTTTTCACAAGCTGCAAAGAATCGCTTATGGAATGACCGGACGAGAATTCAGACGGCAACAGCACGTTATAAACATTTTCGTTGCCCAGCGCCTCGGCAGCCAGAACGGAAGTTACCGCCGAATCGATGCCGCCGGAAAGACCGAGAATGGCTTTGGTGAATCCCAGTTTTTCAAAATAGTTACGGATACCCATCACCAGCGCATCATGGATGAGTGCTACTTCGGAAGGTCGCAGGATTTCCGTGCTTTCTGCTTTCTCCACTTCATCTACATCATAAACCCGGAAATCTTCTTCAAAATAGTGCATCACATCCACCGTTTTGCTTTGGGAATTCAGGACGAGTGAGCCGCCATCAAACAATATTTCTGTCTGTGCGCCCACATGGTTCACATAAAACAACGGCAAATGATATTTTTGTGTATTGCGGCGCAAAACCCCTTCACGAATTACGGCCTGCCTGTAGTTGAATGGCGAGGCGGCAATGTTTATCATAATATCCGGCGAGAAAGCCATCAGCTCGTCCATGGGATTGATGGTATAAAGCGGACTTTCGTCCACATCCCAAATGTCTTCGCAGATGGTCAGGGCAATTTTTTTTCCTTTGAATTCAATGATTTTGAACCGGTTATTGGATTCAAAATAACGGTATTCGTCGAAAATATCGTAGTTGGGCAGCAGCGTTTTGTGTATCATTTCCTGCACTTTGCCCTGCCACAAAAAGGCAGCTGAGTTGTAGAGCGGTTTCCCTTTTTTGTTGGGATTGTAGGTGGGCACGCCCACGATGGCTGCTGTTTTTGTGCAATGAGTGGCAATTTCGTCCACCGCTTGCAGGCCTTTGTTCACGAAATCGCGAAACTCCAGAAAATCGCGTGGCGGGTAGCCTGATATGGCCAGCTCGGAAAAAACGACTATGTCGGCCTCTTCCTTTTCCGCCCGGTGGACGGCAGCTATCATCTTCTCTTTGTTTTGCTCAAAATTTCCAATATGGAAATTCAGTTGTGATAATGCAATTTTCAATGTCAACAATATTAAAAGTGAAACCCGTATTTTTTACAAAAATAGACAATCGGTGCTTATGGGAGAAAGTTGTTTGGTTTAGGTTTTAGATTTTCTTCCGGCGTTCAATTCTGAGGGACGATTTGCAAAAGCCTTGCGGGTAAGCCGTCCCGGGAGAATCGGGTAAATCGAATATCCAATATCATCTTGTAATAGACTACCCCCGCTTCAAGCGTGAACGCTTGAAGTAGTTTGCCCACTTCCAAAAACCCAGTCATTGCGTCCACGCCAATCCGGAATGTTTATCTATTGAAAGACCGCTTTAGCGCGTGAAGCAATCTTCACTGGCCCACCACGCACTTGCAGACGCACAAGACTTGCGCCAGAGGTTTAGTTCAGTGTTAAGCAGGAGCAGTATTTCAAAACTATCGGCGGTTACAATTATCTAAAGGCCAACAAGATAATTTAATTTTCTTTTTTGCGCTCCGCAAAACTCATATTTTTCTAATTTTGCGCCCGGAGAGTTGCCGGAGTGGTCGATCGGGGCGGTCTCGAAAACCGTTGTACGCTTGCGCGTACCAAGGGTTCGAATCCCTTACTCTCCGCTTTTAAGACTTACCAAAAGTAGAA
>CAZRAW010000139.1:0-5535 GCA_964598065.1 uncultured Lentimicrobiaceae bacterium
CTTGATGAAGCAGCGTTCAGAAGAGGTAAAAAGCCTGACCGAGAATATAAGCAATGAACTTGCTCACCAGCTCAATGCCAAACAAGCAGTAGGAGGCGGAAATTTCTTTTTAACGGCTGTGCAACCACCCGATTTGGAAAATACATTGAATGCTTTACGCAATAAATATGAAACCAAAACAAGAATCAACCATTTAAACATTATTTTGTCAGCCATTAAAGTTTCGGAAAAGGAATATCTGGCTTCAGATTTCAATATCCGGAGTTTGCTCGAAAAACAGGCAGGTAAGGATAAATTGCAACAAGGGAAATTCGTACAGGGCTTTTTTGAACCTTACGATTTCCCCGAGAATTTGTCTCATGAAAATGAAAATTTGCCGGATATCCCGCTTTGGGATGATTGCCGCGAAAAATTAATTGATGAAACAACCAAGAAAGAGAAACCACATAAAGACAAGGGAATTGTTGATTTTGACGAGTTAGCCAATTTTACATGGCAACGTACGGGGAGCGGCTTACTGGCAGCGCTTAAACTTGATGTGGACTCGCTGGGCGAATGTTTTAAAAAATTAAAAACAAAAGAAGAATCTGAAAAACTATCCTCTGAATTAAAAAATTTCTTTGAAAAGAAAGTAAAATTATTTAGAAACTATCTTTCATTTCTCAATGGTAAACATCGTTACAAAGACAACATTTACCTCGTTTTTGCCGGAGGAGATGATACTTTTATTATCGGAGGATTTGATGCCTTGCTTGAATTTACAAAAGAAATTCATGAAAAATTTGAAGATTTTTCTCGTGATTTAAAAAATGAAATACAAATAAATAAACAATTGACCTTTTCGGCTTCTTTGGCCATTTTCAAGCCATCATTTCCTATGCTTAACCTCGCTGAAAAAGTTGAAGAAGAGCTGGAACAGGCAAAAAATTCCAATCCTGAAAAAAACCGGATATCAGTATTGGGCGAGATCTTTACATGGAATGAATTTGATAGTCTATTAAAAATAGCTGAACAGCTCTTTAATTTGGTTCAAAATAAAAAAGAAAGCAAGGCTTTGGTTAACCGAATTAAGGATAGCCATAAAGGATATTCCGCCGCATTGCGAAACGCTCCGGAAGGAAAGCTGGATGTTCCGCGTGTGTGGCGCCTGTTTTATTATCTACGAAATGTAAAAAAGGAAAACAAAGAAGAGATTGAAGTGCTCATAAAACAATATGAAAATTTAATTATGGATGCTTTTATGAAGAACCAAAAAGGCAATCCCATGATATTTCCTGTTGCAGCACGTTTAACCGAATATAAACTTAAAAATTATAAGTCATGAATCATTCCAGTTCCCAACGTAAAGTCTACAAATCCGACAAAGAACTTGTCCGTGAAGCCACAAAAAATTTCCCCAATTACCCCGATTGCTTTTTTAATTTTACAGAAACAGGTAATCCGCAGGAAATCGCAGAAACCATTGAACAGCTGAAAATTTTTGTAAAGAATAATGCTACTCAAATAAGCACCTCTCAGGTTCGCAATTTATATGCAAAAGCAAGAGCCTTGTCAAACGAAACGGAATTGCAACTGTTGCGTCCGCAAATTGCTTATAAGATAGCCCGCAGCACAAAAAAAACCGATGAGGTAAAACAATTCTTCCTATTGCTCGACGATCTGATTGCACAAGGAATAAAAGTACCTGCTTTCCTAAAAGTGTTTGAAGCTATTGTTGCGTATCATAAATATTACGGGCCGAAAAATTAAATCTGTTTATTTTATTAAACTTCAATTTATTAACTATTAAAATCATAAAAAATGAAACTCATAGGAAAAATTATTATAAAAGGAAACATTAAACTCTTATCAGGACTACATATTGGCGGTTCTTCCTCGGTAAGCGATATCGGAGGTATTGATAGCAATGTGGTTAAATCAGCTCCGTTAAAAACTGATGTGGAAGGAACACCCTATATTCCGGGAAGTTCGCTAAAAGGTAAACTAAGGACATTGCTCGCTAAAGAGTACGGCTGGATGGATGTGAAAGAAGACCAAGAGCCAATTATTGATATTTTCGGAAGTTCGGTAAAAGATAATCCCCGTATTTCTCGCTTAATCGTTGCCGATACAATGCTTAACATGGAAAATTTTAGAAATATATTTAACCAAGAAGAAATGGAATTGGAGTGGACCGAAGGGAAATGGGAAAACCGGATAGACCGGAAAAAAGGGAGCGCTTCTGATCCAAGACAACTCGAACGTGTTCCTGCCGGTGCTGTTTTCGATTTCATGATGATCTATGATGTTTATGATGACAATAAGAAAGAGGAGCATCTGAAAGCTATTGGGAAAGCCATAAAACTACTCGAAGATGACTATCTTGGCGGCAGCGGAACAAGAGGATACGGACGGGTAAAATTTACAAATGTCGAATTCAAAGAACGGACAATAGTTAATTATTATGCAAATCCGGAAGCGCTGGAAGAAAACGACATCTCAGATAAATTCTGGCATTAAAAACATTGGATTATGAAAATTATTGAATTAATTCCATTGCCAGGATCGCAATTCCATTTCGGGGAAATACTTCCTCAAAATGAAGTTCAAAATATGAATGCTGTAGCTTCCTTTCCCTCTTCCGACCTGTTATTTTCGGCATTGGTAAATATTTGGGCTAAAATTTTTGGAGATGCCGGCAATCTCGTCGCCCTTTTCGAAAACGATAAAATTCAATTATCTTCTGCATTTTTTTACTTAAAATATCAAACCAAAACCATCCGTTTTTTGCCAAAGCCTGTGGTTGCCGGTCTGTTTAAAACAGAGGGACATAAAAAACTGAAAAAAATAGATTTTGTCTCGGAAGATATAGTGAAAAACGGTATTCTGCCCACTGTTTGGCTAAATCCTGAAATTTGCACATTAATCGAAGGTAAATTCCTTTGCCTGAGCACTGAATTATCCACCGATGATGCCCAAAATATTTCTATTTACAAAGAACTTACTGTACCGAAAGTGAAAGTGCATACCACAGAAAAGGAACATACTCTCTATAGTCAGAATAATATTGCTTTTCTTCCGCTTGAAGGCGGTGAAAGCGGATATTATTTTTATTTGAACGAAACCTTGCCGGAGGAGGAAAAAATTAAATTCAATACTGTATTAAAATTACTAATTGACGAGGGATTGGGCGGTGAACGGTCATCCGGTTGCGGACTTTTTAAAGAAATACGAATTGGTAATGTTGATTCACTATTAACGGATTCTTCAAAATATTATTTGTCTCTCTCGCTAAGTAATCCGGCAACTGATGAATTTAATTATTTTGAATATTATAAGCTGACTACCCGCGGTGGCCGGCGATTACAAGAGGGTGGCCGGCTGAAACTGGTAAATATGATTGCTGAAGGGGCTATCGTCTCTAACAAAGTTTCGGGAAGAATTGTGGATATCTCTCCCGCAAAAAACCGAAGGTATTTGCGTTATGGCAAAACATTTCTTTTCCCCTTAAATACTAAATTCGAACAATTATGGAAAACAAATCAATAAATCTAACCATAGAAACCGTTACCCCTGTATCGGTTGGCACAGGTGAAATATGGTCCCCCGTTACTGATTTTTTTGTCGAGGGCAAATATTTATATCAAATTGATAATGAAAAGTTTCAAAAGCTGCTTGTTGAAAAAGACAAAGTAAAGTTTTTTATTGATTATGTCTCAAAATCGGTCAACGAATCGCATACCGGCACCAATGCCGACTTAAAAGGTTTTATTGAAAATGTTCTGGAAACACCTTCTGAAGCGTTGATACGGGAGAAAATTCCATTTCCCAACGCGGACAGAAGCAAAACGCAAGCGTCACGTTGCTATACTTCGAACAACAGACCTGTAATACCCGGTTCTACACTAAAAGGTGCTATAAAAACCGCCTTGTTTTATGATTGGCTGAAAAAATCGGATGAAGGCAAAACAGTGTTACAAAAAATGAATAATGTTTTGTTGACAAGTGGCAAACAAAACTTGTTTGATAAACAATACGAGTATGCAAAGAGCCAATTTTTGGACAAAAAAGATGAAAACGAAAAACCTGTTTTTTCCGATTTAAGCATTGGGGATACGGAACTTTTCCCCGCTGAATCACTTGCCATTTATAAAACAGATCGAATCCATCTTGTCAATTCCCAAAAACGAAATACCCCGCAGGTAAAAATGTGTATCGAAAAAGGCTTTTCATCTGCTTTAACCTTCAAATCAGAACGATGGCCATTTAATGGAGCGTTTGTAAA
Source organism: uncultured Lentimicrobiaceae bacterium (assembly GCA_964598065.1). Classification (GTDB taxonomy): domain Bacteria; phylum Bacteroidota; class Bacteroidia; order Bacteroidales; family F082; genus Sulfidibacterium. The sequence goes on from CAZRAW010000139.1 coordinate 4,265, forward strand.
AAAGATAAACAACTTTGCATACAATGCCATTCTTACCGAGCAGGAAATTCTGAATGATGAATCTGTAAGAATTCAGAAAATATTATCGGAACAATTATCGGAATATTATGATGAATTAATGGATATGATTGAACAGGGCGAAAAATCAGACAAACCTGAATTTTATATACGGGTAGGTTCCGGAAAAAGTTATTTCAACAACACAATGGCAATGGCTATTTATGAAAGCAATAAGGAAGCCTTCAAAGCATTGCGGGAATTATACGAACTTGGGAAAAGTCCTAATTCTAACAAACATGGGAAAAGTCCCAATTCTCGCGATAAGAATTTTCGTCCAAAAGAACCTTTTCCCATAACACGCACCATTATTTCGGGTTGGGTACGGCCGTTGGGTTGGGTGAAGTTTTCATTACAACATTAAAACATAAAAAATATGGCACGAAACGTTTTTTTATCAATACTTGGAAATGGCTTTTATAAAGAATGTTCTTATTATTGGGAGACAAAAGAGAATCACTCAAAACAACGATTTGTACAAAAAGCTTGCGTTGATTTGTTTTGTACAAATTGGAAAGAGGATGATATAATTATTTTATTTCTAACGGAATCAGCAAAAAAGAAAAATTGGCATAAAACAATTACTGAACGAGAAAATAGGAACAAGGAAAAAGAAGATTATTTAGGCCTAGAAAATTTGTTGCCAGATTCAATAATAAAGGAGATTCCCGACGGAAAAGATACAGATGAAATCTGGGAAATATTTGACATAATCTATAATGCATTAGAAGAAGATGATAACATATATATTGATATAACTCATTCATTTAGGTATTTACCTATGTTATTGTTGGTGCTTCTTAATTATGCGAAATATCTTAAAAACATCAAAATAAAACAAATAACTTATGGCAACTATGAAGCACGGGACGCTAATGAATTAGCCCCGATAGTAAATTTAACGGCGTTTTCGGAATTGCAGGATTGGACAATAGCAGCCAATGATTTTGTTAATTTTGGACAAGTTGCAAAAATTTATGAACTTACAAAAATTACAGTAAACCCTATTCTAAAAAATTCGGGAAAAGAGAAAGAAGCGGCATATCTATTAAAAGGAATAAATAAACACTTGTCAAACTTTGCTTTGGACATTCAAACCTGTAGAGGTAAAAATATTATTGAAAATAATTCTATTGATGAAACAAATAAAATATTTAAGGATATAGAAAATGAGATTATTAAACCGTTAAATCCAATTTTAGACAAGATAAAAG
>CAZRAW010000140.1:0-5488 GCA_964598065.1 uncultured Lentimicrobiaceae bacterium
GAACAGATGATATTTTTAAATTAAAAAAGTTTAACAAATCTCCATTTTAGTATTTTAAAATATCATTTAAATTCATAATTTTAATATTCGTCTGTTTCTTGGCAGAAAATCACCTTGCCAGTGAGAGGCGAGACAGGCAAGTCATTCTGGCGGGCATTCGGACGGGTTGGGTTTCGTGGCCTGGAATTTGTCTTTCCGGTTTTTCGGGTTAGGTTATTTTGTTACAATTCCTTGAAGCCTGGAAAAGAAAGGATACAAAAAAATCAAAAAAAAATTGCCCCGTCTGAGGCAATTTTTTTAGGCAAGGGATAGCTGTTTATAGAGTTTTGTTAGCTTATGGGGGTTTTCAAATTTTATCAACTTAACTTTTTTTCCTTTCTCCTGACATACAGGACAATGCTTCAGTTTGACAGGATAAATGTACTCGCACTCATCACAATAATAATAATGAATCTTCACCGCTTTGTTCTTATCTTTAATCAAAAGGAACAATCCGTAAAGGGGCGTGAGAAAGAGGCTTAACAAGAATATCTTAATCCCCTCGCTGTGTCGCTCAATACCAATGACCGTCAGTAGAAATGTAATAATCAAATAAATTCCGATGGCTATAATGAGCATGAGTTTATTATTTCGTCATTCTCCTCATGCAATTATTGTGCGCAATTTTATAATTGGCTGTTATACTGCGATTTGTTATTGTAACAAGGCTATTCATAAGAAATTTTTTGGATGTATTCAGAGAGATATTTTCCGATTTCGGAAAGTCATTTTTTCTCTCTCAGGTGTAATTGTTATAATTGTTCTCCTTTTTTGTCCGGCGCCGTTCTTTGACGTTGGCCGGCTCTTGCAGCTTTTGATTTCTTACGTACTGCGATGGCAATCGTGATAAATCTTTTCATCATCAAGTGTACAAACCCGAACACCGGGATTCTTTATGATATTTTTCTTTTTCAGCATAGTTTGAAAATGATTTGCAAAAAAGGCATACTAATATTTGGGGGTAAAAAACAGGCAAAATCAGAAAAATAACTTCATTGCGAAAAGTGCAGGACAGACAAACCTTTGTTTACCGAGCCGAACCAGATATCACCATTATCGGCTTTCAGTATGGCCGTGGTCCAGTTAGCTGCCAGCCCGTTAGCGGTAGTGTATGTTTTTATGGAGGAGCCATCGTAACGTGAAACACCAAACTGTGTCCCGAACCACATGGTGCCGTTGTTATCTTCTGCAATGGATTCAATCTGATCATTAATCAGCCCATCTTTTGTGGTAAGATTCATTTGATTACCCGAACTATCGCGGCGAAGTGCACCAGCCATAGTTCCAAACCAGACATTATTTTGCGTATCCTCAAAAACAACAAAAATGTAATTAGCCAATGCTTTTTGTGAAAGATAGGTCGTCCACACACCATTATAAAATTCCGAAACGCCGTATTCCGTTCCAAACCATTTGTGTTGAAGCTTGTCCACCATTACCGAACGTACATAATTATTTACCAGTGTTTTACCGCCGGTTTTTTCATAATAGGTCCACTTTTGGCCATCAAAGGCACAGACACCCTTTCCGGTGCCTATCCAAACAGTATTTTGATCGTCAACCGCGATAGAATAGACATTGTTTGAGCTTAATCCGTTTTTGGTGGTAAAATTAGTAAAGTGTTGTCCATCAAATTTTGAAACGCCATAAGGTGTGCCTAACCATACATTTCCCGATTTATCTACCGCAATGGCTGTAATATCATGGTAAATCAATCCGCTGTTCTCCTGCCAGTTTGTAAAACCTTTTCCATCAAATTTAGAAAAGCCATACTTTGTTCCAATCCAGATATTCCCTTTGGCATCCTTTGTCAGGCAGGTTATTTCATTGTTAATCAGTCCCGAATTAGAAGAAGAGTAATAAATCCATTTTTCAGAAGGCCAGAGGTCGGGATTTCTGTTACACGAACCGACAGCCAATAGCATCACCGCAAACAGGGTAACCAAACCAAAACTAATATGGTTCAGCCTATTTTTCATACTCTAATTCTTTCAGGTTAAGTTTAATCTGCGAAACTACCATATCAATAGCCACTTTGTTTTGCCCACCCTGCGGGATAATCACATCGGCAAAAAGCTTGGTAGGTTCGATAAACTGCTGGTGCATGGGTTTCACGAAAGTGGAATAGTGCGTCAGCGCATCATCATAATTTCTGCCTCTTTCCTGTATGTCGCGACGGATAATCCGCATCAAACGTTCATCACTATCGGTTGATACGAACAGCTTAACATCAAGTAGATTCCGGAGTTTGGAATTGGTCAGAATCAAGATTCCCTCCACAATGATGACCTCCCTCGGTTTTACTTTCTGCGTCTCTTTTGCACGAGCACAGGCTACGTAAGAATAAATGGGCATTTCAATATCCTCACCATTCTGCAATTGTTGAATATGCTTAATCAGAAACGGCCATTCAATGGAGTTGGGATGATCAAAATTAATCTTCAATTTTTCTTCAGGTCTCAAATCGCCGTTATCGTAATAATAGGAATCCTGCGATACCACAGCTACGGAGTCTTTGGGCAAAGCCTCAATAATTTTATTTACCACTGTGGTCTTTCCCGATCCACTACCGCCTGCAATACCAATTATTAACATAAATTGTTGTTTTTGTCAATTCAAAAATATAAAAATTAAATCATTTATTTGCGAAAAAAATAAAAAAGTCGGAAGCAATTAATCTTTTCCGGTTTTATTTTCACAAAATTCCATGAGTACGCCGAAAGTGGATTTGGGATGTAAAAATCCGATATCCAGCTCTTCTGCTCCCTTGCGCGGCTTGTGATCGATGAGCCTGACGCCTTTTTTTTCAACCTCTTCAAGCGCTTGCTCAATATTTTTCACGGCAAAAGCCAAATGATGAATACCTTCACCTTTCTTTTCAATAAATTTTCCAATCGGCCCTTCCGGGTCAGTACTTTCCAGTAGCTCTATTTTGATCTGCCCCACTTTAAAAAAGGCTGTTTTCACTTTTTGGCTTTCCACCTCTTCGATGGCATAACAGTGGATGCCCAATATTTTTTCGTAATAATCGATGGCTTTGCGTAAATCTTTCACAGCAATGCCAATATGCTCAACATGTGTAAGTTCCATAGGATGAATTCTGTTAACAGAAACGGATAAACTGTAATTTATTTGACCGTTCAAAGGTATTGAAAAAGAAAGACATTTGAATCATAAATTGAAAAATGCCCGGCTTATCTTTTCTATGGGAATATCCATCCTGTCTATGAAGCGGATCATGGCATTGATAAGTCTGACTTGTGTGAAATGGTGCAAATCATCAGCACGGATAACGGCAGTTTCCACTTGCTCCTGTTCCAGCAAGGCGGCACGCCGGGTTCCTCTGAGCAGCGGCTGTTCCGGCGTGAGCCAGTGTTTCCCGTTGAAAAACAAAACATTACAAAAAGAAGTATCGGTCACAAAGCCGTTTTTTACAATTACAATGTCATCGGCATCACCGCGCAGGGCAAATAAACGGTTGAGACTACTGCGGTTTTCATATTTAAAGGTATAGTCAATGCTATCGCTTTTCACCAGCTGCAGCGACCGGATTTGAGGCAAAACGTAGGGTGAAAACCGGATTTTCAGGATACGGCTGTCGTAAACCACACGACATTTAAAAAGGCCGCTGCTTCCGTCCGGAAATTGTTGTTTTGCCGCCTTCTGCAATGTTTTATTCAGATCAATTTCATCTGTCAGATGAAACAGCATCTTACGTGCATGATTCATCCGTTGCCGGTGGTATCTCAAGTTATGAAACCGACCGTTTTCGTAGCGTATGGTTTCAAGCAAACGGCACATAAATCTTTTCAATAAGTTCGTTATATTCTTCTTCGCAGCGACTTTGCGACGTAATGCCGCCGCCGCTTTTATAAATTAGCCCGGCGTCAGTATTTTCGACAAAGCGTATCAGCACACCACTGTCAATATTTTCGCCATCAAAAATCCCGAATACTCCGGTGTAAAAACCACGGTCGTAACCTTCGGCTTCACGGATAATTTTTAGTGTTTTCTTTTTCGGCGCTCCGGAAATAGAGCCGGCCGGCAGCATCTTCTGCAATATATCGCCAGGAGCATGTAAAAATTCAGGCAGGAGTTTCCCCCGGATTTCAGAACTCATTTGCAGGATTTCATTTTTATTGGTTTTAATACGTTCAATGTAGCGAAATCGAGTCACTTCCACCTCTTGAGCTACCATGCTAAGGTCGTTGCGAATAAGATCGACAATAGTAAAATGTTCGGCCTGCTCTTTTTTGTTAGAAAGCAGTTTTTCGCGGGCATTTTCCTGCCGGGCATCGATGGTTCCTTTCATGGGAAAAGAATGAATCACATCACCTTCGGTCTGCACAAATATTTCCGGCGAAAAACAGACAAACCGGTCTTTGTAATAAATTTTATACTTCGCCTTGCTGCGAAAAAATATTTCTTTCAGGCTGAGGTTGCTTTCGATACGACTCGGCAAAGTCAGGTTCAGTAAAAAGGTGTCGCCCCGTCGGATATGCTGTTGCACCAGCGAAAAAGCACGGCAATAACGTGCCCGTGAAGCAGGAATTGCAGTGAAATAAACCGGGGAGCTATCCACAGCTGTCTCTGTAGAATTTCTGGTCCCGTTGATATCGTAAAGTACCTCTTCCGGGTTTATTTCATCCAACGGAACGACTACCGGTTGCCGCAGAGCAAAATCCAGCAAAAACAAAAACGGACGTTCTTCTCTGCCCCAACGGTTCATCTTCTCCCTGAAATTTCCGGAAACTTTGCCCATGGTTTCTTTTTTTTTGCAAGGCAAAAATAAGTAATTCGGCGCTTTGCGACAGGATGTAAATGGACCGGTCAATTATACCGTTACGGAACAGGTTTGCAAAATAGTAGAGGCTTCGTGAGGCGGCATAACTGCTTCTAATAGAAAAATGATTTGCATTTTTAATAAGAAGCAGTATAAATATTGAATGAGAATTAAAAAATCCACGAAGTGGATAAATAATAATAGCCACGTGCAAAGCACGTGGATTTAAATAATATAGAATAATTGGAACCCTGAAATGGGTTCAATAATAGATAGTTGTCATGAATAAATGTTGAACCCTTTCAGGGTTCCGGTCTGTTTTGGAAAACTACCCTGCACAAAGTGCAGGGCTATTGTTATTAAATCCTTTCAGGATTTTTCCGTTTTTATACGGCTTTATTTATATCGGCTGAACAGGTATATAAAAATGAAAATGTCCTAATTTATCCCGTGTGATGTATAAATAATTAAATTAGCACCTCAAATTAATATTTAGAATCCGTCTTTAAAATAAGCGTAAATTAGTTATTATCTTTCGGAAGATTTTTTAAAACGCAAAAAGGAAGAGAAACTATAAACATGGGGTTGGAAGAGATAAGAAAAAAGATAGTGGAAGCCGGCCTCCGATTGGTGAGGGAGGGGCTGGTGGCGCGCAGCTGGGGAAAC
>CAZRAW010000141.1:0-5462 GCA_964598065.1 uncultured Lentimicrobiaceae bacterium
ACAGAAATTTTCCTACACTTCGCGCTGAGACGCATAAACACGCCATTTTTCAATCACCATCTGCATATCTTCCGGTAACGATGAGACAAACCGGAGCATCTTTCCCGAAACCGGATGTACAAAGCCCAGCGTCATGGCGTGTAGTGCCTGGCGGGGTAAAATCTTAAAGCAATTCTGAACAAACTGCCTGTATTTTGTAAAAGTTGTCCCTTTCAAAATTATGTTACCACCGTAACGCTCATCATTAAACAAAGGATGTCCGATGTACTTAAAATGAGCTCTGATCTGATGGGTACGTCCGGTTTCAAGCCGGCACTCCACAAGTGTTACATAGCCAAGGCGCTCTTTCACTTTATAATGCGTAATCGCCGGCTTGCCATACGAGCCATCCGGGAAAACAATCATTTGACGGCGGTCTTTGGGATGACGGCCGATGTTGCCATCGATGGTACCTTCATTTTCTTCAAAATCACCCCAAACCAGCGCCTGATACATGCGTTCGACACTATGGCCGAAAAACTGTTTGGCCAGTCTGGTCTGTGCCAGTTCGTTTTTGGCCACGAGCAACAATCCACTGGTATCCTTGTCAATACGATGCACAAGGTATCCAAAGCCGTTCTCCACCTCTTTCGCTCCCGATTTTTGAAAATAACCGGCCAATGCATTCAGTAAAGTTCCCGTATAATTGGCATGGGCCGGATGCACCACCATTCCGGGGGCTTTGTTTACCACAATGACATCTTCGTCCTCATAAACCACCTCAAGAAGCAAATCTTCGGGCAAAATCTCCACTTCGCGCGGCGGATGCGTTAAAATCACAGAAACGACATCTCCCGGCCGCACTTTGTAATTCGATTTCACCGGCTTGTCATTTATCAGAATGTTTCCGGCACTGGCAGCCGTCTGGATTTTGTTTCGTGAAACATTTACAATACGGTTGAACAAAAATTTATCAATACGCAACGGCTCTTGTCCCGGATCAATAACAATGCGGTGATGTTCATACAATTCCTGGCTATCCCCGGTTACAAGATAAGATTCTTTTTCTTTCATTTCTAATGTTTTACAATAAATTTAGCATGATAAACCCTGTTTCCGGATTTAATGCGAAGCAGATACATCCCATTGCTGAGAAAACGTATATTCATATCATTTTGATACAGTGTCTGCCGGCTTACCATCATTCCGAAAAGATTGTAAACAACGGCTTCTACCGGTGCGCCGGAGGTTAAATCAAGGCCGGAAAAATGGATTTGACCATGAGCAGGATTGGGATACACATCAAATTTTCTCCTTTCCGGGAAAAGTTTTCCGGTTCCCATAATCATACTCTGTCCCATGACCGGACGCATAAGTAACGCTCCGGTAAAACCGGTTTTATACCACTGGTTATTGACAAAATAGAAGATATCGTTGCTGGCATCGTGGTTAGTATCAAAACCGATATTCAAACTTTGGTTTTGCTGCTGATAGCCGACATAGAAAGTTCCGGAAACCATGACCGGCGTATCCAGACGATAAGTAAAAAACGGATAAATTCCTTTACCCCACTGTACCCTGAGGTTTTTCTGCCGGTAAATAACTTTACCCGGCTTACCATTGTTATTGCTCCAGACCAACAGGTCAAAAAACTGTGAAGGCGCATCTTTGATTTTATTAAAATAAATCCTAAGAGCACGTAACGTGTCCGCTACATTTATTTTAAAACGGTAGGCCAGTTCCGCTCCGGCAGGCTCAAGGGTGTATCCCATTTCGGGAATGCCATCGTCGTAAGCATATTCGTTATAAAATCCCTGCCGGTAAACCATCGAATCCACCAACGGTGGTGAAACCGTGGAATCGCTGATGTAATGTCTGATAAGATATGAAGTTGTATCGCGGTCGTAATCAAGCGAAAAGAGGCTGTTTACGGGAGGACAGGCCTGCGCTGCACCACTACTGCTGTTACAATTCTGAAACCCAAACTTATAAAATGGAGGTAAAGTACTGCTTCCGCCATCATAACTATAAGCAAACGAGCCGTTTACCTGACTTACTTCATAATAATAATGAATTTTATGATTAATTTTATCAAGGTTGTCAATATAAACATGAAAATCAGGCGTTAGCGAATTGGTTGGAGCCGCACGATATTGCCGGTAAGGCATTTGGGTGTAGTGTTTCAGGAAAATAGGGTCCGTACCCGAAAAGCCAATAGCCCGGTAGGTAGTATCTGCTGCCGAACGGCCTGAATTCAAATAGACATAATCCAAATTCCACTCATCCACATTACTTTTCCAACTGGGATTGATATTATTGGCGATGCTGGCATAATTAAAAAACCGAAACTGAAAATATTTATAAAAATAGGCCGAATCGCGTATAGGCACCATCACCTGGACAAAATTTTTCCCGTATTTTTTTTGGAAATCCTTCAATGTCATTCCCGGCACTTTCCACACCGTATGCCAGGCCGTTCCGGGAATAAAAACCGAATCACAGGGAAACAGGATGCTGTCGCCCCAAACCAGTGTTTTATAATTGACAAGATAAAAATCGGTATCGCATGGCGCTTTTGCCCATAAAGTATCCGGGGGATGTAACGTGTCCTGCGGACTGTCGAGAAAGTTGTTTGCCGAAACCCAAGCCGAATCAATGTGCGAAAAAACCGTATCGCCGGTAAGTTCACGAAAGGCCAACACCAGCGAATCACCGGTTTCCGGCGCATCACCCATCCCCTGCGGCTGATAATAAAAGCTCAGGTAAAGAGAATCGGCAGGAGTGAGCTTTGCAGGTACCGGGACAAAAACCGAATCAAGACGTATGGGTTGTGAAGTGAGCCTGTCCGCCTTAAAAGGTACGGAACGCGCCGTACTATAGATATTTCCCGTTGAGTCAAGCGCATCAAAAGTAGCTACCCCCTGGTTGGGCGGCAGATAACAAAAACTGTTGTTGATAAATGTTGCCTTTTCAACCCAAAGACGATGGTTGGGAAACACCCGTGAAGTAGTGAAATCATCAAAAAAAGGGAGTGTGAGTAAGGGCACCTGCTTCTGAGCAGCAAACTTGAGACCCGGATTCTCTCTTATTTTCAAAGCTTGGCGTTCCACAACATAATTGACTGAAAGCCCGGTCAGAACTTCCTGTGCGTGCAATGCCGGCAGGACAATAAGCACAAATACCGCTATAATCAACCGGCGTTTTATCATGGCGTCTGAGATCGTTGCTGTACCTGCGCCGAATCCTGAGGTATGGTATCAGTCAATATTTGATGTATATATTCCTTAAAATTAAAGTTCTTATCCGAACGGTACCAGATATCCACCGGGCTTCCCATATCCATAATGGAATGGCTTATGAAATCAGGATCAGTTCTATATACCCGCGCAGTGGCCGTATCATCGCCATCCAGAAAATACTCATGACCTACATTCAAAGAAGCATAATGCAAAGCCTCATGTGCCGCTTTTATTTTCTTACCGATGATAAACGGGATAGGGACAGGCCCGGGATGATTCCCTTTGCCCACCACCAAACCTATGGCCATTCCTTTAGGGAGTTTCGTTCCCACTTCGACAGGCTCTCCGTTCAGCAATTGGTCTATAACGGCATTTTTGGCAAAATAATCCACGTATTTAAGTGCTTTTACTTTCAGCCCTTTCCCTTCGAGCAACACTAATGCCTGCCGTAACGACAGATTTCGCAGGTCGGGCATTGTTACCATCTCCGGCTTTTTGGCTACAATAGTAAGGTAAACATGACGACCTTTTTTCACCTCGGCACCCGGCAAAGGATTCTGCATCACCACGGAACCGGGAGCATGACGCACGTCATATACCGAATCAATCACTATTAAATCAAAATATTGATTAAAATCCTTTTTCTTTAATGCAGGTATCGTTTGTCCGGTGAAATCAGGAACGAGATAATACTCCCCATGGCGGGTAAAAATATTTAGAAACTCAAAAGCCCCCCAAATAATTACCAACGTTAACACAATGGCAATCAGAATTTGGAGATAAAATTTCTTCTGTCCAAGAAAATAAAAAAAACCCATGTTTGAATTTTTAATCGAAAATTTCGTTTAAAACGACTATAAACATTAACTTTGTTCAACAATTAATATTGAAGTTGTTTAAAAAGTTAAACTGAGAAACTACGAGAAACATCTTGACTTCATTGGACTTCAGCTATTTTTTATTTTATAGCTGTGGCTATGAAATAAAAACCGGGCTTCGCCCATAGTGCCAATCTGTTCCTCTCGAAAATCCCATTTAACTTTAAACAACTTCATTGTACAGAATTCGACAAAGATAAAAAATATTAAGAAGGAATAAAGATAAATTCCGTCAGGACAAAAAAACTTAAAACCAGTTATCCATGAAGAATATAGCCATTATTTGCGGAGGTCATTCGGGTGAATTTGAAATTTCAATGGCCAGTGGCGAGATGGCCTTCAAACATATTGACAGAAAAAAATACCACCCTTTTCTTATCGTGATAGAAAACAGACAATGGAATTGGCTCGCCGGCGACAGAGAAAAAGTTCCGGTTAACAAAGCGGATTTTACCATTGAAAAAGATGGTGAAACCATCCTGTTTGATGCCGTTTTCAACGCCATCCACGGCACCCCCGGCGAAGATGGCAAACTTCAGGGGTATTTCGATTTGCTGGGAATCCCTTATACCTCCTGTGGTGTTGATATTTCGGCATTGAGTTTCAACAAATTTTTGTGCAACCGGTTTGTCCGGTCGTTCGATATCAAAACAGCTGCTTCTTTTTCCTTTTTAAAAGGCGAAAAGAGAGATAAAGTGGAAATTCTAAAGCAACTCGGACTTCCGGTTTTTGTCAAACCTTCGCGCAGTGGTTCCAGCGTGGGAATTTCCAAAGTCAACAGACCCGAAGAATTTGATGAAGCCGTGGAAAAAGCATTTAAAGAAGATAACCGGATTCTTATTGAAGAAGCCATTAACGGAAGAGAAATTACCTGTGGTCTGGTAAAAAGAGGAGATGAAATACTCGTTTTGCCACTTACCGAAATTATCTCGCAAAACGACTTCTTCGATTACGATGCCAAATACACCAAAGGGAAAGCAAACGAAATCACCCCGGCCGCCAACCTTTCTCAAAAAGCAGAAACCGACATCAAAACACTCTCTTCTTTCCTGTACCGGCAAATGGATTGCAAAGGTTTTGTCCGGTTCGACTATATCCTCACCGAAACAGAACTCTACTTTCTGGAACTCAATTCCATCCCCGGCATGTCGGAGGCCAGCATCATCCCCAAACAGGCCGAATCTTTCGGCCTGACAAAAAAAGAGCTTTTCACGATGGTGGTGGATAATTTGTTTGAATAACGGAAAAAATATCTCCCATAATTTCGCCAAAGGCGAATAAACAATAATAGCCATAAGCGGAGCTTATGGAGTCTGATACACAAAAAAACCGGAGCCCCGAACGGGGCTCAACAACATCTGTTTCT
>CAZRAW010000142.1:0-5460 GCA_964598065.1 uncultured Lentimicrobiaceae bacterium
ATATTAAATAGAGATTAAGCTGCCTTTTAAAGGCAGCTTAATCTTACATCCAATTATGTATGAGTCCAGTCTGGTAAACTGGGGTAAATAATGAAAATCAGTGTTTACCCCCCTCCCTAAAGGATGCACTGATTTTCAGCCACTTCCCCTTTAGGGGATTGAGGGGTAAAAGTGGCTGAAACCAAATTGTAACCTTTTTAGAGCGGAATCATGTATTAATTATAACCCGGATTCTGTATCAGTTTATCATTACGATTCATTTCATTTCGACTAATGGGGAAGAAATAAGCCTTATTCTGCCAGCTTCTTTGCTGATATATGTAAGGTGTAATTGTTGGGACAGTATCTGTTTTATGATCCGGAAGAAGTTTATATACAATTTTAACTGCATGAACCGGATGATATCCCGAAGTGCCCATTGCCCATCGGCGTACATCAAAGAACCGTTGTCCTTCGTAAGCCAACTCAACACGTCTTTCATTGCGATAGGCTTTGAGCAAAGCAGCCCCCGATGCGGTAATGTCAGGCATCCTTACCCTGTGTCTGATCATATTAAGATAAGTACGGGCTGTGGCATCCTGTCCCAGTTCAATGGAGGCTTCGGCATAATTTAAAAGGATTTCCGTATATCGGAAGAAACGCCACGGAACATCTTGAGCAAAATACTGTGCATCAACCGAAGGATCCATAAATTTACGAAGATAATAGCCTGTATATGTGCCGTTCCAACTCTCAACAGGCCCTTTCCGTGAATCAAGACCATATTTTTCCACCATTTTTCCAGTGGCAGCATCCCAGGTTTGCCATGTCCCCATTTGTATAATACCTACAGGATCATATTTCTGAAGATCTTTCGGACGTGGCCTCCATTTTGCTCCCTCATATAAGATGTCAGCATAGAAACGCGGATCACGGTTTTTATAAGGAGCAGCGGCTTCAGTAGGATTTTCCCAACTGAAAGGTGTACCGTCAGCCATTTCAAATGCATCTACTAAATCTCCGGTAGGCGTATTGTTTCCCCAGCAATGATAACCATTAGGCTGATCAAACAGGCCAGGATTACCTTCAGCCCAATTATTATCTTCTATATATGATTCAGGTGTGAAATACCTGACAAAGATATCTTCACTGGTTGATTTGGAAATAAAAATATTAGCATATCCCTTAGCAATACTAGCAGTACTATTTCCTGAAACCTGGGCAAGACTATATATACCCATGTCTATCACTGCTTTAGCTGCAGCTTGAGCTGCTTCCCAACGAGCCCGTTGACTACCAGAGGTATAACCAACCAAATCGGGATGTGCATAACCTGGGAAAATCGTAGAAATTTCGTTATGCAAGTCACTGGCAGCATATAACAAAACTCTTGATTTAAGTGCCAGGGCAGCACCTTTGGTTGCACGGCCATTATTGTCTCCCGTTTCCACTTCAGGCAACAATGCTGCTGCTGTATCACAGTCATTCACTATAAAATTAATAGTCTCGGCATATGTACTACGCGGAACAATAAAATTATCAGTTAACTTATACGCTTTTGTGATTAACGGAACTCCGCCATACAATGCGGCCAACTCTTGATAGAAGTATGCCCTTAGGAAATGAACCTCACCAATCATACGTTTCTTCCTAGCAGGATCAACAAATGGTACCTGATTCACTTTTTCAAAGAATAGGTTACAGCTTCTGATATCCTTATAAAGGGGTCTCCACATCATATTATATGTATACGGCCCAGACCAATTTACGCTCCAGCCAGGAATCAGATCGGGTGTTAGCAAACTATTATTAAAATCGTGTACCCCCCAATCCGGTGTAAACTCTGCATTATCCACATAAGAAGCTAACATGTCAATACTCCAAGGATCACCAAGATCGTTGTATATGCCATTAACAAATGTTTGAACCAAATTAGGATCTTTCCATACGGCTGCACCGGAAAACTTACCTAATGGTGTCAAATTCAAGAAATTCTTCTTACAGCCAGAAAGAAGCACTAAGGCCAAAAGCGACATTGTAATTATATACTTAAATTTTTTCATGTCTTTTAATTCTTAAAAAGTGAAATTTAAACCTACATTATAAATTTTATTTAAAGGATAGCCCCTGCCAGTGGATTCCGGGTCAAAGTCTTTTAGTTTAGTCAAAGTAAACAGATTAGTTCCGCTGATAAAAATTCGCAGATTATCGATGCCAGCTTTATTATTAATGATTGTGTAACCAATATTCAGATTTTTCAATCTGATATAATTTGTACTTCGTAGCCAATAAGTATTAGGCTGGTTCATCCAGTATTCATTTTGACGGTTCCATGCCCTAGGTTTTGATGCATTCGGATTATTTACTGTCCAACGCCCTTTTGCGTCATCTTCAAGATAGTTTCCCATTTCCCCGGATTCCGTGGAGTGATACCGGACAGCCCCGGTAGCCCCCTGAAACAGTAGATATATGTCAAAATTCTTATAACTCAGAGAAAAATTTATTCCGCCAGTAAACGTAGGCATTGAACTTTTATTGTTGCGCACCTCGTCCAACCCGTTAATAACACCATCATGATTGACGTCTTTAAAAATAATGTCACCTGGCCTTGCACCGGGCCAGTGTGGATAAGCATTTACAGCGGCCCAATCCTTAAAAATACCTATGGCTTCATAATATAAACCTGTATTCATCGGATGGCCTGTGGATTTTTGATAGCTAGGAGCCCCGGGAGCTTCATCCCAAAAAAGAATTTTGTTCTGTGCATACCCTCCATTAACACTTACGGTGAAGTGCACTTTTCCAGAACTCTTGCCGTATCCAATATTAAACTCATATCCATGGTTCTCTACTTTCCCAATATTTTCACGAGGCAGGGTCAAACCTGTTGTAGCAGGCACGGAAGCATTTTTCCACCAAAGGATATGGGTACGCACGTTGTAAAAATAATCGCCTGATATTTTAAGCTTGCCACCGAACATCTGAGCATCAAAACCGATATCACTCTCATTAGCTACTTCCCAAGTTATATTCGGATTTGGAACAGTTAATTCGTGTAATATCTTTTCTTCCACACTTTTATTAAAGACATAAGTACGAAGAGGATCAAAAGCATAATTCGACATAAATTGGTATGGATTGATTCTGTCATTCCCTGTCTGTCCCAAAGATGCCCTCAATTTAAAATAATTGATCACATGAATATTATTCTTCCAGAAATTTTCATTGGAAATCCTCCAGCCAACTGATATGGAGGGGAAGAAACCGAAACGGTGATTTTTAGGGAAGATATAGGATCCGTCATATCTCCAGACAAATTGTACCAAATATTTTTCCATGTAATTGTAAGTCATACGACCAAAGTAACTCAAACGGGCATTGTGGGTTGCTGTACCTCCGTTATTTTTTTGAAGATTACCTCCTGCAAACAACTGGTCAATTGCTGCAGAGACGAAGTATTTGCGGGAAGCCCAGAAATCCATCCAATTCCCCTGTGTCTGCTCATAACCCACCATTGCACTTATATGATGCTTTTCGCTAAAGGAGTGTTTATACTTAACATACGCATTTAATGTGATACGCTGCTCGTCACTAAAAGTCTGCCTAAGTTGGGGCGCTGAAAAGCCACGCTTCCCTCTCAACAGGAGAGGCTTCCCTGTTATAGAATCGTAACTGTGTCCATCCCAAGTATATAAATACCATGGTTTGTCCCATACTTTATGATTATCAATAATTTTGTCTATTGAGGCATTGGCTGTCAGTGATAAACCTTTTACCCATGGAATGGTAATATTCAGTCTTGCATTAGTATTTAATATATATCTTTTATCACGGTTATATCCAGTCTTGTTTGTGGTAATCACAGCAGGATTATCACCATATTCAATATCCGGGCCAGGTAAACCATTAGGCCAGTAAGCTTGCATGGTAGGCTTTCCCCTCATCAGCATCCGGAAAATTCTTGCTGCACTTCTCGATGGAAAATTTCTATTTTCCTGACGACCCGCCAAGCCAAACCCCACGTGGATATTCTTGGATATTTTGGTGTCGATATTCGTACGAAAGTTAGCTTGTGAATAGTAGGTGGCGCTGTGCTTATATATAGCGTCCTCATAATTGGTTCCAACAGAGATAAAATATTTCGTATTGTTCGTTCCGCCTTGTACTGATGCATCCCAGCGATATTGGGGGGTGGCAGGTTTAAAAACAGCGGCAAACCAATTAGTATTGGGATGGCCCCAAGGATCAGAACCGTCCTTAAATTTCTTAATATCGGCAGCACTATAAACTATCGGAGTTCCCCGATAAATATTGATTTCATTTATCATTTGGGCATACGTGGCAGCATCTGCCATATGGGGGATAAATGTTGGCTGAGACCAACCCTGGTTCAAATTTATGCTGATCTTCGGCTTTCCAATAATCCCCTGTTTTGTAGTTATCAAGATAACTCCATTTGCAGCTCTTGATCCATATATGGCAGCCGAAGCATCTTTCAGAATGGTTACACTTTTAATATCGTTAGGATCCAAACGATTTAAACTTCTGCCAGGAATTCCATCAACAACAATCAAGGGAGAATTGTTACCCAGCGTATTGGTACCTCTTATCAAGAGTGTTGCAGCATCCTCCCCCGGTTCCCCAGAACGTGTTACTGCAACAAGACCAGGTAAACGTCCTGCAAGCGCATTCGATAGATTCATCGAAGGAACTCGAGCTATTTTACTTCCCTTAACACTTACGACAGAACCTGTAACAGATCCTTTTGTCTGCGTACCATACCCTACTACCACCACCTGATTTAATGAAGCAGATATCGGGCTAAGCGTTACGTTGATAACAGATTGGTTATTAACAGGTACCTCTTTGGTTTGCATTCCTAAAAACGAGAAAATCAGTGTTGCATTTGAAGGAACACTTGAAATGGAATATTTACCATTCAAATCAGTGGTAGTGCCTTGCGTGGTTCCTTTAATCACAATATCTACACCCGGCAAAGTTTCACCTTTTTTTAAAGTTACTATTCCTTTTACCTGTAGCAGTTTAGCTTGTGCATGCGCTTCCTGTACTCCGGTAAAATAAAATAAAAACCAAAAAAGAGTAAAAAAATAAAATATTTTTTTCTGAGTAAAATAATTTTTCATGATTCATGTATTTAATTTTAATTGAAAATAATTTATACGTTGAGGCATTTTAGGGACACTATATCTAATTTTTAAAAATAAAAAATAAAACTGTAGCTAAAAATTTACTGATAACTAATAACTCATAGGCATGTTATTTTAGTTAATAAAAAATGTTAATTCGAATATTTTATTTATCACGACATATTTAAAAAAGTTATAAATGGCTACAAATCACAACTATGAAGATGATTTTACAATTTTAATGTACAAAAGTAAGAAATACTTTTTAAAAAGTCAAGGAAAACAGTAAAAATTACTCTTATTTTTTTTAATTTTTTGGTGTAATAGACAAAAA
>CAZRAW010000143.1:0-5456 GCA_964598065.1 uncultured Lentimicrobiaceae bacterium
AACGAACTTATTACCACCATTAAACAGCAGATGAAGATTTACGGGTAAAAGACACTTTACTTTTGTTGCCACCTGTAGTTTATTTAGAAGTTGTTTAAAGTCTACCAAGTAAATTATAGATTAAATATTTAAAAATCAGCCAATAAATTCCTTTATTCCCCTTCTCGAAGGGGTGCAGGGGTAGGTCATTTTAAAAAACTATTTATTGGCTGATTTTTAAGCCATTAAAATTGTTCATGGCTTTAGACTTTAAACAACTTTAATATTTACTTTGTAATGAGCAACGGCCTTTTCAAAGTCTCCTGAATGACGCTTTATATATGGCTCAAGTCTCTCTTTTGATAAAATTTTTTCTATTGCTTTTTTATCCATTTATTTTTTGTATCTTTGCAAAGTCGTCCCGGTGATTCCTCTCCCAGTCCTTATGCTGGTGATGAAGCCGGGTTCTTTGTTTTTATATTTCCTGTATCAAAGATAATATTCTTTTTCTAAGTCGAATTGTTGATTGTTTTTGTGTTTTTCTTACTATAGGTGGCAACAGGGGATAAACGTTAAAAGAGCCTGCCATATTTGGATGCATAGCGTAAATCTTCCATGATTATACCTTCTCCTTCTCAAATTTCCGGGCAAAGGATGCATAAAGCATCGGAATAATATTGAGTGAGAAAAGGATTCCCGTGATCATTCCTCCGACAATGGTAATAGCAAAAGGCTGATGCATGGCGGCCCCAAGTCCGACAGCCGCCGGCAACAAGGCAATGATGGTTGTTAAACCGGTCATTAAGATGGGACGGGTTCTTAAATGAACAGCCTCGTTAAGTGCTTCCTGTAAACCGTAATTTTCCTCCTGTCGCAAGCGGTTTACTTTGTCAATCAAAATAATGGCATTGTTTACGGAAACCCCTATTAACGTGAGCAATCCGAGGGCAACGGAAATATTCAGTTGTTGGCGGGTCAGCAGCAAAGCAATGAAAACCCCGATAAAATCCAATGGAATTTTCAATAAAATGACAAAGGGTTGCCAGAAAGAGTTAAATTGCAGAAACAGAATAAGATAAATGAGCACAATAGCCGCAATAATTACAAAGGAAAACGATTTAAGTGTTTCTATCAGAGTCTGATACTGACCACGAATTTGCAGATTGTAACCATCGGGCAGGAAATTAGCTCCAAGGCTAACTTTAAGTTTTTTTACCGCACGAAAGAGATTTCCTCTCGGAGTTGCTACCACGGTCAGCTCCCGTTCCCCGTTCAAATGGCTAATGGAAGGCAATGCGTTGATCATTTGAATATGCGCCAGACGATTTAGTGGAATATATTTTCCGCCGGGAGTGCGAATAGCGAGATGTTCCAGCTTCTTCAGGTTGTTACGGTCGTTGGGCGGCAGCCGCAAAAAAACCGAAACAGGCACCTGTCCCTTTACAAAACGGGCAACTACCTCTCCTCTGAAAGCCAAAGTTAGTTCCTGATACAAATCAAAAGCGCTAATTCCAAACCGGGCCATTTCTGAACGATTAGGCGTTATATTTATTTGAGGAACAAGGTATTTGGCGTTATTAATAACGTCACCAAAATCGCCTGTTTTAATAGTGGTTTTTGCTACTTCGGAAGCTAACCGGGCAAGAGTGTCAAGATTAGGTCCGGTTACCGTAACTCCAAAAAAGGCAGGCAGACCGCTAAAACTTTCATCAATATTTTCCTGTGTGGGTTGATGATACAGGATAACCAACCCATCAAAAGTGGCGAACTGTTTTTTAAATCCGTTTATCAGTTGTGTAACGCTTTCCGTCCGGTATTTTTTATTTACTAATTTAATAAACAATTCCCCACGATTCACACTTTCCACATAGTAAGTATTCGCGGGTGACCCTATCCGCAAATAAATATTGTCCACATTCGGGTTTTTTTGAATCACATGGACCAGCTGTTCGGCCACCTTTCCCGATTCTTTTAGAGAAACCCCGGGACGCATAGTATACTCAAACAACAAAGCTCCTTCATCTACAGTAGGAAGCATATTCGCCTTGTTGGTCAGAGGCAGCAGACCGCCGCCCACAAGAAACAGCAGCATCAGCACGACAATAACCCCTGTTTTATGCGACAGAGAGAAATGGAGTATTTTATCATTAACAGCTTTAAATTTTTGCAAAAAAGCCGGCTCTTTCACTTTTATTCCTTTCAAATCTCCTTTCCAATAAATTAGCGCCGGGATGACTGTAATGGAAATAAGAAAAGAGCCGAGAAGCGTGAGGGTAATGGTCAGTCCGAAAGGCGTAACCATATCCTTCATATACCCGGAAATAAACAGCAAAGGAAGAAAAACGATGATGGTTGTAAGCGTACCGTTCAGGTCGGCGGCAAAAATCTCACTCACCCCCTTCCGAATGGATTCAATTAATGATTTTCCCTTCTCCAGAAATTTCTCTATGATTTCCAACACAATGATGGAGTCGTCAACTACCATCCCCAATGACAAGGTCATGGCTGCGAGAGTAATCATATTCAGGGTATAACCGATGGCATACATGATAGTAGCGGCAAACATTAACGCGAGAGGAATAGTAATGGAAACGATAAGCGTAGGAGCTATGCGCCGAAGGAAAAGAAATAAAATCAGCATGGCGAGAACAGCGCCTATGTAAATTTCTTCCCGTACCCCCGACATGGACCGACTGAGTATTTCCGACTGGTCGTAGAATTTATGTATTTGTGTGCCCTGAGGCAGTAATTTTTTGAGTGTTTGCAAAGACTTTTGTACCGAAGAAGCGACCTCGATGGAGCCGGAGCCTTCGGTTTTCTGAACCAGCATGGCTACAGCAGGATACTTTCCGCTCCGTACCATGTAATGCTGGGGTAAACCACCTTTTGTAATTTGTGCGATATCCTTTAAAAGTACCGGAAGTCCGTTGGCACGGGTGGCTACTTTGAGGTTTTGCAAATCGGAAAGGTTCCGGTATTGACCGTTCCCGCGAATGGGAACATCGTAATAATTTTTCTCAAGATAGCGTCCGGAAACAATGATATTGTTGTCTTTCAGTACTTTTTCGACATCCTGCAGGCTTAAATGAAGCAACCGGAGCTTTTGCGCATCGGGTTCTACAATAAAAGCGGGCTTCTCCCCTCCGATAACATCTATTCTGGAAATATTTTTCAGACTTAAAAGCGCCGGCTTAATACGATATTGAATAATATCGCGTAACTTGTAAGGAGGGACCTTGAGATTCGTAAAAGTAAAACCAATGACTTCCTGCATACGACTGCCGAGGTTATCAATCACCGGAACAACGCCCTGAGGCAATTGTCCGGACAATGTCGAAAGTGCTGCCGCCGTAAACTGACGTGCGTCCATAACCGAATAAGCATTACTAAACTCAACGGTAACCTCAGAATGCCCCATGGTAGTTACAGAGGAGGTACGCCGAACACCACGAATTCCCTGCAAAGCATCTTCGATGGGACGAGTTACCAATATCTCCATGTCACGGGGCGAAACACCGGAATATTCGGTAACTACGTTTATCAAAGGATAATTTATTCCCGGAAAATAATCCACGGGCATTTTATACAGACTCCAGGTTCCGGCAGCTACCAAAACGATAACAATAGCCAAAGAATAAAAAGGACGTTTAACAAAATTTTCAAATGATTTTTTCATGCTTCCCGCTTATAATTTTAGTTCTTTCAGGAAAACTCCCTGATTTTTTCCGTGGAGCTAAGAAAGCGTCAAGTTCAAGGCTTTCGAAGTGCAGAAATTCAGGAGCTTACTAAAGTAAAATGACTGGAATTCTGTACGAGAGTAACGAAGAAATTGATGTTTTCTTAGCTCCACTAATTAATCCGCAACCTTCATGCTTTTCCGTAGGTTCCCATAGAAAACCTCAAAAGCGCCTTTTGTCAAAACGACAGCGCCTTTTTTCAAACCCTCTTTTATCTCTATCAAACCATTTCTTTCCAGCCCGGGTTTTACAGCAATTTTTTTATATTTTTTATTGATTACTTCCATTACGAAGTAATTGTTTTGCGTCCGGATAAGGGCAGCTTTGGGAACGGCAACGGATTCGTGTTTGTTTGTGAGAAAGGAAAAGGAAACATAATTTCCGCTTTTTAGCTCATGGGCAGAATCCTGAAGAGCAATCCACAACGTATGGCCTCCGGTGGCCTGGTTAACGGCTTTTTCAACGTAAATTACTTTCCCCTCAAAAATCTTCCTGCCAATTTTTATTGTTATCTTTTTTGCTGCTAATTCGTTGGGGTCTCCGTAAAAAGGAGCGACCAACTTGATATGGTTATCATTCTGAAAAGTCCCCAAAAGCTGTTCCACAACCGCATCTTCACCCTGCTGAACCTTCAAGTCATCGAGATAGCCGTTGAAAGGAGCTTTGTAGCGAGTCATAGACAGAAAATAGTCCAGCACATATTGGGCGTTATTCAGGTTGTTTTGGGCATTATCAAAATCACGAACTACTTTTTCAAAGTCAATTCTCGACAAATAGTCTTTCCCAACCAATACTTTTTGGGCTTCATAATACTGCTTGAAATAACGGTACTGCGTTTGGGCATTGGCCAGCGCTTTCTTTAGATGTTCTTTTTTCAATTCAATTTCCGGACCGCCCATGGTGTAAAGAACAGCACCCTTTTTAATGCGACCTTTTAAATTTTCAAAATGTACAATTCCATCGAATTTAGCTTCCAAGTCAAGTGAGTGTATGGCCTGTATGGTGCCGAAACCTTTTATTTCGTTATAAAAAACCGCAGTAACGGCACGGGCGGTATCCGTTTTCACATAAGCCGCGGGACGGAGTTCCGCGCCCCGATTTTTGCATCCGGTGAGGATTGTGCCGGCAAACAGTATTCCGATAAAGGTGAACAGCAAAATATTTCGTCTCATCGGCTTTCTTTTGGGGAAAATAAAATTCATTTTTTGCGACAAAAATAGAGTGGAAATCTAAAGCAATTCTAAAGAAGGAAAATACCGGTTTGATAAGTTTCGGTTTTATCTTGTCCCGGGCTCTTTGCAAGGGATAATTCATATCGAAATAACAGGAGCCTCCCAAAACTTTATTGATTTCTTGGACTTAGACTCCAAAAAATAACGATATTTCTTGGAATTTAAGTCTAAATACTTTAAATTTGTCATCAAAAAAAAATGAAAATCTATCGCAGATATCAGGATCTTGGCTTCTATCTTAAACCGAACAAAGTGCTGATCATTTTTGGACCGCGTCAGGTGGGGAAAACCACGTTAATGGAAGATTATCTGTCAGCTTCTGGTTTGAAGGTCAAAAAAGTAACCGGTGACGACATAACCATTCATCAGACGATCGGCTCCCGATCTTTAAAAGAAATTTCCGCTTTCTGCGAAGGTTATGAGCTGATCGCCATTGATGAAGCACAAAAAATACCGCATATCGGTTTGGGTATGAAACTTATGGTCGATCATATTCGGGGAATCAAAG
>CAZRAW010000144.1:0-5436 GCA_964598065.1 uncultured Lentimicrobiaceae bacterium
GTTTTTATTTCATCATACAATACGGGGTCGTTGATATAAATGTTGTTGAACGATTCATTAAGGAGATCCCTTAAAATTGTTGAGGTACGACCCAGTTCTTTTAAAACTTTCTGCGGTGCCTTGAGGTTAGGTAATTTGGCGGATATTCTTTCCCATTTCTCAATTAGATTGCGAAGGTCGGTATCCAGTTCAGCCACTTTCTTATTTTCGGCCACTGTGCGGATAATTACGCCGTAATTCTCCGGTCTAATACTTAGTATCAGGCGTTTAAGCCTTCCTCTCTCTTCTTTACTTTTGATCTTTTGTGAAATAGATATTTTATTTGAAAAAGGTAGTAGCACCAGAAATCTTCCCGGAAAGGAAATTTCCGTGGAAATTCGCGGCCCTTTGGTAGAAATAGGTTCTTTGGCTATCTGAACCAGTATCTCCTGCCCGGGGCTGAGAATTTTGGTGATTTTACCGCTTTTTTCAATATCCGGTTCCGGTTTAAACTTTGCATAAGAAATTCTCTCTCCTCTTCCCTGCTGTAACAATCTCGTGTAGTTGTTCATGGTGCGAATCTGCGGTCCCAGATCGAGGTAATGCAAAAAAGCATCTTTTTCGTAACCGACTTTCACAAAAGCGGCATTCAGACCGGGCATAATTTTATGCACCTTTCCGAGAAACACATCGCCTACAGAGAAATTGTTGTTGTTTTGTTCTTTATGTAATTCAACCAGATGTTTATCCTCAAGTAGCGCAATATTAACCTCTGTAACATTTGAATCGATAATTAATTCTTTGTTCACTTTTTAATATTGATTTACTTATATTTTTAAAATTTACTTGTAGCTTAAATTTTGGAGGGATAAATAGAAAAATTAAGCCACATTAAGGTGTGGAATAAAAAAAACAATAGCCGCCTTTATAACCATGCATAAAGCCGGCTATTTCATATTAAGAAATAATTATTTCTTCTTATGCCTGTTCTTCCTCAAACGTTTTTTGCGTTTGTGTGTCGCCATCTTATGTCTTTTCCTCTTTTTTCCGTTTGGCATAGTGATAAAAATTTAAATGAATTTATTTTACGTTGCTTTTAACTTCGTTCACAAACGATTTTGCAGGCTTGAAAGCAGGAATCTTATGTGCGGGGATAACAATCGTGGTGTTCTTTGAAATGTTACGACCGGTTTTTTCTGCCCTCTCTTTGATGATAAAGCTGCCAAAGCCTCTTAAGTAAACGTTTTCACCATTTACCATGGTTTCTTTCAGGCTATCCATGAAAGATTCAACTACAGCCTGTACGGCTACTTTCTCAATTCCTGTTTTGTTAGCAATGTCTGCTACGATTTCTGCTTTTGTCATTTCTGTATGTTTTTAAAATGTTTAAAATTAGTTTACTAATTTGGGCGACAAAAATAAGAAGAATTTGTATCAATTGTATTAAAAAATCAAAAAATTTTATTCTAATGAGTTCTTTTTTAACACATTTAGGTTTATGAACAGAGATTTTGGAGAAAAATTAACGATCTGGTATGTCCAAAACAAGCGACATTTACTCTGGCGAGACATTCACAACCCATACAAAATATGGTTATCCGAAATTATTTTACGGCAAACACGGGTAAATCAGGGATTGAGCTATTATCACTGGCCCTATGTTCTTTCGCTGGTCGAAGCTTCCGTTTACCATCGGGGCGTCTTCGACCGTTTACCGGCAACAATTCACTCATTTAAAAATTTCGTCCTGTTTTATTTCGGTTTTTTTAAAGACTCCTTTAAACAATAAGACAAAAAATTCACTATCTTTGGTTCACCAAAAACAAATAATAAATTTTCCTGTTCTGCGGCTCATTGCCCGTTATTTACAGGATAAAAACATCATTAAATAAAATATTATGGCTGGATTAAACAAAGTAATGCTCATTGGACGTATTGGAAAAGACCCCGATACTTATGTGTTTGATAACGGAAACAAAAAAATTAGTTTCACGCTGGCTACTTCTGAAAGATACCGTGATAAGGATAAAGGCGATTGGATTGAGCAAACCGAATGGCATAACATAGCCGGATACGGCTACCTTGCCGAAAAGGCTTTTGCCAAAGGCGATATGGTGTATGTGGAAGGGAAAATAAAAACCAGGAAATACACCGACAAGGAACAGAATGTACGCTATTTTACAGAAATCATAGCTGACAAAATCAACATTCTGCTGCGTAAATCTGTCGATAGCGGTTCTTATGGAAGCGGGAGCACTCCGCCGCCGCCGGCACAGGAGCAAAATTCCGTGGAAGACCCGCCCGAAACAGTTGCTGGTACAACAGAAGATGATTTGCCGTTTTAGCGGTTCAGGAAACAGACCTGTGCATTCGTAAAACAATTCTTTTTACTTTTGCCACATATTGTTGAACGAAATCCATTGTTTTGGAAGAGATTGCTTTAGATCCTGATCCTCACCTGTTGCATGTAATGCTCAGTAACTTTTATAAGGGCTTCCCGCCTGCAGCGTTCATTACCATAGCCATACTCATCGTAATGCTTATAGTTTCAGGACTGATTTCCGGTTCGGAGACAGCATTTTTTTCGCTTCAGCCGGCTGACCTGAATAAACTGAAGAAAAATCATGGTAAAAGAGGCAAAAAGGTAATTTCATTGCGTAACAAACCTAAAGAATTACTCGCTACCATATTGATTTCCAATAATTTTATCAATGTGGGAATTGTAATTATCTCTACTTACCTTACAACGTTGATGTTTAACCTGAAGAGTCATCCCGCACTTACTTTCTTGATACAAATTGTAATTGTTACCTCGCTTCTGCTGATTTTCGGCGAGATTCTTCCCAAGATCTATGCCAACAAAAAACCGGTTGCTTTTTCGCTTTTTATGGTAGATACCATTGCCGCTTTGATGTGGCTTTTCAAACCGCTAAGCATGATTCTCGTTAAATCCACTGCTGTTATCGACAAACGGATGGTGGCGAAGAAAGCCTCTGTAAGCATGAGCGAGCTCTCCGATGCCATCGACATGACCGTAGATGACTCCACTCCGGAAGAAGAGAAAAAGATTTTGAAAGGTATTGCTACCTTTGGCGAAAAGGAAGCCAGCGAAGTAATGCGCTCGCGGGTGGATGTTACCGCGGTTGACACCGAAATGCTTTTCCACGAAGTTATACAGATTGTAACCGAATCGGGGTACTCACGTATTCCGGTTTACAAAGAAAACCTGGACCATGTGGAAGGGTTGCTGTATATTAAAGACCTTCTGCCACTGATTGAAAAGCAGGAAGAACTGGACTGGAAACCGCTGATACGACCCGCCTTTTTTGTGCCTGAAAACAAAAAAATCAACGATTTGTTGCAGGAGTTCCGCGAAAAGAAAATCCACATGGCCATTGTGGTGGATGAGTATGGCGGCACATCCGGAATCATTACATTGGAGGATATTCTGGAAGAGATTGTGGGAGAAATAAGTGATGAATTTGATGTGGAGAATGAGGCATTTCATTACAAAAAACTGAACGCTTATACCTATCTTTTCGATGCTAAAACGCTGCTGAACGACCTGTGTAAGATTCTGGAAATTGATGATGACACTTTTGACAACGACAGTGGTGAGTCAGATTCGCTGGGAGGTTTGGTTCTGGAGCTGGAAGGTAAAATTCCCGAAAAAGGAGAGAAAATAAAATACCGTCAGTTTACGTTTGAGATTGTAGATGCCGATGTGCGAAAAATTAATAAGATAAAAATTACACTCAACGAGAAGGAAAAAAATGAATAAAAAGATTTTTTGGATTTTTGTGCTGCTGCCTCTGCTTTTTTTTGCCTCTTCCTGTAACAACCAGTACACACCCAAACCGCTCGGCTATTTCCGTATCGACCTGCCTCAACACCAATATCGTCGGTTCGACAGTACTTTCCCGTACCGTTTTGATTATCCTACGTATGCCCGTATTACCGATGATCCCAGATCTCCACAACAAAAATATTGGATAGACATTCGTTATCCTCAGTTCAAAGCTACCCTGCATATTAGCTATAAGGTTATCAACCACAATCTTAGGAAATATCTTGAAGATTCGCGCAAAATGGTAGTAAAACACATCCCGGAAGCCAGTGCCATCAACGACAGCCTTATTGTCGACCCGCAGCGGAAACTTTATGGTATGACTTACGACATCGAAGGAAATGGAGTGGCCTCGCCGTATCAGTTTATCCTTACCGACAGTAGCCGTAACTTTTTGCGCGGCTCGCTCTATTTTTATGTGGTTCCCAACAACGACTCGCTGGAACCCGTGATTCAATTCATAAAAGATGATATTCGTCATCTTATCAAAACTTTTCATTGGAAAAAGCTGGCAAAGAAGTAATTGGTTTTTGGTAATGCTTCGGGTGTGGGCTTATTTTGAACGTGGACGCTCAAAGCAGGGATGCGGCTTCTGTTTTGATTTATTTGTCTATTTTTGGCAGGAGAAAAATAAACAACGGATTATTTCTTACCAAACAACGGGAGGTAAAGCCTATGATAGAAACGGTAAAATTAGGTGGACGGTTGAAATGGCACCATGTTGCGAGGCCTTCCGAACAGGATTTTGAATTTTTGGAAAATACTTTTCACTTTCATGCACTGGATATCGAAGACTGCCGGCAAACCAGCCAACGTCCGAAAATTGACGTTTACGATGATTACTATTTCCTCATCCTGAACTTCCCTAATTTTGACAAACAAAACCGTTTTGTAAAACCAAAAGAGGTGAAAATTTTCTGGGGTGAAGATTACTTTATAACTGTGGGCAAAACCCATTGGGTAGTTGATAATCTTTTTGATGAAGCGGAAAAACAGGAAAAAAACGGAGAAGATTTCGAAATTGCCACCTCCGATGCCCTGCTTTATACTGTTATGGAGCATCTGATGACACAAGCTGTTTATCTGCTTCGTAAGGTGGGACTGGAACTGGAGCTGATCAACCGCGAGCTTTTCAATTCACGTGCCGAAACCATTATTGAACGCCTTTCGGCGACACGGAAAAATATTATTGTACTCAATACCATGTTTAAACCGCAGTTACGGGTTTTTAATAAATTCGAGTCGGGAAGTATTGAGGGTTTCGCCGACAACATGGAAGATTATTGGGGAAATATCCTTGACTACTACAACAAAATCTGGGATATGACGGAAGATTACGGCGAGCTGATTGAGGGATTGTCCACCACCTTCGACTCCATGCAGACCAACAAAACCAACGAGATAATGAAAATTCTCACCCTGATTTCATCCATTGTGCTGCCACTGACTTTTCTCACCGGTCTTTACGGAATGAATGTTACACTTCCCCTTCAGGAAGAGCGGACTGCATTTTGGATTCTGCTGACACTTATGGTTAGCCTCGGCGTGGGTATGGTGGTCTATTTCAAGAAAAAACACTGGATGTGATTGAAAGTGCCTAAAATATTGTT
>CAZRAW010000145.1:0-5433 GCA_964598065.1 uncultured Lentimicrobiaceae bacterium
TTCAAAACTTCCGCTAATTTAGTGTTTTTACGTGCCAGTTGGAAAACCGCATGACATTCCGTGCCGTAATTTTTGCCGAGATAATAGATGGTTTCCTTTGTAAAATCGGGATGTTCCAATTGCAGCTTATGCAGAAACTCTGTCATATTTTTTATGTTACCTCCGTAAAGCGGACGGTTATGACTGATTTCTTCCGGAAGTTTTATCTCTAACTTTCGCTGAATCTTTTTCAGCACATCCACTGCCAGTTGCCGGCTGGTGGTATATTTTCCGCCTTCAACGGTTAACAGACCATCCAAACCTTCATCGGCATTATCAAAAATTTCATATTTTCGGGACGATTCATAAGAATTTTCCGTGTCGGTATCGGCAAGCGGACGCAGACCTCCGTAAAAAAACAGGACATCCTCATATTTTAGTTCCGCTCCACTGAAGTTTTCGTTCACCTCTTCGAGCAATCCCATGATGCTTGTTTTGGACACTTTGTAATCGTCGGGGTTGCCGAAATACTCTTTGTCGGTGGTTCCGATAAGGCTGTGGCCGCGCCAAGGCATCACCATGATGTGGCGGTCTTGTTTGGTCATCACCGTAACGGCATGGTCTTCACATATTTTGCGGGTAACGATATGAATGCCTTCGGAGCGCCGGATATTGTGTTTTGTGTTGCCGGTAGTGGCCGATTTTATGACAATATCGGCCCATGGTCCGGCACAATTCACCGTTACCGGAGCGGTAAAACGCCCCTCTTCGCCGGTTGTCAAATCCTTTACCAAAACGCCTTCTACGCGATTCTCTTTCCTGATAAAGGAAACCACCTGCGCATAATTGGACAGACGGGCGCCATAAGTTTCGGCAGATTTCAAAAAAGCAAGGGTCAGCCTTTCGGGAAAAATATTCTGACAATCGTAATAAACCGTTGAGCCGGTTAGTCCTTGCGGTTTTACACAATGTTCCAGCGCCAGCGTCCGGCTTCGGGAGTACGATTTAAAATGCGGAAGACTTTTGGTCGGATCCGAGGTATGGCCCTTGTCATAAGAGAGCATGTCGTACAAACCCATTGCGATGAGCAGCATCCATTTACGGTTCTTGAACTTCCGGTACGAGGGTATCATAAAAGGGATGGGATAGACAAAGTTGGGGGCAATATTACTCAGGATTCTTCGCTCTCTTAACGACTCACGCACCAGTCCGAATTCAAGATTTTTCAGATATCGCAGTCCGCCGTGGATAAGCTTGGAAGTGGCCGAAGAGGTGGCGGCGCCGAAGTCACCTTTCTCAAACAAAGCCACTTTCATGCCCCTTGTACCGGCTTCGTAAGCCAGTGCCGCGCCGGTGATGCCACCCCCGATAATGATGAGGTCAAATGTTCCGGTTTTATGCCTGTTGATATATCGCTTCATGATTTTGCCCATTTTAAAGTACAAAGGTTGGAAACAATTAGCAAATTTTTTTTAACATTTGGTAAAAAATGAAGATAGAGAAAAGATGTTCACTATGAGGTTCTGTTTTTTTGGGGGCTTCTGAACTGAAAAGAAAATCACACATTTTCCCGGAGTTGGGAGGCATTCTAATAACGTTATTCTGTTTTCATCGTTTGTTTTACATCTCAAAATAATATTTAGCCAACTTAAAATAAAGGCGTTGAAAAAATTGTTAACTTTGTAACATGGAAATGAATATTCAAAACATGAAGATTGAATTAATTCAATGGTTAACCACCTTGGATGACAAGTATTTAATTCAAAAAATTCTTGATTTGCGTAAAAGCCAGACAAAAGATTGGTGGAATGAAATATCTGATGCAGAAAAATCATCGATAGAAAAAGGTATTTCTGATGCAGAAGATGGAAAACTAAATTCTCATTCCGAAGCGCGTAAAGTTTATGAAAAGTGGTTGTAAAATTGTGAGTGGACGGACAATGCCTTAGCTGAATTAAGAGCGACATATAAATATCTTGAAGATAATTGGACAGAGAAAGAGTTGAGGAGCCTTTCGGCTGAGATTGACAGAACAGTACATTTAATTTCTAATAATCCGGGACTGTTTCCCGTATCAGAAAAATTGAACATCAGAAAGGTTGTCATAAAGAGCCTAAATACATTATATTACAGAGAAAAGGAAGATAATAAAGTTGAAATACTTTCATTCTTTTCAAATAGACAAAACCCTAATAAACGGAAGATATAACACAAGTACAACAATGCCCCCAATCCCCGCTTCAAGCTCCCAAAGAACTCCCAACCCTGTACAAACGGGCCTCTCACCAGTTGATCTCACATTTACATCTTCCATAAGCTATTTTTTATCAACGAATTAAGCGAATAGCTCGAATAATCTTCCGACTTTCGTCTTCCAAAAATCTGTTTACCATTCACTCAAACTGCATTGTCCGCCGTAAGCGGCTAAGCGACTGGGAAGTAATGCCTAGATAGGAAGCAATGTATTGCAAAGGAACATGCTGGAAGATATCGGGAAACTGTTTCATCATCTCCTTATATCTTACTTCTGCCGGCTGGGTGATGAATGCGTAAATCCGGCTTTGTGTCTGCACAAACATCTCCTCCATCACCCGGCGGCCCACACGCTGCCAGTTGTTGTACCGATCGTATAAAGCCTCGAGGTTATCGCGGTAGATAACAAACAGCTCACAATCGGTTATGGCCTGGATGATTTCGAAAGAAGGCGTCTGCGAGACATAACTTGGAAGTGCCGTAACGAAAGTATGCAGCGGCGAAATGTCGCGGGTAATTTCATCGCCATCGTGGTTATACAACACGCGCAAATAACCTTCCTGTGTAAAAGAAATGTAACGGGCTATCTCTCCTTCCCTGATAAAATATTCGTTTTTTTTGAGCTTTCTGACTTTGATAAAAGGCTTTACAGCTTCCCATTCCTCCTGACTAAGGTTGGCAAATTGTGTAACAAATTGTTTTAAATCTTCATACATAACATGCTTTTTTCCGGATTATCCAAAGATAAAAATATTTTCCGGTTCTATATCTTTTATCGTCATGCTTTTTACGTTGGGTGCAAGGTTGAGCTAATGAGAGAAAGTTTAATTCTGAGCCATTTGCAGGCGGCACTAAGCTCATCGCCATGACGGGGTTGGATTGGACAACTTTGAGCGAGGGGACTCAAAACGGGAGTTTAACAAAAAAAAATAAGCCTCCACCTGCTGTGAAAATCCAAAAAATGATTTCCTTTGTAAAAAAATGAATAAACAGATTATTATTTGGTTATCAATTATTTAAAATTAAAACCATGATGAATACCGTAGCCCTTGTGGCCCACGACAACCGGAAACAGGATTTGATGGAGTGGGTTGAGTATAATTATAAACGATTAATGGACAAAAAGCTGGTTTGCACCGGAACCACCGGCCAACTGGTAAAGAAGGTGCTTGAAAGACATCTCGGGGGGAAAAAGATAAAAGCTATCGAGCTTCTGAAATCAGGTCCTCTCGGCGGCGACCAGCAACTCGGCGCCATGATTGCCGAAGGGAAAATCGATATGCTCATTTTCCTGTGGGATCCTATGGAACCGCAACCGCACGATGTGGACGTGCAAGCCTTGCTGCGCATCGCTGTGATGTACAACGTACCCACGGCAAACAACCGCTCCACAGCCGATTTTTTGATTACCTCCGAGTTGTACAATACGGATTATCAACCCATTCTGAAAGACTACTCTTCCTACATTAAAAGGAATTTAAAGTGAACGATTACAAACAATACATCAGCATTCATGCGGAGCCGGAGGATGTGTATGCCTGCCTTACCAATCCGTTTACCATTGAGCTTTGGTCGGATATGCCGGCGAAAATGGAGGCCAAAGAAGGAACGGAGTTTGATATGTTCGAGGGTGATATAACCGGCAAAATTCTGGAACTGGAGCCCAACAAAAAAGTGGTGCAACAGTGGTATTTCGGCAACCAGGAAGAACCCTCCATCGTTACTTTCAAAATTCATCCGGACAAAGCGAAAGTTTCGCTGGAACTACATCATACCAACATCCCCGATGAGGCTTATGATGAGATAACAGAAGGCTGGAAAAAATATTTCCTCGGACGGATTAAGGAGTTTCTGGAGATTTGAGGCGTGAGACAGTAAACCTCTTTTAATAACAGGAGCACCGTGAGAATCTCGATGACCTTTGCGCTTCCGCTTCGAGCCTCCCCTCCCGAAGAACTAACTACAAAAAATTAACAGCACGAAAAGTCTCCCAAACAAATTCTTCAAAAACCGGCAGGAAAAATGAGCGTTTATGCTTAATTTTGCTCCACAGTTTCAAATTGAAAAGAACATGATTCAACGTAAACAAACCATTTTTCTATTGCTGGTCGTCATAGCTTCGGTCATCAGCTTTTTCTTCCCGTTGGCCAGCTTTATCGGCGCCAAAGATTCGGTCATCCTCTTCGTTGAGAAAGCCAATAGTCTCGTCCCCGGTTCCACCTTTAACCAAAACGGCTATTTCAGTCTGCCGCTGCTTTCGGCCACAGGTTTTGTGATGCTGTTTTCACTAATTACCATCTTCTTTTACAAAAACCGGAAAGTCCAAATGCAAATCATTAAAGTATGTATCCTTGTGGAAGTGGCGTTCATCGGACTTTTCTTTTTGTATTATGTGGATTTTCTGCAAAAACTTACCGGAGGAACCGCCGAATACAAAACCGCCGTTTTCATGCCATTGATTAGCCTGGTTTTTCTGGTGCTGGCATACCGTGGCGTATTACAGGACGAAAAACTGATACGCAGCGCCGACAGGTTGCGATAGCTGTTAAATCTTCTTGTGCCTGTCTATATCCAGTATCTCCAAATCTTTTGGCCGTGCTTTTTCGATGGCAAAACGAACCATTGTTATACTCCTGTGAATTCCGGAATGACCGGCAGCACCCGGATTGATGTGCAAAAGTCCGTATTTATTGTCGGGGATGACCTTTAAAATATGCGAATGTCCCGAAATAAAAAGTCCGGGACGGTATTTTAGTATCAATTCTCTCGCTTGCGAGGTGTAACGTCCGGGATAACCGCCAATATGTATCATCAGAACTTTCAGCCCTTCCACTGTAAAAAATGCAACTTCCGGAAAATCTTTACGCAACTCACCGCCATCGATGTTTCCGTAAACCGCGCGAACCGTTGCAATAGCCTCCAGCCGTTTAATTACCTCCACACTACCAATATCACCTGCATGCCATATCTCATCACAACCGGAAAAAAATTCCGGAATCCGGGGATGAAAAAACCCGTGTGTATCGGATAAAAGCCCTATGGTACTCATGATTGGTGGCAAATGTAAATAAAAGATTGGTGAGTCAGGTTTAAAAAGGTCTTGGTTTCTCAGCCACTTTGCCAATTAGTGATTAGCATTTTAGTGAATAAATTGCTTTTGCAGCATCAAGGGCAAATCTTTGGGAGAAGTCAGGAGACCGA
>CAZRAW010000146.1:0-5388 GCA_964598065.1 uncultured Lentimicrobiaceae bacterium
ATGAACTAACAATACGATTATTAACCATTAAATTTTTTATTATGAAAAGAAAATTACTTATTAGTTTAGTTAGTATTGTTGCAATACTTGTTTATTCGCAGACGGGTTTTGCCCATAACATGCTTCTAAACGGCAAAGCGAAAAGCTTATCGGCAACCGTAAAGGACGCCAGGCAACTTACGTGGACCAACCCTAAGCCCGGAGACACTTATTATGATGGCGATTCCGTTGTGTTTAGGTGGACTTCTGAGAATGTTGACAGTGTTTTGATTGCTGCAAAAGGCAAACATGATAATGGATATTTTTTCCTGACCGTGAAAGGAAATCCGGGTTCCGACAATTCTGTATTAGCTCCTGTTCTTGCTTCTCAGGGATATTTCGGGCTTCGTATTCCACCGGATGCATCGGCAGATACTTTGGCATTCTACCTCTTTGATGCAGCTGACACTACTTTCTATACTGTCGTTCAACCCATTTATCTAAAAGATACCATTCCGCCAACGGTAAGAGGTCTGACTCCGAATCCGGGATCTTCGGATTTTCCCGCCAGTGCTCCTATTAGTGTTGTTTTTTCAGAGGATATTGTTGTGGGAACAGGGCAACTTCATATCATGAAATCGGATGGGACAGAGGTGGAGGACATTGGTGCTTCCAAGCTTAATTTTCAGGGGGATAACTTTTATTTTATTCCAAATCCACAACTGGTATCGGGTCAATCATATTATATAGAAATGGATGCCGGTTTGGTTAAAGACCCGAGTGGAAATAAATTTGCCGGATTATCCGGGAAAAGCTGGTCGTTTACTGTTGCCACCGCAACCCTTTATTTCTCCGAATATGTTGAAGGATCGAGCAACAATAAAGCCCTGGAAATTTACAACCCTACTGATCATACGGTAAGTCTTGATAACTACATGATTGCAAGCAATTATAACGGCAATAGTTTCAAAATGGATTCTGCAGATTTGTACTACTTCCCGAAAGGTGCTCAATTGGCTTCGGGTAAGGTATTTGTATTGGCTAATTCAGGCGCTGTTTCGGCAGTTCTTGCTGTTGCCAATGATACGCTAAAATACAACGAAGGTGGATATGTCTGCGCTTTCAACGGAAATGATGCCCGTGTATTAATTCGAAAGTTAAGTAACAGCGATTGGGCGTGGATAGACGAGATAGGACAGGGCGGAGTAAATCCGGGAACCGGCTGGGATGTTGCAGGTGTAACCGCCGCAACAAAAGACCACACCTTGCTCAGAAAGGCTAATGTTAAGATGGGGACAACCGATTGGGGGACTTCTGCCGGAAGCGATAGCACGAACTCACAATGGATTGTTAAACCTAAAAACTATTTCACTAACCTTGGAAAACCTACCCCTCAGGGTGATACTACCGGAATCAGTAATATTAGCCTGGCCAGCCAGATTAAACTTTATCCTAATCCGGGTAACGGCCAATTTCATATAAGTCTGAACAATGCTATCAAAGGCGAAGTCAGAGTTCGTATTATGGATATTACCGGACGTGTGGTTTACGAACGTGCCTTTAGTAATGTCACCACGAACCAGACGCTGTACGTAGATATCAGTAATGAACCTTCGAACCTGTATTTCATTAGCATTCGCGATGCTCAAAATACGGTGGTAAAGAAGTTTATGAAACGATAGTGCTACGTGCTTTATAATAAAAAGGTCATCCTGCCGGGGTGGATGACCTTTTTATTATTGCAGAAGTGATTTTACCAGAGCTGTTTTGTAACCCAGTCGTTCAGCCTGCCATAAAGCTGTTCGGGAAACAGGCTGCGCCACGGCAATTCGTCAAACTCTCCTCCGAAAATCAGGTATTGGTCAATGTTGGCTTCTTTAAATTCCTGCTTTACATGATGGCGGAAATTAATCCCGATAATCCAGCCATCATCAAGATTATCAAACCATTCTGCAAAATAATCATCTGTATCCGAATGAAAATCAAATACATTTTCACCGATAAGAATAAAATATTTTATTCCTTGTTCCATAAGTTCTTCAATGACATTACGATAGAGAAACATAATGTCATTGTATAATACATCATTCCATTCGCCAAACAACTCAATAATGCAATATTGCTGTTGATACTGGACAAATAACAGTTTCAAATAGAGTGTCTGCGAGCCGAAATAATCCCATTGGGGATGAATATAATGGTTGTAAATAACATGTTCGTACCAAATCTCACTATTTTGCCGGCCAAAAAAGGGAGAGCGTTCATCTTCGGAAGCGACATACAGTTCGCGCCAGTTGTAAAACGGTTCTAAGTTGTGCATGACAGGGGAGGGGTGAAGCTGAAATTAAATTGATTTAGTATGCCCGGAGAGACAGAAGTACGGGCAAAATATCCCCACAAAAAATCAATAAAGAGTAAATTCACAGTAAGTATCGCCCATGGGAAATTGCCGTAGTATCTCGGTTCAATCCGTTCCCTTAAAACGAATCCTATGCTTCCTCTGAAAGCCACAGCGAGTAGTTTAATAATCATTTATAATGCAAATTTTAGATTCTCTATTTCTTTTAGCAGCGCATATAGCCGGTTCATGGTCTGCCTGTCATTCAAAGTTACCTCATAGGTGAAGCTGACGTAGGAACCATTCCTGCTTCTGTTTTTACCATAATACAAATACCCGATATTCAGAGTATTAAAAATATTGATGAGTTGTTCTTTGTTTTCAGTATTTTTTAGTGAGGTTGTTAAAATCACTTTTAGCCTGAAAGTAACGGGAAAACTGAGTTCCTGATTATCCATACGCATGGGTACATTGTTCTCAGTTTCCTCTTTTGGCCTCTGTTTCTGTGAGTTAGTCATCTTTCAATATGATTCAAAATTTCCGGCAAAAATAAGTGCATTTTTCAAAGTAAATAGCTGATTCTTAAAAAATATCAGGATATGTTTGCGGATCGTATTGATGCATCATGTCGTAGGTTGCCTCAAAAGCATCCTCTGCATTAGGATTAGAGAAATAATCGCCATCCGTACTATAGGCTGCCCGGTGTGCTTTGGCTGTAATCGATCGGGGTTTCATATCAAGAAAATAGAAACCTCTTTGCTCTTCAATTACTTTTTGCATCATGTAGGCGGTTGCCCCGCCGGGAACATCTTCATCAAAAAAGATGATCTTATTGGTCTTTTTCAGTGACAAAAGAATAACGCCATGAATATCAAATGGTATTAGAGTCTGGACATCAATAAGTTCCACATCGATACCGAATTCTTCAAGCTGTTTGGTTGCAGCCTGAGCAACGTGAACATTCGATCCGTATGTAACCAGCGTAACATCCTTTCCATGGCGTAACACTTCCGGAACACCCGGAGCAATGCGGTACTCGCCAATATTGGAGGGCTTCTTTTCGTGCAACCGGTAACCGTTTAGCGGCTCAATAATTAAAACCGGCTGGTCGGAAGCGAGATAGGTATTGTAAAATCCTGCTGCCTGGGTCATGTTACGGGGAACGGCCACATGGATACCGCGTATGGAATTGATAACCATACTCAAAGGTGAGCCGGCATGCCAGATGCCTTCGAGTCGGTGCCCACGCGTACTGATAATCAGCGGAGCTTTTTGTCCGCCCCGGGTGCGATAATGCAGTGTGGCAATGTCATCGCTCATAACCTGCAGACCATAGAGGATATAGTCGAAATACTGAATCTCAGCAATGGGTCGCAGACCGCGAAGTGCCATGCCCAGTCCCTGGCCGATAATGCTGGCTTCGCGAATTCCCGTATCAAAAATCCTGTGTTCTCCATATTTATCCTGAAGTCCTTCGTAAGTCTGGTTAACACCACCAATTTTTCCCACATCCTCACCAAAGGCTACTACCAACGGGTTGTGGTCAAAAATGTAATCGAAATTATCTCTCAGTATTTCTCTGCCGGGAACATACTCTTCCTTATCAAAAACAGGAACCACCGGCTTAATATTCATGGCCGACCACTCCGACTCGCTGTACAAGTGAGAGCTGTAACGGTTTCTGCTATCGGCCAGTTCTTTCACAAGCCAGTCTCTGACAATATCTTTCAGCGATTTCCCATCTACTACACAATCACATAAATACCGGATGGCTCGCCGGGCGGTGCTGTAAATTTCCTTCCGGTTAGGATCACCCACCCGTTCCAAGTCGTTGCAGATAACCTCTATTCGTTGTTTTTCAGCACAGTGACAATCATGGCCGATAAGTTCCAGAAGTTGGTCTCTTTTTTGTTTTAATGGTTGTATGTAATTTTTCCAGGCATTTCTTTTGGCTTCTTTGGCACGGGTTTGTGCCTGCTTTTCAATTTTATTTAGTTCGCCGGCTGTTGTAATACCGCTTTCGAGTATCCACCGGCGCATGTGCAGAATTCCGTCACGGTTATTTTCCTCATCCAGTTGTTGCGGTGTTTTATACCGCTCGTGCGAGCCGGAGGTTGAGTGTCCCTGCGGTTGTGTACAGCCAGTGATGTGGAAAAGAACCGGGATATGCTCTTTACGGCACAAAGTGATACCTTTTTTGTAAATGTCAACGAGTTTAGGATAATCAAAACACGGCGCTTTGAAAATAATAAATCCGTTGCTGTTTTTTTCTTTTTGGAATCCGGAAAGAATTTCTGAAATACTTCCTTTTGTAGTTTGCAGACTGTTGGGAACAGAAATACCCCATTGGTCGTCCCAAACGGAAACAGCCATGGGAACCTGCAGTACGCCCGCAGCATTCATAACTTCAAAAAAATGACCTTCGGAGGTAGAGGCATCACCAATGGTTCCAAAGGCAACTTCTCTGCCTTTTATACTGAATTTTGTCTGCTTCTGAAACGATTTTTCCTTTTTAAAAAGTTTTGATGCCAGTGCCAGTCCCAATAAACGCGGCATTTGGCTCGCAGTGGGAGAGGAGTCGGGCGCACTGTTTTTTTGCGAAGTAAGGTCTTTCCATTCTCCCTTTTCATCAAGACTTCTGCTTGCAAAATGATTGTTCATAAGGCGGCCACCGTGGGCAGGATTGGCTTTCAAATCGGTATCGCCGTAAAGTTGTGCAAAAAACTCCTCCAATGTCATCATACCGGCGGCAAACATAAAGGTCTGATCACGATAGTAACCGGAACGCCAATCACCATCTTCAAACATCTTGGCCATAGCGAGTTGCGGAATTTCCTTTCCATCACCAAAAATCCCAAATTTAGCTTTTCCGGTGAGCACCTCACGTCTTCCGAGCAAGCTAACCTGACGACTTTCGCAGGCAATACGATAATCATTTAATATTTCTTCCTTCTTTAAATTCAGTGAGGTATAATTCTTTACGGAATCGTTCATTTGACGTCTGTTTAGCGGCACAAAGATACGAAATTAAAATGATTCTAAATTAGGAGGATGCTCAAAAAACCGGCAAT
>CAZRAW010000147.1:0-5369 GCA_964598065.1 uncultured Lentimicrobiaceae bacterium
AAACGGATAGGTTATTTCATAACAATCCCTTAAAGACAGAAAACAGTTCACCTTTTTATATTTTTTCTCAATTTAGGATTTTTTTATAAATGTTGCTTAAAAGATAAAAGAGCTTATTCATTATGGACAAATAAATAAGCTTTTGAAGAAGAACAAAGCGGTTAATCTATATATGTTTTTTTATTCTATTAATTTTATCTACGATATCCAAAACTTTATCAACTATTTTAGGAACACTTTTTTTTATGGGGTCTGTTAATTCAATACTCATGGGATTCATTTCTTTTATTGATACCGTGATAAGTATAATATCAGGAAGTTCGTCTTTAAATTCCAATGCATCAATCATATCTTTTAACCCGACGTCGTGAGCACTAAGCACGGTTGGAAAATCTTTGGCAAACTTAGGATAAATCACATCAATGGTGCCCGGCGATCTGGAATCCATAGTGGCATCGATAAAAATCGCCAAAGGGTATTGGGCCAGAATGGGCATTAAATCAAAACTACCGGTTCCACCATCTATAATATCAACATACTCAGGAAGTTTTGTTTTGCCAAGTGCGTGAATGGCATGTACGCCAACGCCCTCATCTCCCATTAAATAATTGCCGATACCGAGAACCAGCATTCTGTCTTTTTTTTCACTATCGAGATAATTATGGGTTTGATAGAACAGTTTCTGCAACTCCATTACATCATCTGAAATCATACTCATTTTATCAATATTGTGCATTAGGCTCTTAATCTTAATATTTGTCTGTTTTTTGGCAGGAGATCACCTTGCCAAAGAGGCGAGGCAGGCAAATAACAGTTTACAAAAATCAAATAAATAACAAATTCAAAAAACCAATTTTCAAACGGAAATCCAATTGTTCGGCGTTTGATATTGATTATTGGAGTTTATTTGAATTTTATGGTTTTGAATTTGTCTTTTCCGGTTTGTCCGGGTTAGGTTTGTCACCTTCCCACATTTGCTTTTTGGTTTTTTCAATAATTTCTTTTTCAGACTCTTTTATTCTTTCGGATCTGATAAATTTAAAGCCGCTGATCATCGCCGATGCCTCACCCCTTGCCTCTACATAATCATGATAAAACACCAAGTAAACATGAATTACAATAAACGCGAGAAAAATCCAGATGAAAATATGATGGAAATACCGTACGGCTATTTCTCCGCCCATGAGCGGGATAATCCAGTGAAACATGTTGGG
Source organism: uncultured Lentimicrobiaceae bacterium (assembly GCA_964598065.1). GTDB lineage: Bacteria > Bacteroidota > Bacteroidia > Bacteroidales > F082 > Sulfidibacterium. The sequence continues at coordinate 1,215 of CAZRAW010000147.1, forward strand.
AAACCACCAGGCAGAAGTATTCGACATTAAAGCCAAACCGGTAATTGCCTGAAAAATAAAAATCAAAAACAAAATAAAATAGGAAAATGAAGCAACATAATTATGACCGATACTAATATTAGACAATTTATGTTCTTTATCACGCATTAAAAAGATGTCAACTTTTAATACATACAGTATATTTTTGACACCCTTTTTGGTATAGGGGATATAGTTCCTCCAGTTTGCAAACTGGTTCCCTGCAAACGCCCAATATACTCTGACTATAACAGCAGCAATTAAGATATAAGCCGTAATCATATGAATGGCTCTGACATAACCAAACCAATAGGAATTGATAGCTTCTGCATTAGAACTTATTGCAGGAGGGTCTGCAATAATAAATCCTGTAATTATGAGAATTGTAATGGAAAGAACCGTAAGCCAGTGAAAAATCCTGACAGGAATTTCCCAGACATACACTCTTTTAAAATTATAAGTTAACATTGCCATTTTTAATCAATTTAAATAATTTAAATATCAAATACTGCAAGCACCTCCGATTTGAATTTGGCTGATATGTTTACCCTGCTCATCATATAAATGAACAGCACAAGCCAAACACGGATCAAAGGAGTGGATGGTTCTCAGAATCTCTAACGGACTATCAGGCTCGGCAATCGGAGTCCCGATTAATGCAGATTCATAAGCAGACCTTTGGCCTTTCGGATCTCTCGGCGATGCATTCCATGTAGTCGGGACAACCATTTGATATCTCGCTGTCTTTTGGTTTTTAATAGTAATCCAATGTCCCAGACTACCCCGTGGCGCTTCGAGATAACCGACTCCTTTAGCCTCTTTTGGCCAGGTTGAAGGCTCCCATTTTTTCATATTTGCCATTTGAGTATCACCATTCTTGATATTACGAATCAACTGATCATAAAACTCAAGACCCCAATCAGCCACTAATTTTGTCTCTAATGCTCTTGCTGCTGTTCTTCCGAGAGTAGAGAACAAAGCGCCGGCAGGAATATCTAATTTTTTAAGTGCATAATTAACCACCTCTTTGTATTCGGGAACACCTTTTGCATATCCTACTAACATTCTTGCCAAAGGCCCCACTTCCATAGGTTTTCCGTTCCATCTAGGTGTTTTTACAAAGCTGTATTTTTTATCAAAGTCCAAATGTTTATACGGTGGTTTAGGTCCTGTATAATGAATATTTGTTTCCCCATTCCACGGAGATAGACCTTTATCATCTCCAACCGAATAGTCATACCATGAATTGTTTACAAACTCCTTTATTTCGTCGGTATTTTCCAAATCAACCGGATGTACAGTACTTAAATCACCATTTAATATAACGCCCTGAGGCATTTTGAAACTTGCTGTATTGCTATAACTACCTGTAGGCAAATCACCATAAACCATATAATTGCGGAACTTGGAAATTCCGATTTTTCCCCAATTTTTATAGAACGAAGCAATGGCCAGTAAATCAGGTACATAAACTTCGTTTACAAATTTATGCGCTCCTTTTAGTAATTTGATTATATAATCCAGTGTATCCGTATTCAGGCTGGCTCCTGCATCATTCAGGTTAATAGTACTTCCCATACCTCCTACAACGAAATGCGGATGTGGATTTTTCCCACCAAGTATAGTATGAACTTTTACGATATCTTTTTGCCAGTCAAGAGCTTCAAGATAATGGGCTACGGCCAGTAAATTTACTTCAGGTGGTAGTTTCATTGCGGGGTTTCCCCAATATCCATTAGCGAAAATTCCCAGCTGACCACTATTGATGAATTTTTTGATTCTCGTCTTAACATCTGAAAAATATCCCGGCGAACTATTTGGCCATTTAGAAATACTTTGAGCAAGGGTGGAAGTTGCTTTCGGATCAGCATCTAAAACCCGGGTAACGTCCACCCAATCAAGTGCATGCAAATGATAGAAATGCACTACATGATCTTGCAGATACTGAGCTACGAGTACCAGGTTTCGGGCTATTTCAGCATTGGGAGGTATAACTATTCCCAAGGCATTTTCAACCGCTCGCAGAGATGCAATGGCATGCACCGTTGTACATACGCCACAAGCACGTTGTACAAATGCCCATAAATCCCGCGGGTCTCTTCCCTCAACAATTATTTCCAGTCCTCTTACCATTGTTGAGGAACTATAAGCATTTACAACTTTGCCATTCTTGATTTCGGCTTCGATACGCAGATGCCCTTCTATTCTCGTTATCGGATCTATTACTATTCTGTTTGCCATGATAAAATATTTTATTCTTTAATATCTTTTTCATTAATTTTTCCTTTTTTTGAACTGGACCTGAGGTCTTTTTTCTTAGCAATATTAGCTGCAACAGCATGAACTACCGTACCACCAATAGCTGCACCCAACACAATTTTACCAATTGTATTTGCAGTAGATTCTATTCCAAAGCCCGGAACGTTTTCCACTCTTTTAGTGAATGGATCATTATCCCAGAAATGATTGTCGCTACAACCGATACAGGGATTTCCTGATTCAATGGGATAACTCACGCCATTGTTCCACTTCATTGATGCACAAGCATTGTAAGTAAGAGGTCCTCTGCATCCTAATTTATATAAACAGTATCCTTCTTTAGCCTCCTGACTGTCAAAACTTTCAGCAAACAATCCTGCATCAAAATATGCTCTTCTGTAACAAGTATCGTGTACGCGCTTTCCATAAAACTGTTTTGGCCTCCCCATAGAATCCAATGCGGGTAAAGTTCCGAAAGTAACATAATGCATCACAACACCTATCATCACTTCTGAAATTGGCGGGCATCCGGGTACTCTGATAATCGGTTTATTTTTAATAAGGACATTTACCGGTACGGCGCCTGTAGGATTTGGTGAAGCTGCCTGAATACCACCCCAAGACGAACAACTGCCAAAAGAAAGAATGGCAGCGGCGCCTGCAGCATCGGCTTTAAGTATTTCAATGGCCGAACGTCCTGCAATGGAACAATATACGCCACCATCTTTTGTTGGTATCGCTCCTTCAACCACTAACACATACTTACCATAATTCTCTTTTATGGATTGCTGTTTGGCTTCCTCAGCCTGGAACCCCGAAGCAGCCATCAGTGTGTCGGTATAATCCAAAGATATCTTATCCAAAATTAAATCAGCAACCAACGGGTGGTTTGAACGGATAAACGATTCCGTACATCCTGTGCATTCCTGAAAATGATCCCAAATAACAGGGATTCTTTTTTTAGTCTCCATTGCCTTTACAACCTGCCCCACCATGCTCGACTCTAACCCCATAAATGCAGTCATATAGGTAACGAATCTTAAGAAATCTCTTCGGGAATATCCTTTACTTCTAATATTCTCATAATAGGTTTCCTCTTTTCTTAATAGTAGTTTTTCCATAATGATGCTTATTTAGAATTATTATATGCTTATTGTAAGAAATTTGAGCCCATTTTAAATATAATCCCAGATGTCATTATTAGTGCGAAAAAATGTAAAATACTGTAATGCAAGTAAATAGAAATTATTCATTTAACATTGTGCTCTCAAATATATAAAAAAAATTTGATAATAAAAAAAATTTGTAAAAAAACTTGTTATTTTGTTAACAATTTGTTAACATGGGCGCACAAAAATTACGGTATGACAATATTTGAAGTAGTTGTGCTTTTTTATTATTTTTGTATAAATCTAACTAAATTGAATATTATCCAATATCATTTTGATATATGTAACGAGACATGCACGAACTATCAATAGCCATGGGGATTGTGAATATAGCGGAAAAAGAAGCTGTTAAGCATCATATATCTGAGATCGAACTTATTGAACTTGAAATAGGGACTTTATCAGGCATTGAAATAGAATCGCTTAATTTTGCATGGCCTTTGGCGGTAAGTGGAACTGTTTTGGAACATGCTGAGAAAAAAATTAATATTATTAAAGGTAAAGCGAGATGTTTAGACTGCGGTAATGATTTTGATCTAAAAAATATTTTTGATCCGTGTCCCAGGTGCAAAAGTCATTTCAAGGATATTTATCATGGAAAAGAATTGAGAGTTAAAGCTATTGTAGTAAATTAAAATATATGTAATATGTGTTCAACTTGTGGGTGTGGTGTAACAGAAGAGATTACTATCCAAAAACCCGGAGAGAT
>CAZRAW010000148.1:0-5329 GCA_964598065.1 uncultured Lentimicrobiaceae bacterium
CTTTATTACATCATTGCCGTTTTTGTTTTCTTTGGTATTTTCCTTACCTGGAAAGGATTCAAAACTACGCGGTATGTTACCACCAAGGATATTAGCACCTCCGGTGAAGTGCCGGCAGAAGATGAAAATCTCACTTTCTCGGCAGGATTTATGCAGCCTTTCCTGCGGGCAGTGGCTCCGGCTATGCGCCGGCAAATCGATAAATATTACACCGGTTTTGCAGATGGTCTGGAATCGTTGTTTGAATTTATGCGAAGGGTTTATACCGGAAACGGGCAAACCTATGCCATATATGTAATTGTTTTTGTAGTAGTTGTGTTGTTATTTAAGAACATCTTGTTCTAAAAAAATAGATCAATGGAAGTAGTATTAATGAATATTTTAGGTGCAGTAGTTACTTTTTTGCTGGCTTTTGTGGTGGGGATGACCTATGGCGGGTTGAACCGCAAGATAACAGCCCGGATACAAAACCGGAAAGGCCCGCCTTTTTATCAGAATTTTATCGATGCCTTTAAACTGGCATCTAAGAAATCAGCCATTCATCATGGGGTCATGCACCACCTGGGACCTGCTTTTCTGATGGTTTCATCCGTAGTAACGCTGATGATTGTTCCGGTTTTAACCCGTAACCAATGGTTTCCGAACCTGAACTTTCAGGGAGATTTAATTTTTCTCCTCTATATCATGACTTTCGGTCCGTTGGGCATGGCGCTTGGTGCCGGACAAACCGGTAACCCCAACTCTGCCATTGGTGTTACCCGTGGTCTGAGCCAGATGGTTGGTTTTGAGATTCCGTGGGTGATGGCGCTGGTAGCTTTAATGATTCAATATCACACCACCTCTATTACCGGATTGATGGCGGTACAAGCCCAAAGCGGAACCTGGCTGATGTTTTCGTCTCCCTTTGCTTTTATTGCAGCAATACTGGCCATGTTGGGGATGTTTGGGTATTCTCCTTTTGATGTTGTTATCGCTCCGGCGGAATTAGCCTCGGGGCCGGCCTCTGAAAACGGTGGAAAATATTTATTTACCATGATGTCTTCGGGTTCTGTCTTTGCATTTGTCAAACTGACACTCTATGTGGACCTGTTCCTTGGCGGCGCTGACAATATCATCATATTGCTCATTAAAACCTTTGCTTTGTACCTGATTCCCGTACTTTATTCCAATACATCCGTAAGATACCGCACTGAACAATCAATTCGCTGGTTTTGGGGATGGCCAACCTTTTTCGGTCTCCTCGCCATTTTACAAGCTGTAATTTTTTAAAAGGACAATGTTATGATGAACGATAAGAATTCTCAAAAGATAGTTGATATTATTCAGAACTGGGCACGCAAACATTCCATCTGGGTGTTAGCCTACGGTACCGGTTGCGGTGCTATCGAAATTCCTCCTACCATGACTTCCCGTTACGATGCCGAACGTCTCGGCGTGAGAGGTGCTGCCACACCCCGGCAAGCTGATGTGTTGCTCATATCCGGTTATCTTACGGTAAAAACCATAAAAAGGGTTATCCGGGTTTACGAACAAATGCAAGACCCTAAATATGTGATTGGTTTTGGTTCCTGCACCATCAACGGCGGTATGTATTACGATTCATATAATACCATTAATGTATTGGACAAATATCTCCCGGTGGATGTGTATATCAACGGTTGTATGCCTCGTCCTGAAGCTGTTCTGTCAGGTTTTGCCCAATTGCAAAAACGGATTGCAGCAGGCAGAGCCACCGGAGCACAACAGTATAAAGAAAATCTGGAGTGGTACCGTGCCAACCAAAAGAAAATTATTCCAAACTGGGTTATGCCCGATTACAACTGGTAAAAAACTGAAAAAATGAAAGAACTAAAAGAAAATATCATCAGACGTATTAAGGCCAATTTTGCAAATGCCGCAGAGAGAAACGACTTTAAAGATAACCGACTGGACTTTGTTGTAAAAAAGGAAACTATTCCTTCCATACTCTTTTACCTGAAAGATGAAATGGGATTCATCCATCTCTCGGATATTATTTGTGTTGACTGGATAGAAGAAGGCGAACTGGAATTGGTATTTATACTTTGGTCGCCTGCCGATAAAATCAAAGTCTTTGTCCGTACCCGGCTCGACCGTGACAATCCGGTTATGGATAATGTGGATATGATCTGGCGTCAGGCCAACACTTACGAAAGGGAAATGCGCGAGATGTTTGGCGTGCAGTTTACCGGCCTAAAAGCCCCCGACGAATTTATCCTCGAAGACTGGCAGGGTCCGCCACCCTTCCGCCGCGATTTTGATACGGCTGCCTATGCAGAGAAAACCTTCTGGCAACGTCCGGGACGTGAAGATGCACAAGATGTTCGCGAAACTATTGCCAACCGTGATGGAGAAGAGATACCTGATTTTGCAAAAAAATACTCAAGATAAAATGAGAGAAAAAGCAACAACATTATATATAGGGCCCCAGCATCCGGGTATTACGGGAAACATGATGGTCAAAGTGCAGGTAGAAGGCGACACCATTGTCAAAGCCCGTACCGAAGTAGGTTACCTGCATCGTGCTTTTGAAAAGCTACAGGAAAATAGAAACTGGCTTCAGAGTTTTACCCTGCTGTGCCGTTTTTGTGTTCCGGAACCTGACCCTGTGGAAGAATCCTATGCCCGTGCCGTTGAGTTGCTTGAGGGCCGTGAAGTTCCTGAAAGAGCAAAATATATCCGCGTGTTGATGCTTGAACTGGCCCGTATGGGAGCTTATATGCTTTGGTTTGGCGGCCAGAATGCTTCGCTGGGTCTTTATACTATGGGGCAATGGAGTGTTGGCGACCGGAACTACATTCTCGATCTTTTTGAGGAGCTGACAGGCGGTCGTATTTATCATATGTACATTTGGCCGGGCGGGGTTCGTCGTGACCTCCCCGAAGGATTTGCCGATAAAGTGCTTCGTACAATGGACTATCTCGAAAAAAGACTGAAAGATTACGATGACCTGATGTTTGAGAACACTATCTTCCAGAAAAGAACACAAGGCGTGGGTGTTATTCCCAAAGATAAAGCTGTAGAATGGGGCGTTGTGGGACCGGTATTACGTGGCTGTGGCATCAAAAGCGATATCCGTATCGACGATCCTTACGAAGTGTATGATAAACTTGATTTTATTGTGCCAACTCACGAAGGGGGTGATATCTGGTCGCGTGCTTTGGTACGCCGTCAGGAAATCAGACAATCCATTCGTATTATCCGGCAGGTGATAGAAAAAATGCCTTCCGGCGAATACTACAACCGCATTCCGAATCCGTTTAAGTGGACGCTTCCCAAAGGAGACGCCTATGCGCGTACCGAATCTGTCCGGGGCGAAGTCGGGATGTATATCGTGAGCGACGGCAGTACACAACCACGCAGGACGCATTTCCGTGGTGCTGCTTATGTACATGGTATTACCCTGCTCGAAAACCTTTTACCAGGTGAAAATGTAGCCGACGTTTCCGCCATTATGAATAGTCTGGGAGTCTGTCCTCCGGAAATCGAACGTTAATTTACAGAATAAGACAAAGAACAAAAGATATGAGCTTTTTTGATCTGAACGGAACGCTAAAACCTTTAACTGCACTCAAGCAGTTTGGCAAAACACCACACACCATCTCCTACCCAAAGGAATCGAAAGAAGCCGCCGATCGTTATCGTGGTTTTCATTACAACGATTTGGACGAATGTATCGGTTGTGGTAACTGCGCCGCCATCTGCCAAAATGCTGCTATTGATATGATTCATATCGATGGTATTGAAGGTAAAAAGGGCGATTCGGGTTTACGTCCGCGCATTGACAACGGTCGCTGCTGCTGGTGTGCTTTGTGTGTGGAAGTCTGTCCGACAGGAAGTCTGAGCCTGACGAAAGACTATTTATATGTCAGCGAAGACCCGGACAGTTTCCTCTGGACTCCCGGAAAAGACAACCCGGAAGGGGAGAAACAGATTTCGTTCTTCAGCACCGAAGAAACATCACTCAACGTCTTTAATCGTGTTCCTATGCCTGAACTCGAAGGAAAAGAGCGTGTGAAGAGCTTTGCCGAAGTAGTGTTGGGATATAACGAAGCCGAAGCCCGTGCCGAAGCCAGCCGCTGTATAAGTTGCGGACTCTGTACCGAAGTCTGCCCCGAGCACATGCATATTCCCGAATACATAAACGCCATTGCTGCCGGTAACGATGCCGATGCTGTTCGTATTATTTACGACAACAATCCCCTGCCCGAAATGTGCGGTAAGGTTTGTACCCGTCGCTGTGAGGATGTTTGTGCCATCGCTACACGTGGCGAGGCCATTGCTATTCGCTGGCTGAAACGTTATGCCACCGAAACGGCAACCACTGCTGATATTACCCGCGAAATTGTCAATCCCGAAATCAGAGAAGCCAATGGCAAAACCGTGGGAATTGTCGGGGCAGGGCCTTCCGGCCTTACCGCTGCTTATTATCTGGCGCTTCGTGGTTATGATGTAACCATTTACGAAGCCAATGCAAAGGCGGGTGGCGCTACCATGTACGGCATTCCGAAATACCGGTTACCTATCGAAAGTCTGGACAAACAAATTGATTATATCCAAAGTATTGGGGTGAAAATTAACTTTAACACCAAAGTTGGAAAAGATATCTCTTTCAAAGAAATATATGACCATTACGACGCCGTATTTATGGGCGTTGGTTTCCCCGATGCCTGGTCGTTGGGAATTGATGGAGAAGATGCCGAAGGTTCCATGCAGGCTTTCCGTTATCTGTATATGATTAACTCCGGCGATAAAGTGGATATCGGTAACAAAGTTGTCGTTGTGGGTGGTGGCAACGTAGCCATCGACGCAGCCCGTGTAAGCCGCCGTTTTGGCGCCGACGTTACCATTCTCTATCGTCGTCGCGTACAAGATATGCCTGCCGACCGGGAAGAAATTGAAGGTGCTGAAGACGAAGGCGTCCATATTATCCCGCAAGGTATTCCCATCAAAGTGCACAAAGATGAGAAAGGCCATGTGAAAGCCATTGAATATCTGAAAGCCGAAATGGTTCCCGACCCGAAAGGCGGACGTCCCAAACCGGTAGCCATTGAAGGCAGCAATACTATTCTTGAAGCTACTTCGGTTATGGCTGCCATTGGCCAAATGGGTGATTATAGCTTCCTCGAAAAAGAATTTGAGGAAACCATCAAAATCGAAAGAGGAAGATTTGTTGTCAACGAAAAGCAACAAACCGGCGACCCGAAAGTCTTTGCCGGCGGCGATGCCGTTAACCGTACTGCCGATGCTATTTCGGCCATTGCCGACGGGTTCCGTGCCTGCAAAGCTATTGATGAAATGCTGAGCAAAT
>CAZRAW010000149.1:0-1524 GCA_964598065.1 uncultured Lentimicrobiaceae bacterium
TTAATTTTGCTCAAAATAAAAAAAGCCATGAACACACTTTATCCGATAAAATTTCAACCCGTTTTCAAAGACAAAATCTGGGGTGGGCATAAGATAAAAGATGTCCTCGGAATGGATTACGGAAAGCTGCCCAACTGCGGTGAAGCCTGGGTGGTTTCGGGCGTGGAAGGAAATCCCACGCTGGTAAAAAACGGCTTTCTCGCAGGTAACGAACTCAATGAGTTGGTGAGCGTTTACATGGGTGATCTGGTGGGTGATGATGTGTATGATAAGTTTGGCGATGAGTTTCCACTGCTCATAAAATACATCGATGCCAACGACTGGCTTTCCATCCAGGTGCATCCGGATGATGCTCTGGCCGCTAAACGTAAAATAGGACGCGGAAAGACCGAAATGTGGTATATCATAGAAGCCGAAAAAGAGTCGGAACTCATTAGCGGGTTTAGCAAAAAAGTGAACAAAGAAATTTATCAGAAATATTTGGATGAAAGCCGATTGAAAGAAATTCTCAATTTCGAAAAGGTGAGAAAAGGCGATGTGTTTTTCATTCCTGCCGGACGTGTTCATTCTCTTGGACCCGGTGTTTTGCTGGCCGAAATTCAGCAGACTTCCGATACAACCTATCGCATTTACGACTGGGACCGTATTGATACCAGCGGAATGAAACGGAAACTGCATACCATTGAAGCCTTGGATGCTATTGATTTTGAAGTGGCAGACGATTACAAAACCCGGTATAAACCGGAGAAAAACAAGACCGTTCCACTGATACATTGCCCGCAGTTTACCACAAACCTGTTAGAATACGACAGGCCTGTCAGCAAGGACTTTGAAGAGCTTGATTCTTTTGTTATTTACATGGGTGTCGAAGGAAAATCGGTTTTGAAATGGAAAGACGGGGAGGAAGAAATTGCCCTCGGTGACGCTGTGGTTATTCCTAATATTCTCCACAACATCGAACTGAAACCCGAAGGAAAAGCCAAATTGTTGGAAATCTATCTGGTTTAATATCAAAAAAAGCAGACTTGTGAAATGTTTCCAAACAGACAATACGGAAAGTCTTTATACAAGATTTTACCGGTTGGGGTTTAACCTTTTTCCGGCTTACTATTGTTCGGGAGGGAAAGTCCGGTTTATTGCCGGTAACTGGAAAGAGATTCACGTTTCCATAAAGTTGAAGATAAAAACCCGCAATTACGTGGGAACCGTTTTCGGTGGCAGCTCTTACAGCGCGCTGGATCCAATGTTTATGATACAACTGATTAAAATACTGGGCCCTGATTATGTCGTTTGGGACAAAGCAGCTACCATAAAATTTCTTCGTCCCATCAGCAAACGTGTCTGTGCCCGGTTTCTGATAACCGACGAACTGATAGCCGAAATAAAAGAGACTGTAGCGAAGCAAAATGAAATGACCATCATGCTGCCGGTCTGGTTTGAGGACAAAGCGGGTAAAAAGTATGTGGAAGTCGATAAAAAGCTTTACATCGCCGATAAGGCTTTTTATAAAGAAAAACGGAAACG
>CAZRAW010000149.1:1624-5162 GCA_964598065.1 uncultured Lentimicrobiaceae bacterium
AATCCCGACCTTTCGGCCACGGACTTTAAATTCTTATTCCCCCTACTTTGCTTCGGGCGTTCACATCCGAATGTAGAGGCAATTGAAATGAAAGGCTACTTCTTCTTCCAGCTATCCCGCAACGGAACCGTCCGGTTAAAAACAAAATGTCCTGCTGTGCTATCCTTGTCCAAGCAGAAATATCCCAGCCGCTGAAACTGGAATTTTTCTCCCGGTTGTACTTTTTTCAGCGAAGGTTCCAGCTTGCAGTTTTGGAGAATCTTTAACGAGTCGGGGTTCAGAAATTCTTTAAAATCGCGGTCTTTGTGACCTGCCGGATCTTCGTCGAGGAAAAGCCTGTCGTAAAGGCGCACCTCTGCATTCACAGCGTGCTGTATGGAAACCCAGTGCAGCGTGCCTTTTACTTTCCGCGGAGAACCGCTACCACTTTTTGTTTCAGGGTCATAAGTACAATAAATCGCAGTAACGTTGCCGTTTTCGTCTTTTTTATAATCCTCGCATTTCACAAAGTAAGCCCCTTTCAGACGTACTTCACGTCCCGGGCCAAGGCGGAAGAATTTCCGTGGCGGGTCTTCCATAAAATCATTGCGTTCGATGTAAATCTCGCGGGAAAAAGGCACCTGACGCGTTCCGGCCGTTTCATCTTCCGGATTGTTAATAAGCTCCAGCATTTCCACTTTATCCTCCGGATAGTTGGTGATGATCACCTTCACCGGCTCCAAAACGCCGAAAACACGCGGTACAATTTTGTTCAGATGTTCGCGCACGCTGAATTCCAAAAGTCCCACATCAATCATATTGTCGCGTTTGGCAATGCCGATTCGGTCGGCAAATTCGCGAATAGATTCGGGTGTATAACCTCTGCGGCGTAAGCCCGAAATGGTTGGCATACGCGGGTCATCCCAGCCGGAAACCAGGTTTTTCTCCACCATCTCCAGTAGTTTGCGCTTGCTCATAACCGTGTAACTCAGGTTCAGCCGGGCAAATTCAATCTGCCGCGGGCGCGGACGGCCTGCTTCGGCAAGCTGATCGAGAAACCAATCGTAAAGCGGGCGGTGAATTTCAAACTCCAACGTACAAAGCGAATGGGTAATACCTTCAATATAATCGGACTGCCCATGGGCAAAATCATACATGGGGTAAATGCTCCATTTGTTTCCGGTGCGGTGATGTTCGGCATGCAAAACACGGTACATAATGGGGTCGCGCATGTGCATATTGGGTGAACTCATATCGATTTTGGCGCGTAAAACCATGGTACCATCCGCCACCTCACCGTTTTTCATCTTTTCGAAAAGTATCAGGCTCTCTTCCGCCGGACGGTTACGGTAAGGACTTTCCGTTCCGGGACGGGTAGGAACGCCTTTTTGCCTGCTGATTTCTTCCTGCGACTGCTCATCCACATAAGCTTTCCCCAGTTTTATCAGTTGCACAGCCCATGCACAAAGCTGTTCAAAATAGTTTGAAGCAAACAGAGGCTCATTGTTCCACTGAAATCCCAGCCACTGTATATCTTCTTTAATGGAATTGACATACTCCGCATCTTCTTTTGTGGGATTAGTGTCGTCAAAACGCAGGTTACACAAGCCGTTGTATTTTTCAGCGAGTCCGAAGTTCAGGCAAATGGATTTGGCATGGCCAATGTGTAGATAACCATTGGGCTCGGGAGGAAAACGAAAATGTACTTTCCCGTTGTTTTTATTGTTTTGAAGGTCTTCCTCAATGATGGCTTCAATAAAATTGAGTGTCCGGGCGGTGTTTTCAGCCGATTCCATAACTGTAAAAAAATTAAATTCAAATGAAAAAGCAAAAGTACTGAGAAATGAAACAAAGTCAAGGGCTTTTTTGCTCTCCATGAAGAAAATCAGAAAGGTTCGGTTTCCTCGTTGTTAATTAGTTTCAACGCATCCTCATCCGTTCCCAACCATGCAGCAAGAGGCCGGGTGCTTTCATTATACTCAAGAATAATTTTCAGGGTCATGGTAAGCGGAACCGAAAGAAACATGCCCACAATGCCCAGCACATATCCCCAGACAATCAATGAGAGAAAAACCACCAGTGTCGAAAGCCCCATGCCTTTTCCCATCACGCGGGGTTCTACAAGATATCCCACAAACAAATTAACCACGGCAAAGGCAATCAAGGCCCAAACAGCAGGGACAAACCCCAGCTGAATCCAGGCAAAAAGCACAGCCGGAATAGCGGCAATAATAGACCCAATGTTGGGAATGTAGTTAAGCATAAAAGCAATTAATCCCCACAGCACTGCATATTCCACACCAATAATCCACAAGAAAAAGGCAATTAATACACCGGTCAGCAAACTTACAAAAGTCTTGATAACGAGATAGTGACGAACACTTTTTTCAATACGTGAAAGGTTCATGAGCGACTTTTCCGATGAAGTAGCCCCGAAAACTTTGGCCTTTAAGGCGATACTGTTCATTTCAAGCAAAATGAAAAGAACAATAAAAAAGATTAAAGTTGTGTTACTCATCACGTTTCCAAGTCGTCCCAGTGTGAAAGCGGTAAAATCGAGTATCTTGGCAGGGTCGAACATTTTTGTCAGCCGATCGGTAGAAAGATTGATTCCAAAGTGACTAAATTCCTGATTTAAAGATATCAGTATGCCACTTAACCGGGATTCATATTTTCCAAGATGAGTGGTAAAACTACTGACAGAACTACCGATAATACCGCTTAAGCCTGAAATAATAAGCAAAAAACCAAGCAAAACAATAATAACGGAAAGCCAGTGCGGAACCTTTTTCTTGTCGAGCCAGGAGACAGGATGGACACCGATAATACTGATAAAAATAGCCAATAGCATGAGTGTGATAAATGATTCGGCCATCATCATGCCGGCAATAATAATAACGCTTGCTGCAGTAAACAGGGTTAACCTAAAAATACGGTCGCTGATTAAAATATGTTTCATAAAAGGTATTTTGCAGAATGCTTTGCCAAAGATATACAATGATTCGTTTTAAAAAAGATATTGAGAAAATATTTGGTCAGGTAAAAAGCTGCAGTATCCGTCGTACCGAGCCAACATAACCTCCGCCAAACAAATTAACATGTACCAAAAGAGGATAGAGGTTGCAATAGTCCAAACGCTTTTCCCATCCGGGTTCCAAAGGACAGATCTCGTTATAGGCTTCGTAAAATTGCCTGTGAAAACCGCCGAAGAGCTGCGACATTCCCAAATCCATTTCACGATGGCCAAAATATATTGCCGGGTCAATAAGTACGGCTTCACCAGCCTGATTTGTCATAAAATTCCCGCCCCACAAATCGCCATGCAGCAAAGCCGGCGGCTCTTTTGGGAAAAGCGTATCTATTCGATCAAAAAAATTCTTAAAGGCTTTTATATCATTGTTGTTCAGTAGTTTATTATCAAAAGCCATACTCATAAGCGGTTGTAGCCTCTCTTCCACAAAAAATGTTTCCCAAGTATTATGAAAGGTATTGCTTTGCGGAAGTGAGCCGATGTAATTGTCGTGGTCGAGGCCAAAAGTGTCCGCACTGTGTCCATGAA
>CAZRAW010000150.1:0-5055 GCA_964598065.1 uncultured Lentimicrobiaceae bacterium
AGTGAGGTTACCGCATTGATAGGCAACGAAATATCATAACCCGGAAGTTTGGCCACCAAATTACAAAACAGTGCCAGAGAAGCGCCCGTGAGAATAGTCGCCGGCAGCAGAACACCCTGCTGCGAAGTTTTAAAGAGTCCGCGTGCAAGATGCGGTACCGCCAGCCCGAGAAACGCAATGGGGCCTGTAAAAGCCGTTCCCACAGCCACGAGAATACCGGTAACAAAAATCAAAACCCGTTGGATGCGCATAGGACGAAAGCCGATACTGCGGGCATAATCCTCGCCCAAAAGCAGGGCATTCAGGGGTTTCACATAAAAAAACAAGATGACCACGCCGGACAAAGCTGTAAAAAGCAACAGGAACGACTGCTGAATTGTCGCTTTTGAAAAACTGCCCAATCCCCACAGCACATAAGCATGCAGGTCTTCCGAACCGCTGAAAAACTGCAGGACACTCACCACCGCCGAGACGGCATAACCCAGCATAATGCCGATTATTAGCACGGTTATTACATTGGCCACCCGTGCCGACACAAACAGAATAATGCCCAGCACGAGCAAAGCCCCTGCCAAAGCGGCCAGTACCACGGTAAGGTTTCCCACGATGGCCAACGATGTCAAATCGACACCGGCAACACTTCCCGAAAGAAGCACCATCGCCACACCGAGACTGGCGCCTGAGCTTATGCCCAGCACCGAAGGACCGGCCAGCGGATTACGGAAAAGTGTCTGCAACACCAGTCCCGACATACTCAGCAAAACACCTGTAGCCAAAGCAGTTATAGCTTGTGGCATCCGATACTGGTTCACAATGACCAACGCCGTAGCATCGGTATGAGGTGCATGAAACAATGCTTTCATCACATCAGTCCACGGCAACATCACCGAGCCGAAGCCGAGATTAGCTATAAAAAGCACAAGTCCCAGCAGCCCCAGCATCAAAAACCACAAATTATTTCGGAAGGTCGAATGCATCATTTTCTTTTCGGCAATAAAATTAAAGTTTTTTTACTATAGGAAAGCCTTTTCAAAACAGGGTGGTGGAAAACGGCACTGTTTCGGCCCTCTTTATTTCAGAACCCGGTAAAAAACCGGATGATAATCAGGTAATAATTTTGGGTGAAAAGCTTTGATAAAATCAGCCAGAATCCACTGCGGTTCCATGGCGCTGCGTTCAAAATAAGCCGTTTTTTTCGGGTCGCAATAAATGATATGATGCTTTCGGAAGGCGTTAAAATGGGTATAGAGTTCATTTTCGTCAGCTATCTCCCGATACGAAGGCTGACTTCCGAAAGTACCGATAATACGCCAATAATCAGCATCTTGTGCTTTCTTAAAGACCGTCTCAAAATTCAGTGGAAAGCTGGCTATATGCTTGTCGTTATGCCAGAGGTAGTCGGCGCCTGCATCTTGGAAAATCCGGGCAATGTAACTTTTCCCGCCGGCTATAAACCATTGGCCGTTGAAAAATTTATTCGAAAAAACAGTAGGACGTTTATGCAGCGTATCGGTCATCTTTTTAAAATACAAATATTGTTTTTCAATCTGCCTGAAAATACTATCCGCTTCCTTTTCCTTTCCAAAAAACAGGGCAGTGAACTTAATCCATTCGGCCCTGCCCAACGGACTGTTTTCAGTATAATCAAGATACGGAATGGCTGTCAGAGAAGACAAAGTCCGGGGCAGTTTGAGATTTCCCTGAAAAGGCGAAAAGAAAACGGCCTGTGGCTTTTGTTGCAAAATGCGTTCAATAAAATAGTGGCCACCGGCTGCCAGTTCGGTCATCTTACCGTCCGCAAGGGCTTTTTTCACCTGTGGATTAGAGATAAACCGTGCCTCTGATATACCGGTTACTTTGTCTAACAATCCGAGCATCTGCATGGCGTCCAGCTGTGTAGCCGAAAAAACCGCCACACTGTCTAACGGTACTTTTATTTCCCCCTTCCCGGGATGACTTTTCACCAGTACAAAATGTGCCAGCACTTTGCCTTTTTGCCACGGATTATACACAACCACTTCCTGTTTCCCATTGTGGCTGAAGACGGCAAAATCTTTGGCGTATTTTATTTCAGTTGACTTTTTACCTTCCGCAAGAGGAGTTTTTATTTTTCCGCTTTCGCCACATCCGGCAATGATCAGCCAAATGATGACCGATATCCCGAGAATAACTTTCCTCATACCGCTTTCTTCGTTTTTGCTCGTTTTTCCAAAACATACCAGCCCACAATGCCTATAAGTACGAGGATTGGAGAAATAATTTCTGCCTGCGTAATGAGATGCCCGAAAATATTGTAGGTGGTGTCAACCCGAATATGCTCAATAAAAAATCTTTCTGTTCCACTTAAAATCAGGTAAATGGAGAATAAAACACCGGCTGTTTTTATTTTTTTGCGTATAGACCAGAGAATAACAAAAATGATAACCATCATGATGGTTTCGTAAACCGATGTTGGGAAAACGCCCTGCGGCAATTGCATGCAATGCGGGCCGGTACAACCCGGAATGTGAATACCTGCATTAATAATATTGTGCGGATAGTTGTAACTCCACAGCCAGTCGGGGAGAAAACTCAGCCAATGCGGTTTTGTCAGGTGGTTCACGATGCCCCAGTCGCCATCGCCCGACACATGGCAACCGATTCGTCCGATGCCATACGCAATGGCCAGTCCGGGCGCAAAACTATCGGCCATATGTTTCCACGGAATCCCGTGTTTTTCGCCGTACCAAACTATGGCAATAGCTCCAATGATAAGCCCGCCGTAAAAAGTAAGTCCGCTGAAAGAGAAAAGTTGACCGAGGGGATCGGCAAGAAAAGCCTGCCAGTTTTCTAACTGATCAAAAATCTTGGCGCCGATAATTCCGAAAACAGCCGCCACCAAAACAATCATCCAGGTCTGTTCATGGGCATGTACCAACACCTTTTTTTCGATAGGTTTCTCTAACTTACTTTTATTCTTGACATACCAGACATAAGCCGTGTAAAGCACCCCAACCAACAATCCTACCCATACGGAACCTTCGCTGGAAAATAAAAATTGCTGCGGGTCATTGGCAAAATGCTGGTAATCAGTAATGGCCGGTACAGCCTTAAAAGCAAGGAAAAAACTTACCACAAAACTCACCAGCAGTTCTCCGACAGAAGCCGGTTTGCCAATCATAATTTTCTTTGTTGTAGTTTTTATCAGTCCCTCGTTTTCTTTACGGATAAACTCGAGATAAAGCAGATAAGCCCCTACGAGAAAGGCCAGCGCCACAAAAAAGCCATAACTCATAATGGGCAAATTGATGTGGGTTCCGAAGACTGCATTTATCAGATCGCTGATTTTAGGATACATATCGTTAATTTTTTCAAAAAGAAATTCACATTTACTTCGCAAATTTACACTTATTCCCTGACCACGGAAACAGGGCATGAAAACTTAACATAAATTGGCTTTTGATTTTTCTTTACTTCAACACCAAAAGCAGAGCCATTTAAACGATGGTTAGCAAAAGTGGGTTGTGAAAGACTGGAAGAAATAGAAAATCCTGAATTAGCAGGAAAAAGGAGAAAAAATATTCCAACCGGGCAGGCTTTCCCACCTTCTTTTATCACTACTTTTGACAAGATAATAATTTTTTCTACAAAGCAATGATTAAACAAAACTTAACTTTTCTCGCCTTTGCCCTTTTGTTCCTTCCCGCAGCACTATTTGCACAGCAAAAAATCATTTATTCGAGAATGAGCGGACATTTGGGTAGCAACACCACCGTCACAGGTAATTTTCAACGTGCCGGCTCTACCATGGAAGGCAATTATTCTTACAACCTTTACGTGGACGACAGCCTGCTGCATTTGTCTCATATTATAAAACTCTACGGTGATATTGATAAGCAGAACAAAGTTATTTTAAAGCAGTTGACTGATAAGGACAGCATTATTACGGGATTGTTTGCCGACCATCGTTTCACGGGCAGCTGGCACGGCTCCGACAGTACGGTTCTCCCCATCGATCTCTCTGAAAACTATCCGGAAGGCAGCATGCCAATGGATGTTTTTTACCTGCATTCGGACAAAGAACTTGTAGCCGGCGCCAAAGGCACCCCGTCGGCAGAAATTGAGCTGACACTTCTCTATCCGAAAAAAAGTATCCACATCTCTCTTGCCGTAGACGATTCCGTGAAGAAATTTATTCAGAAGCAATTCTTCGGGCAATTCAAATCCAAACAAATGCCGGAAGCTCTGATGAACCGGACAGAAAAGGATTTTTACAACCAGTTTGCCGAATTGAACAACCACTGGAAAACCAATCACAAGATGGGATTTAATTTTGAAAAAAGAGAACAGGTTTCCGTTATTTTTAACAGCTACAATCTTCTGTGCCTGCAATACAAAAAGCGAGGCTATGCAGGCCGCGGAAATCCGATAGAACACTTTTCTTACGATTTGGTCGATTTAAGAAACGGGGAGAAACTCACTTTTAACAGAATTTTTAAACCGGGGTCAGAAGCTACCCTTACCGCCCTCATCAACAATAAAATCAGAGAAGACAACGGGCTATCCGACAGCGCCTCACTGAAAAAAATCGGTTTTTTTACCGACAGTATTCCCATGAGCAAAAACATCTCCTTTTCCGGCAACGGTATCAATGTGATTTACAACATATATGACATTGCGCCTCCTGCCAGAGGAATCATAAAAGTCTTTTTGCCGTTTAGCAAAATAAGTTCCTGCATAAAATCCACTTCCGTACTCTATCCACTTAGCCGATAGAACATTAACTTCAAAAACAGAATGCACAACTGTCTGCATTTTTAAAAATAAAGTTTACCGGATACACACTGTCTTTTTTTGTTTTACCTTGTACAACGCCGGATCAGTAAAAAGCAGCAGATCGAATAGTTTCACCGTAGCAAGCGCATCTCCGGCAGCACGGTGACGGGATTTGTTGTCAATACCGAGCTGTTGGCAAAGTTTACCGAGACTGTAGGACAGATAGCCGGGAATCAGCTTCCGGCTTAGGGTTTATTATGAAATAACGTATCTGGAATCGGCGAAGTAATTTTGTGCTTT
>CAZRAW010000151.1:0-5035 GCA_964598065.1 uncultured Lentimicrobiaceae bacterium
GAGTATGAATCAGGATTATCCGGATTTATTCTATATCAAACAAAATCAATATTAAAAAAATTGCATCGCAGCAATAGGTTTTTTCTAATTTTGTGAGAAAAATAAGAGCTATGTTTCAAAGTATAAATCCTTATACGGAAGCGGTAATTTTCGAACATACCGAACACACGCCGCAGGAAGTGGAGAACCTTATCTCCAAGGCACACAACACCTACTTGCAATGGAAAACATCTAATTTTCAGCAAAGAAGCGACTTGTTTCGGAAGCTGGCCGCGTTACTTCGTAAGGACAAAGAGACTTTTGCCACGCTTATCACGGCAGAAATGGGGAAAATCATTAAGGAGTCGCGGGCAGAAATCGAAAAATGTGCCTTGCTGTGCGACCATTACGCCGAACATGCAGAATCCATGCTGAAACCGGAGGTCTTCGAAACCGATGCCGGGAAAAGCTATCTGCGTTTCGACCCGGTGGGCATCGTTTACGGTATCATGCCCTGGAATTTTCCTTTCTGGCAGGCATTCCGGGCGGCAGTTCCCACCATGATGGCAGGAAACACATTCATTCTGAAACATGCGCCAAACGTGCTGGGTACAGCTAAAGCCATTGAGCAGTTGTTTTTGGAAGCCGGCTTCCCCGAAAATACTTTTACCAACATTATTATTCCGGTTGAATTGTCGGAAAAAGTCATTGCCCACCCTTACGTGGAAGGTATTACTTTAACCGGAAGCCAGCGGGCGGGAAGCACTGTGGCAGCTCAGTCGGGGAAGCATCTGAAAAAAAGCGTGCTGGAGCTGGGCGGCTCCGACCCGTACATTGTGCTGAAAGATGCCGAATTCAACGAAAGTTGCAAAACCGGTGTCTGCTCGCGCTTTTTAAATGCCGGACAGGTCTGTATCTCAGCCAAACGCTTTATCGTGGAGGAGGAAATACTGGATCAATTTGTTGCAGAACAAAAAGCTCTTTTGGAAAGCATGGTTTTGGGCGACCCCATGGATGAGCATACCGACATGGGGCCCATGGCGCGGATTGATTTGCTGGAAAATATTGAAGACCAGGTAAATCGTTCGGCTGAAATGGGAGCGGAAATTATTTGCGGCGGCAAACGACGCGATAGCCATTCCCTGTTTTACGAACCCACACTTATCACGCATGTTCACAAAGGCATGCCTGTGTTTGATGAGGAGACTTTCGGCCCGGTTTCGGTGGTGATTCCGGCTAAAAATGCAGAAGATGCCGTGCGTATTGCCAACGACACGCCCTTTGGACTCGGCGCCAGTTTGTGGACACAGAATTTGGTATTGGCTGAAAAACTTGCTGCCAAAATAGAAGCGGGAGCAGTTTTTATCAACGGCATGACCAAATCAGACCCGCGGCTGCCTTTCGGCGGCACCAAACGATCGGGTTACGGACGGGAACTGGCCTACCCCGGTATTCGTGAGTTTGTCAACCAAAAAACGGTATGGATTGCCTGATTTTCAAGTTACAGATGGAAAATATAATCGGCGAGCGTGAAATATATTAGCAGCCCTGTTGAATCGATTACCGTGGTAAGCAAGGGACTACTAATCACTGCCGGGTCCATTTTGAATTTCGTAAGAACAATAGGCAACAGGCTTCCCAGCAGGTTAGCCCAAAGTGTTATGATAACCATTGTAATTGCCACAACCATCCCGACAGTGGGTCCGCCACGCCAGAAAAAGCCTCTCACATACAGAGTAATGCCCAGGGTAAGTCCGATAAATATCCCCACCAGCAATTCTTTTTTCATCACTGAAAACCATTTTTTCACGGAAAGCGAACCGGTAGCGAGTGCTCTGACAACCAGTGTTGAAGCCTGTGCCGCAATATTTCCGCCACTATCAATGAGGATCGGAATAAAAAATGCCAGGGCAATCACAGCCTTCAGAGAATCCTGGAAATGAGCTATAATGGATGAAGAAAAAAAGTCGGTGAGCAGGAGAATAAACAGCCATCCGATTCTCTTTTTATACAAAGTAACAGCAGAAGCCGTGTAATATTTCTCATCCACAGGGACAATAGCCGAAGATTTCTGAAAGTCCTCGGTGGTTTCTTCTTCTATAACATCCAAGATATCATCAACGGTAACAATTCCGATAAGTACGCCCTCTTCCCCTACGACAGGCAACACGTTCATGTCATATTTCTTAATCGTTTTGTAGGCTTCTTCCTGGTCTTCAAGCGCATGGATACAAACAAATTTATGATCCATCAAATCGGATACTAATTGTTTCGGCTCAGCGAGGAGAAACCGGCGAATGGGAATATCGTCAATTAGTTTCAGGTGGTAGTCTTCAACATAAATCATGTTAATGGTTTCCGCGTCTTCTCCTATCTTTTTGATGTGTTTTATTGCTTTTTCTATTGTCCAATCGGGTTTAACAACAACATAATCCGGAGTCATAATTCTACCCACACTGTTTTCCGGATAGCCGAGTAGTCCCAGGGCTTCTTTGCGATCTTCAGCATGTAGCAGGTTCAGAAGCTTCTGCGTCAATTGCTCGGGCAGATCCTCAAAAACAGAAGTTCTGTCGTCAGGAGGCAGTTCTTCGAGCAGTTCTTTAATCTGCCTGTCCACAATATGCGTAAGGATAAACTCCTGCTGCGAGGGGTCCAATTCGGCAAAAACATCTGCCGCCTTCTCTTTCGGAATCAGTCGAAAGGCAACTACCACATACTTTTGATGTAGATTTTTTAAAAGCTCGGCAATATCTTCCGACTTTAATTCTGCCCACGAACTTTTAAGATTATCCCAATCTTTTTTATCGAGCAGTTGTTCGACGTCCGGGTAAATCTCTGTATTAATCATAAGTCTGAGATTTTATGGTGCATACTTTATTTGGCGGTGCAAAGGACAGAAAACTAATTGAAGATTGCAATAAAGCGTTGAAAAAACAGCTAATTAAAAATTGATTTAGATAGTTTCCTGCCGTCTGTTACTGTTGCAATAGTATGAAGAAAAATGTTTAGTTTCGAATTCTAAAAATAAGTTGTCCGATTAACAGGGGGTTAAGCCATCAAATATAAACATAGAAGAGACAATCATGTATTTCATCACTGAGATATTAAATCAATTCGCAACAATAAGTGAGCAGGCCAGGATCGTATTGGCTGAAGTTATAACAAAAAGAGAACTGTAAGATGGATTGGAATCCCTAAAAAGAATCGATGAAATTACGTCAGGTTGAAAATTGAGGAATAAATTAGAAAATATACGGAAGAAAAATCGGTACACTCATTGCTAAACCAACAAAAGATGCAATTGGGAGGCTTTTTTACTAATTTTGCGAAAAAAATACGGATGGGAGAACATCATCATCACGATCATGGAAAACTAAAAGGGAAGAACCTTTTCATTTCCGTTGCTTTAAATCTTGGAATTACAATAGCTCAGATCATTGGCGGTATTTTGTCGGGCAGTATGGCGCTGATTTCAGATGCATTACACAATTTCAGCGATGTGCTTTCGCTGCTTATCACCTATGTAACCTATAAATTATCAGCGAGGAAGAATACCGTAAAACACACTTTCGGGTATCAACGCGGAGAAATTCTTGCCGCTTTTGTGAACTCTGTTACACTTCTTATTATTGCTGCTTTTCTTGGTTTTGAGGCTGTCAACCGGATAATCCATCCCCACACCATTGATTCGGTGATTGTTATATGGCTCGCTGTTGCTTCCATTGTCGTCAACGGCTCCAGTGTTTTACTCATTAAGTCGGGAGCCAAAGACAGCATCAACATCAAATCGGCTTATCTGCATCTTTTTACCGACATGCTCACCTCTGTGGCAGTACTTATAGGTGGCTTACTTATGAAATACTTCGGTTTGTTTTGGATTGACGGTTTGGTAACACTGGTGATTGCTCTTTATCTCATCTACTCCAGCTGGAATCTCTTTATAGAATCCATTAATATAATCATGCTTTTTTCTCCGGGCGACATCGATATTGAACAATTGACCGGACAGATTGAATCCGTTGAAGGGGTTAAAGATCTGCATCACCTGCACCTTTGGCGGCTGACGGACTGCAAAGTTAATATGGAAGCACACATAGACTTAAAAAAAGACCAGTCCATCTCTGTTTTTGAATCGCAGCTTATGCAGATTCGGGAAATTGCTCATAACATGGGCATCGACCATGTTACTATCCAGCCCGAATTTGACAGTCAGGACGATAAGAATCTGATTAACAACCATTAATCCAACCGTTTCAAGCATCCACGCTTGAAAAAACAATAACGAGACTCTTATCCGGCCACATCTCCCGTTTTTGTACTTTTGCCGTATGCGTATCGACATTATTACCATTTTCCCGGAAATGTTTGAAGGCCCTTTCGGCCATTCGATTATCCGGCGTGCACAGGACAAAGGGCTGGTTGAAATTCATCTGCATCAGCTGCGCGACTACACCAGCGACAAACACCATAAGGTGGACGATTATGCCTTTTCCGGCGGCGCCGGTATGGTGATGATGATCGAACCGGTGGCGAGGGTCATCGAAGAGCTGAAAAGTGAAAGAGTCTATGACGAAATCATTTACACCAGTCCCGACGGGGAACTGCTGGACCAGCCCATGGCAAACCGTCTGTCCGTTTACGAAAATCTAATGCTGCTTTGCGGCCATTACAAAGGTATCGACGAACGCATTCGCGAACATTTTATCACCAAAGAGATTTCCATTGGCAATTATGTCCTTTCGGGAGGCGAGCTGGCGGCAGCAGTCATCACCGACAGTCTGGTAAGGCTGCTTCCCGGAGTGCTCGGCAACGAAGTTTCGGCGCTGAGCGACTCATTTCAGAACAACCTCGTTTCGCCACCGGTTTACACCCGTCCGCGCGATTTCAGAGGATGGAAAGTTCCGGAAATTCTGCTCTCAGGCAACGAACGCCTGATAGAAGAGTGGAAATTTGAGCAGTCGTTGCACCGCACAAAAGAACGCAGACCCGAAATGCTAAACGAAGATTAACGCTTACGGGTAAAAGCCAAATTTGCTACTTTTGTTTTTTACAAAAA
>CAZRAW010000152.1:0-4996 GCA_964598065.1 uncultured Lentimicrobiaceae bacterium
TAAAGGCGAAACTTTATGTCAAAAATCGTTAGTAATCAATCGGAAATCAATTAATTTCTTAGTCTGATCTCTGATAAAACAGAACCTACAGATTTAAACTGTACTGAACCATAATGTTTCTCAGTGGTTCGGCTTTTAACGGACGCAGCGAGTACATTCTGTTTAAAACATTGTTACTCAGTACCGAAATCTTACTGTTTTTACTCAGGTCGTAACTCATCCGCACATCCCAAATCATGTTTCCGTTGTTGTGATGATAGTAATAGTTGCGGTACAAAATAGGCTGTAAAGTCCCGCCTGTGGCAAGCGTGGCATCTTCAAAATCGAAAATAGCTTTATCCAAATTGACAATTTTGCTGTAATAGCGCATGGAAGTCCCTATGGCAAACCGGTGGATATCTAATTCCAAATCGAGCTTTGCCGTATGGAGAAACCGGTATTTCAAGATACGGGATTTTGGATTTACGCTGGTGGAGTTGTAAGAGAAGGCGGTATGTCCGCTGGGATTATAATCGTGTGCAAAGACTTTGTTGGGGTCTAATGCAATGGGCCGCACGTAAGTGTATCCGGCAATTACATTGAGGCTTATGTATTTGCTAAATGTCGCACGGCCGGTAAGAGAAAAATCAATGCCGGTAACACGTGATCTTCCGGTATTGACAAACTTAAATCCGGCATAAGCAAAGGTGAAGGTCGGATCCCAGAAACCAAACAGGTATTCTACTGTGTTTTTATATTCCTGGTAAAAGAATGCCACATCGGCATAGCCACGAAACTTATTCAGTTTAATGGCTTGTTTTACGCCTATTTCGGCATTCCAGCTCGACTCGGGTTGCAATTTAGGATTGTCAAAAATACCAAAAACGCCTATTTTTGTACGGACATAACGCTCGGCGATGGTTGGAAACCGGTATCCCATGCCGATTGATGCCCGGAGAAAGGTTACCGGGCTTAAACGGAATGAAGAGCCAAAACGAAAAATCGGCTTGAATTTTTTAACTTTACTGTCGAGATTATAGTATTCAAAACGAACACCAAAAGAGAGATTGGCAACATTTCCGTATTTTTTTTCCACTTCGGTGTATAACGACAGGTTCCACAGGTAGTTGATATCTGATCCCGACCCGGCATACATTTTTGCAACCGAATAGTTATAGTCACTCTCCATACCACCGATAAAGTCAATATTTCCTACTTTTTTAAACTGCTTCCGGAATTCGTATTTGTTAAAAATCATCATCCATTTATTGGACTGGTCAAGGTTTGCTTTGGAGTTGTCGTACATTATCCGGGAGGCAAATTCATGCTTTGCGCCATGTTTTGAATAGTAATTCAGGAAAGGGTCAAGATAAAAAACAAAGCGGTCATTCAGTAATATTGCTCCGGGATACCCTCTGTAAAAGCCTGCCGTATCATCGAGCCAGGCCATAACCGCAGCTTTTTTCTGTTTCATAAAATTTCCGTTTAACCCGAAGTTGAGACCATCCACTTTTTTTGAGCGCCTGCGAATGTTGAAATTGAAACGTATCAGCCTGTTTGCCAGATCTTGTTTTGTAATACCGGAACTGTCCACAATGGGAGGAGTAACTTTCGCAGGCCCCTGGTAGTTATGGTCATAACTCGCTGTTCCACCAACCACAAGGTCGGTGTTGCCATCACCGAGACGTTTGGAATAGCTGAAAGCGACACCGGTAATCGGGGCCAGTCCGCTCCACCATTTTTTAGCTATTTTGTTGGGAGCAGTATAACTTCCAAAATAGGTGCTAATATAAGTGTGTGGTTTCAGCCCGGGATACCTCATCCTGAAATAAATGGCACCGCTGAGTGATGAGGAGCCGGAAAGAACGGAAGCCGCACCTTCGACCACCTCAATTTGTCGTATGTTTTCTACCGGAATGAATGACCAGTCGGGTTTTCCGGCATCAGCGCTGAGAATGGGCATGCCATCCACAAAAACACCCACTTTGGAACCAACGCCATAAGTAAATCCGCTTCCTCCCCTTATTTGAGGTTCATCGTTGAGAATGGTTACGCCGGGAATAAGGTTGAGAATGGTCGTAATGTTCCTTGTGTTACGTTCCCGGATAATTTTAGGTTTCATAACTTCAATGGAGACCGTCTGGTCTTCAATGTTTTTGTTGAATTGGCCGGCTCTCACCACCAGCTCTTTTACCGTATAACTTGCCGGTTTCAAATGAATGGTTTTCAGGTTAACGGTAGCGCCTTTATTTATGGAAACGAAAAATATCGTCGGTTTCATTCCGGTATAGGATATTTCAATTTGCTGCTTCCCGGTGGGAATCGTCAGGCGGAAATACCCGTTATAGTCGGAAACAGTCCCCACGGAAAGATTAGATTTCAAATAGATGTTGGCCCCGATAAGGGAAGTTCCGGTACCGTCTTCAACCACCCGGCCTGTAATCGTTCCGGTTTGCCCCTTTAAGGTGAGGGGAACTGTTCCGAGAATAGTCCCCAGCAAGATAATTATCCAAAACCTTTTCCCCATAAACCCCGAATTGAAGTTACCGAATTATAACTTTTTTAACCAAAACATTGTTGCCGTGTTGTGCCCGCACCAAATAAATTCCCGAAGGAAGCGAAAAACCGATAGTTTCGTTTTCTCCGCTTTTCAGTGAAGTAGCGTACTGCACACGTCCCCTAATGTCAAAAATACGAATTTGATAAATGCCCTGTGGCGCATTTATCAAAGCAATATGCAACTGGTTGTAAGTGGCAAAGACCTTCAAGCTGCCCTGTTCGTGAGTAGCAATACCGGTTGTCTTGTAAATTACGTTCAGATCATCAAATTTTGCACTGCTTCCTGCTATTGCCTTTGTCCCGTTACCGGAGGTTAAAACCACCAAAATATACTGAGGATTTTTATCAGAATAATATTTGAATGGTACGGAAAAACGCGTCCATGTTTTAACCGCAGTTGAAGGAAGATCAAAAGAAGCTTTTGCAATCCAGGTGGAAGAATCGCCATTAGCCGGAGGATGTTGGGCGTAGCCTGTGTGCAGGATGGCCAGCACATTACCATGATCGCCGGAAACGGGTTGGCAGGTAAACCATCCTACGAGGCTGTCGGGCCTGTCGGTAAAAGGATTGCTCCATAACGAACTGGCTGTATCGGTATAAGCGTAGCTGCTGTCGGGATTCCACTCAGAATGTATCCGGCCATTGGTAAGGGTTCCCGTAGCTACCAGGTCAAAGTCGCTAACATTAAACAGCTTCACGGAGTATTTGCCACTGTGAGCAGTATCACTTTGCGCCCAGTTCACAGGTGACAAAGTAGCAAGAGAGCTGTTGTCGCTGTTTTTAATTGTGCTCCAGTCAACCGGTTCGGGATGACCGGAAATACCCAACACATTTTCCCATTTTTCAAATCCTGCATTTTCAATTTTGGAGGTTTGAGCGCTTAAGGAAATCCATCCGAAAATAAGTACCGTAATGAGTAAATACTTTTTCATAATTCGAATATTTTGTCGTAAAAGTAATAAATAATAATCTGACAAAAAAATGTTTTAAAAATGCCGTAATAAGGAAAAATTCTCTCCGTAAAACACCCCGGCTATTCTATTCCCGAAAAATGTTTCATAAACTGAATGCGTTCGTAGGCGGCCGGATTTCCCGTTTTGGCAACGCTCAGCTTTCCTCTGAATTCATCGATACTGCTGTAGTTGTGCCGGTACATCCAGCTTTCTAATTGCTCAATCATACTGCCAACCTCTCTAAATCCTTTTTTATAAAGCACAGAAGCAATCTGTACCACATCGGCTCCAACGAGCAACAGTTTTATCAGGGCATTACCATCGTGAACACCTGTAGAAGCAGCAATGTCGCATTTCACCATTGGCGAGAGCATAGCTATCCATCGCAATGGCAACGCAACATCCGAGGGAGTGCTGAACACAAACGATGATTTAACTTCCTCATGCTCAACATCGATATCGGGAGAATAGAAACGGTTGAAAAGTACCAGTGCTTTAATGCCTGTCCGGGAAAGACCGGTGAGGGTTTTGGCCAGTCCCGAAAAATAACAGCTCAGCTTTATGGCAACGGGAATTTTTAATTTCTGAGATATTTTACGTGCTATGCTGAAATAAATTTTTTCATTTTCATTACCCTCTTTGTTCGGGTCGGAGGGCAAAACGGCCACGTTGAGTTCCAGACCATCGGCGCCGGCAGCTTCTATTTTTTTTGCGTAAGCCATCCATGCCGTATCGGAAATACAGTTAATGGAAGCAATTACCGGTATATTTACCGCTCTTTTTACATTTTCAATAAGCCGGAGGTAGGTATTCACATCGTTTTCAACCGTATAATTGCGAATGTAATTTTCGACTTCCGGATATAAATTAGTGTATTCGTCCTCCATAATAGTTTGGCCGGCACTGTAATATATTTGTTCTTCAAATAATGATTTCAGTACCACGGCTGATATACCGTTCTTTTCCAGTTCAATAATGTTTTCCACCGAATTGGTCAATCCCGAGCTGCCTGCAACGAGGGGATTTCGAAGTTTCAAACCCATATATTGGCTTTTTAAATCAATCATTTTCGTTCAGATTTGGTTCGCAAAAGAAATATCACCGTAAATATAAAACAATTTAGTGGAGTATAAAGGGCTTTTTCAAAAAACAGCCGTATAAGAAGGATATGGCGTATCCTTCACTGCCGGCAAAAGGAAGTTTCACGGGCCTGTAATCAACTGTTAAAAACAGATAAAGCGAAAAAAGGTTATGAAAAGTTTAAAATGCAGGTTCTACTGCAAACTTTGTGGAAAACTGTTGTATCGTGTAATTATTAACCGGACAGAAGCCGGAAGCCGGAAGACGGAAGAAAATAGCCTGTTCACTATACGCAGTAACCGGTATAAATAATAGATTTATTAAATTAATGAAGAACTTCGGTCTTCGGTCTTAGGTCTTCGGTCTTCTCCCAAAGGAATGCCTCCGATACTTCAAAAGCAATTTACCCACTAAAATGGTAGTAG
>CAZRAW010000153.1:0-4950 GCA_964598065.1 uncultured Lentimicrobiaceae bacterium
ACTTCACAAAATCCAAATCTGACGCACATCTGAGCTTTTCAGCAAACCCTACATAGCGCTTGCCGGAAAATGTCAATTTCTTTCCCGCTTTAAGCCGTACGGGCTGTTACGCTCACTTTGAGTATCGGGTCATCCCGACGATACTGTCGATTCCTTACACTCAAAGCGTCGCAAGCCTCGAACCTGATGTTTTCACACTAAGGCAGAACAACTCCCCCCGGAATGCAACCGGAGTAAAAATTATTTTTATCATAATACATTCCGTATCAACCATATATAAATTATTTCAAAAAACTTTTCAAAAAAAGCTTGTCTGTTAAAAAAATATTCTATTTTTGTCCAATCATTTAAACCAAATGGTTAAACCAAATGGATAAAACAAAAACAAAACATAATACTGAGCAGCTGATTCTCGAAGCGGCGCGAAAGGTTTTTATTAGAAAAGGACTTGAGGGCGCCCGTATGCAGGAAATTGCTGACGAAGCGGGTATCAACAAAGCATTGCTACACTACTACTTTCGCAGCAAGGAGAAGCTGTTCAGCCATATTTTTGAAGCAGCCATAAACGGAATTTTCGACGATGTCAACGAAAGTATTCACGAAGAGGGTGATGTTTTTGTTTTTATCGAAACTTTCGTGGACAGCTACATCGCAACTCTGCAGGCAAATCCTTTTATTCCCAATTTTATTTTTAATGAAATAAACAGCCATCCGGAACGCGTCAATCAAATAACCGATAAAATAAAGCTCAATATCGCAGGGTTTAAGCATATGATTGAAAACAATATTGCCAAAAAAAAAATCATTGCTGTCGCACCCGAACAACTGCTCATCGACATGCTGGGGATGTGTGTTTTCCCTTTTGTGGCTTGTCCGCTGAT
Source organism: uncultured Lentimicrobiaceae bacterium (assembly GCA_964598065.1). Taxonomy (GTDB): domain Bacteria; phylum Bacteroidota; class Bacteroidia; order Bacteroidales; family F082; genus Sulfidibacterium. Next base: position 882 of record CAZRAW010000153.1, read on the forward strand.
GGCAAATTTTTTTTTAAACAATAATTCTGTCACCTTCGACCGGTTTATAGACGAACGAAAACAGCATATCATTTCATTTATAACAATGGCTTTAAACCCAAACAACAAAATATATGACAATGAATAAAACCATTTTTTATATCGGCTTTTTGTTGCTCTTTCCTGCATTTCTCTTTGCACAGGAAAGGCAGCAAAAGTTTACCTTGCAGCAATGTCTTCAGGAGGCCGTAAAGCATTTTCCCACACAAAAACAGCTTTTGCTGAACCGAACCAAACATATACTGCAGGAGAACAACATCAAAAAGAACTATCTTCCGCAATTGAACCTTAACGGGCAGGCTTCGTACCAGTCGGATGTTACCAAGGTCCCCATTCCACTGATTCCCAATTTTAAAATGCCTGTCATCAGCAAGAACTGGTACAAAATCAATTTCGACCTCGACCAGCTTATATGGGATGGTGGCATAACAAAAAACAAACAGCAGCTGGAAACGGTAGATTATAAAATCTCCGACCAGCAGGTAAAAATCAAAACTTTCGAGCTGAAAAAGCAGGTAAACATCATATATTTCAACATTCTCTTCCTTCAGGCCAACTTAAATGCCCTGCATATTTTGATAAAAGATTTAAATGCCCGGATAAAAGATGCGAAAACAGCTTTAAAAAACGGTATCCTGCTACCATCGGATGTGGATGTGCTTAAAGTGAACAAGAAGCTGGCAGAGCAACAAATTATTGAAAAACAGGAAGATCAGAAAGGGCTTATAGCTTCTCTGAATCAGTTTACCCGGTTAAACATAAATTCAGCCAAAGAACTTGCTACTCCCGAAATAACTCTGGCTAACTATTCTTTTGTGAACAACCGTCCTGAATATCAGTTACTCAGCCTGCAGAAGAAAAAATTCAGCACACTAAAAAAAATGACAACGACCAAACGCATGCCGGTTTTTAAACTCTTCGGCCAGGCAGGTTACGGACGTCCGGGATATGATCTGCTAAATGATAAATTTGATACCTATTATATGGTTGGAGTCAGACTTCACTGGAATATTTTCGACTGGAACCACGTAAAGCAGGAAAAGCAAATACTTAACATTCAATCGGATATTATCAATACCGAACAAGAGACTTTTAACGAGTCGCTACGTGCCGAGCTGGAAAGAAGGAGGGCCGGCATCCAAAAATTTAACAAGCTGATAAGCGCTGATAAGGATATACTACAATTACAACAACGTGTGGTTTCCGCTGCAAACAACAAACTCAAAAACGGAACCATTACAGCCACTTCTTATTTAATTGAACTGAACAAAGAAGTAAATGCACAGCTTACCATGCAGGCACACAAACTGCAGCTTCTGTTTGCAAAATATCAATACATAACAGCTATTGGAAATTTATAAAGAACGAAAACCATGAAAATTATAAAAAGAAATAACCTCATTTTATTATTTGCCCTCGCAACAGCCTTTTTAACATCCTGTACCCATCAGCAGACCCTTTCGTACGGGTATGGTAACTTTGATGCCCATGCGGAAGTTATTGTTTCTTCGCAAACTATGGGTGAATTGTTGCAGCTTAAGGTAGAAGAAGGCGATCTTTTGAAAGCCGGACAACTTGTCGGACTGGTGGACACCACACAGCTTTATTTGAAAAAGGCGGTGCTGATGAACCAAAAGAAAGTAGTTGCCTCGCGTTTGCAAAATATTAATGCTTCCATTGCCGTACAACAACAGCAGCTGAGAATAAATGAAATTAACCGGCGACGCATTCAAAATCTTTTCAAAAATCAGGCTGCTACCCAAAAACAAATGGATGACATCAACGGATTGGTAGATTTGACAAAAAAACAGATTGCGGCCACACGCACCCAAAAGGATAATGTATTTTTGAAGATACAAAGTGTTGATGCTCAAGTAGCCCAAGTGAACGAAAGTATTCAACAAAGCCTTATCAGGAATCCTGTGGAAGGTACTGTTTTGGTGAAGTATGCGGAAAAAGGAGAACTCGCTACCCCCGGTAAACCTTTATACAAGATTGCCAATCTGAAAACTTTGGAACTAAATGCTTTTGTAAGTGGAAGCCAGTTGAGTAAAATTAAACTCGGGCAGAGAGTAAAAGTGTTTTACGATAAAAATAAAAAAGCTGATAATGAGGTAAACGGAACCGTTTTATGGATTTCATCACAGGCGGAATTTACGCCAAAAACCATACAGACAAAACAGGAGCGGGTTGACCTGGTGTATGCCGTAAAAATTAAAGTTCCCAACAGCAATGGAGCCATTAAAATAGGCATGCCAGGTGAGTTTAGAATTATTTCACAGCAAAGTAAATAGCGCTATATGATGTTTTATTTTAAAAATTAATTACTTTTATGCAATGAATCAAGATGATTCGCAACAAATATTTATTCATTAAAATTAATTAGCGATGAAAATTTCAAGTATTGCAATTGTGCTGCTGGGTTTTATGTTGAATCCTTTTACAAACGTGCAGGCACAGGACGTTAAAGCCAACGACATTATGGGGGTCTGGCTTACTCAGGACAAGGACTCCCATGTGGAAATCTACAAAAACGGCGATAAGTATTTTGGTAAAATCATCTGGTTGGAGTCCCCTAATGACAGTATCACGGGAAAGCCGAAATTGGATGATAAAAACCCTGACCCTGCCTTACAAAACAGGCCTATTATGGGATTAAACTTATTGAGTAATTTTGTTTTTGATGGAGAAAATGAGTGGGAAGATGGAACAATTTATGACCCCAAAAAGGGGAAAACCTACAGCTGCTACATGGAATTCACCGATAAACAAAAAGATCGTCTGAAAATCAGAGGTTATATTGGTATAAGCCTGTTGGGAAGAACGGTTTATTGGACCAGGGTCAAGAAAATAGTCCGTTGATACATCTTCAGGACAGACAGCCGATGACCTGATTAGATTCTTTTACAAATAGCTTATTTATTTATTTCCTTAAAACAAAAAACAAGAGGGAAAAGGAGTATTATGTCCGTATCCGTTAATATAAAAAACATAGTCAAGTCTTATGAAAAGGCTGATGCACTGAAAGATATCAGCCTTGAGATAAGACCAAACGAGCTGTTTGGCTTTATTGGTCCCGATGGCGCCGGTAAGACAACCCTGTTCCGTATTCTTACCAGTTTAATCCTCGCTGACAGCGGAACCGTAACCATTGACCGATGGGATGTGGTGGACGACTACAAAGAAATCAGGAAAATTACAGGTTATATGCCAGGACGGCTTTCTCTGTACATGGATCTTACCGTGGAAGAAAATCTGAGGTTTTATGCCCGGCTGTTTAAAACAAATATAAAAGAAAATTATGATCTTATTAAAGATGTTTATGAGCAAATAGCTCCTTTTAAAAACCGGCGGGCCGGTGCATTGTCCGGAGGCATGAAACAAAAGCTCGCTTTGTCGTGTGCGCTGATTCACAAGCCACGACTACTCATATTGGATGAACCTACCACCGGCGTGGATGCCGTTTCACGGAAAGAGTTCTGGGAACTGCTTAAAAAAATGCAGAAAAAAGAGATTACCATTTTGGTTTCCACTCCTTACATGGATGAAGCGGCGCTGTGCGACCGGGTTGCCCTGATGCAATCCGGAAAGTTGATGACAGTAGATACGCCGCAACAAATTATACGGAATTTCGGTGAGAATCTATTTACTGTTAAAACCGACAAAATGCATCCGCTGTTAAACGATTTAATCACTTTTGCAGAAGCCGGTCAGGTTTATCGATTTGGCGACACCGTGCATTTGACAATTCCGTCCGATCCGGAAAAAAATAAGAAAAAAATTTACATTTTCCTTGAAGAGAAAGGCCACCATAACATTACTGTGGAAAGGGGAACGCCGGCTATTGAAGATTGTTTTTTGTTTTTGATGAATAATACAACTGCCTCATGAGTAACAGGGAAAAAATAATTGAGGTGGAAAATCTCGTGAAGAAGTTCGGGAGCTTTGAGGCCAACAAAAACCTCACTTTTGATGTCTGTCGTGGCGAGATATTTGGCTTTCTCGGAGCCAACGGAGCGGGAAAAACCAC
>CAZRAW010000154.1:0-4873 GCA_964598065.1 uncultured Lentimicrobiaceae bacterium
GAATAGCCTTAGCTATTTCGAGAATCGGAAATCGAGCATTGCCTTTAATCAAAGCGGTTTGGCTTCGCAATAGATCAATTTGTGAATTAATCAGGCTAAATACTTTGAAAGATGACAAGGGATATTTTTGCGAAGGTTCTAAAAGATAATCTTTCCGGTTCGGGACAAATTCTGTTCCTAATACAGCAGTCTCTTTTGCAGTTTATCCGGACAGAAGAAAATCCTGAACCAACGGCTCTTCTAAAAAAACTGGAACAGCGTTTTCCTCACTTTGCACTGTTATTTCATTTTTTGAATGAACTGAAAGCGTTTTTTGTGAAAAATCCTTCTGCAAAGGGCAGACAGTTGGAAGAATTTATCATACAATACCGGAACCGGTGGGGAAACACACAGCAAAAAGCCTCCGAAAATCTTTTGAGAAACCTCTCTTTGTCCGGAAAAAACATCTTGTTGCACAGCAACAGCTCCGCTATTCACAACCTGTTTCGGGTAATGGCTGACAGGAAAATATTTACCACAGTCTGGCAAACAGTATCTTCGCCGGCCAACGAAGGGTTAAAACAGGCTGAATTTCTGAAAAGCCTGGAGTTTGACGTCCATGTTTTCCATGAAGATGCCGTTTCGAAGTTCATGACAAACATCGATTTTGCTATTTTCGGCGCAGATTTGCTGTGGGATGATTCCTTTCTGAATAAAGTCGGAACGCTTCCGTTGGCTCTGATTTTCCGGCATTTTCAAAAGCCTGTTTATGTGTTGGCGGAAAGCCGGAAAAAAATCGACACATCGGCAATAAGTGAGAAAAGGTTACGGCAGTTTCTTGACGAACAGCCAAAACCTGAGGAAGAGATAACGGAAAATCCTGTTCCGGGAATACAGGTGCATAATTATTATTTTGAAGCCGTTCCTTTGTCATTAGTTGATCGGGTTTTTATAGAAGAATGAAAAGAGAGCAGCCTTTTTTCATCCCTTTTTAAAATATATCTTAAGTTTGCCGCATGGATTTCCTACTTACCATAATCTTAGCTTTTTTTATTTTTCTCATTGGATTAATTCCTTTTAGGGTATTGTATGTTATTTCCGATTTCCTGCGCTTTGTGTTGTATCGGGTTGTCGGTTATCGCAGAAAAGTGGTAGAGGATAATATCCGACAAAGCTTTCCTGAATTACCCGAAGCTGAACAAAAAAGACTGGTCAGGTTGAGCTATAAAAACCTGGCGGACATTATCACCGAAGGGGTAAAAGCTTTCACCATGTCGGACAAACAAGTTGTAAAAAGGTACAAATTTATTAATCCGGAATTCCTGACTTCTTATAAAGAGGCCGGGAAAAGTGTGATTTTACTTCCTGCTCATTATGGAAACTGGGAATGGGGAGGGCTATCAATACCATTACAGCTTGATTATAGACATATAATAGTCTTATACAAACCCTTAAGTAATAAATTTGCAGATCGCTTAGTTAAAAAGAACCGTACGCGTACCGGCATTTTTATGGGATCCATATTTAAAACTGCCAAATTGTTTAAAACTTATACGTCACAAACGACTGCATTCTTTTTGATTGCAGACCAAAGTCCTTCTAACATGCGCAAAGCTAACTGGGTTAATTTTTTTGGTCGTGAAACTGCGTTTATACATGGCCCGGAACAATATGCCCGTCTCTACCAATTGCCGGTAATCTTTGTTGATGTACAGCGTGTTAAGCGGGGGCATTATGAGATAGAATTTTCTTTGCTAACCGACGACCCTGCATCGCTGTCCAAAGGGGAAGTTACGGTTCTCTATGCACGAAAACTCGAAGAGATTATTCTGAAAAAACCTGAAAACTGGTTGTGGTCGCACCGAAGGTGGAAACATCAAAAGCCATAGGCTTGTTTCCAAACAACTGATTTCCCCGCTAAAATAAAGAAATCAAGTATTTTATAACGGATATCTAAAATATTGTAACTTTATTTCCGTTATCTGAAATAATCGTTGCTATTCCGAAAAATTTCTAAATTTAATAATAAGGTATGAATTGTAAACATAAGAGAAAAACTCTTTTCGCCATTTCGGCAAAAGAGCTTAAAGGGATAATAATATTATTATTTTTGATTTCATTAGTTGGTTATGTTAATGCGCAGAACACGCTATTAACAAATACATTAGCAAAAGCTAAACAGTTGCGTAACGAGAAAAGATTTGCCGATGCCGCTACTGTTTTGGGAAATTTTGAGAAAAAATATCCCGGGAACATTTGGATTGAACAGATGTATGCACAAACCCTTTTCTGGATGAAAGAATACCGCCAGGCAGAAGTGATTTACAAAAGAGCCATCGGCTATCATCCCGATAATCTGGATCTGAAATACGATTTTGCCGTCATGTTGTTTGCCGAAAACAAACTTGACCCGGCCAAAGAGCAACTGCTAACCTACACCAGGAGCAAGCAGAATAATGCCGGAGCAGAAATGCTTCTCGGAAAAATATATTATTACCAGTCGCAGTTCAAAAATGCCGAAGGCTATCTACGGAGGGCTGTACATCTCAACGCAGGGATTGCCGACAGTTTCCGTACGGCGCTAAATAGAATAAAACGAATTTCATTCGTATAAGCCAAATCTATGGATTTTTATCCGTAGTGGTTTGTTTTTGCAAGTAGGGCTTAAAGCACAAGCACTCTGTCCAGCATATTCTGAACCAGATTTCTCATACTACTTTTGTAGTTGGGATTAAATTCATCGGTAACACGGTTGGCTATCACATCGCAAACCGTCATAGCTTCGTGACCAAGCATGGCCGAGAGTGAATATAAAGCCGATGTTTCCATCTCGAAATTAGTGATTTTCTGACCGTGAAATTCAAATTTTCCGGCACGTTCAATAATACTTTTGTCGTGTACTTTGAGCCTTAATTCACGCCCTTGCGGGGCATAAAATCCGGGAGCGGTAAGGGTAATTCCTTTTCGCCAGCCGGCGGATAGTTTTTCAATCAGATAGTCGGAACCTTTGATTCCGTAAGGACGTGGTAACCTTTCGTCCCAGTTCATGTAATTAATGAAGGAGTCTGTCAGCTCCTGCAGAAGTACATGGGGACCATCTTCATAAAAATAAGCGAGGCCATCCAGTCCCAAAGCATACTCCGAAACGATGTACGACTGCACAACGCCAATATCGGCCTGAAGGGCGCCGGTGGTACCGATACGAATCAGATTCAACGAAGTTTTATCCCTTTTAGGTGTTCTGGTTTTAAAATCAATGTTAAACAGTGCGTCCAGTTCATTCACTACAATTTCTATATTATCAGGGCCCATTCCGGTGGACAGAACAGTCAGACGTTTACCTTTATAAGTTCCTGTAAAAGTGTTTATTTCACGGTTTTGTCCGGCAAATTCAATGACATCGAAATATTCGGAAATCATTTTGGCACGACCAGGGTCGCCTACCAAAAAAATAGTTTCGGCCACATCACCCGGATTGAGCTTCACATGGTAAATACTTCCGTCTGTATTCAGCACTAATTCTGCATTTTTTAATTCCATCTTCTTGTCTTTATCATTTACCTTTGCAAAGTTACAATATTAAACAAATGAAAGCAGAAATAATTAATATCGGAGATGAGTTGCTGATAGGTCAGGTTGTCAACACCAATGCTTCATGGATGGCTGCACAGTTAAACAAAGCAGGGATCTCCGTAGTACAAACCACTACCATAGCTGATGATACAAAGGCTATCAAAAACACATTGGATCAGGCCTTTAAAAGAGCCGGCGTTGTGCTTATTTCAGGCGGACTGGGTCCTACAAAAGATGATATTACCAAGAAAACACTGGCGGAATATTTCGATTCGAAGCTTATTTTTCATGCTCCTACGTTTGAGCAGGTGAAAAAAATATTTGCCGCCCGAAAATTTCCTGTTACCGAAGCCAACCGTCAGCAGGCCATGATTCCGGAAAAATGCAAGCCGTTGTTCAACAAAAACGGAACCGCTCCGGGCATGTGGTTCGAGAAAGATGGAAAAGTGGCCGTATCCATGCCCGGTGTGCCTTTTGAAATGAAAGCCATGATGGAGGAACAGGTGATTCCGGCCATCATCAGCCATTTCAGAATGGATGCCATTGTGCACAAAACGATTATGACCACCGGTATGCCCGAATCGATGCTGGCAGGGAAAATCAAAACATGGGAAAACAATTTGCCATCCCATATCAAGCTGGCCTATTTGCCACAACCGGGCATTGTAAGACTACGGCTGTCGGGAAGAGGAAAAGACCGGCAAAAGCTGGAAACGGAAATTCAAAAGCAAGCGGAAAAGCTCAAGCTGCTTGTTCCGGAGATCATTTTTGGATATGACGACGTAAGCCTGGAAGAGGTCATCGGTCAACTGCTGCTAAAAAAGAAAAAAACCGTCTCCACGGCAGAAAGCTGTACCGGTGGTTACATTGCTCATTTAATCACCGGTATCCCGGGCAGCTCCGGCTATTTTGAGGGCTCCGTGGTTTCCTACTCCAACCGCATTAAATCGGAATTGCTCGGTGTCAGGCCGGAAACACTGGAAAGATACGGCGCTGTCAGCCGTGAAGTGGTAATCGAAATGGCAGAAGGAGCAAAGAAAAAACTGAAGACCGATTACTGTCTTGCTGTTTCGGGTATTGCAGGGCCGGATGGCGGCACAGAGGGAAAACCGGTGGGAACAGTGTGGATAGCATTAGCAGACACCGGGAGTACCCAGGTCCAACTATTTCATTTTGGCGAACATCGCGGAAGGAATATCCGGCGGTCGGCGCTGGCGGCGCTCAATTTGCTACGATTAAAGTTGGAGGGAATGGTGAATGGTGAATAGGGAATGGAGAAACACACACAAGCCATACAGCCTTCAACAGGAAGTTCAACTGA
>CAZRAW010000155.1:0-4847 GCA_964598065.1 uncultured Lentimicrobiaceae bacterium
TTATCAACAGATTTTATTTGATTCTCGGAGAATGTTACGCAATGTGGGTTAAGAATATAAAGATGAGCGAATTTGAATTAGGCTATAGAATGAAAAAATTCATGATGCCGGATTTAAATCCAATACAGACAGAAATAATGCGGATACTTAAACTAAAATCAGAGGATATGATCAGAACATAACAACGAATCGAAGAAAAATATCCTTTCTAACCACTGGTATTGCTGGATTCTTTGTAGTAAAATCCGTTTGAAAATCAATTTAGAAGATTAAGTGCAAAACTTTAGTTAATAATTTGTATCATTGTCAAGCAAAAAACGAGTGTAAATTTCAGAGGAAAAGTATAAAAATCATGGAAAATACCGTTATCACAGGGGTGGAGATCATCAAACTTAATCTACCTTACAAAGAGCCTTTTGTCATTTCGTTAGGAGTTATCGAAAATGCTGCCAATATTGTTATTAAAATCCATACTAACAGCGAATTAACTGGGGTTGGCGAATGTGCCCCATTTGTAACCATTGTAGGTGAAACGCAGGAAACCGTATTCGAACTATCCAAACAAATTGCCAAACTGATAAAAGGAAAGGATCCTTTTGCCATAGAGAAGCTGTTATCTGAAATTGATAGGGCCATTTTTGGTAATTATACCATGAAAAGCGCCTTTGATATGGCTTTGTATGATTTGCTAGCCAAAAAAGCGCAATTGCCTCTGTACAAGCTGTTGGGCGGAAGCAACAACCGCGAAATTTATACCGACATGACCATTAGTATCGGTTCTCCCCGGAAAGTTGCCAATGATGCATTGGCATTTCAAAAAGCGGGATTTCCGGCAATAAAAGTAAAACTGGGAACGAATACGAAAGATGATGTTGCCAGGATTAAAGCCATTAGGGAATCTGTTGGTGATGATTACCACATCAGGATTGATGCCAATCAGGGTTGGGACACGGTAACTGCCATCAATACCCTGCAGGCTTTGAGCAAATACAATATTGAACATTGCGAGGAACCAGTTCCCAAATGGAATAGCCGGGAAATGGCAAAAGTCAGGGGAAATAGCCCTATCCCTATCATGGCCGATGAATCTGTTTTTGACCATCATGATGCATTTAAGCTGGCAAGCATGGGTGCCTGCGATTATTTTAATATCAAATTCTCAAAATCAGGCGGTATTTATAACGCATTGAAAATAAATGCTGTAGCTGAGGCCAGTGGAATTAAATGCCAGGTTGGATGTATGTCGGAATCACGCTTTGCCTTAACAGCTTTGATGCATTTTGTACTGGCCAACAAAAATATTGTCCATTACGATATGGACTCCCCTTTGATGTTAGCCGAAGACCCTGTGACCGGAGGTATTCAGTATGAGGGAAAAGGTAAATGGATACTGGATGAGACTATCGGTATTGGTGCCGATTTTGATGAAGATTTTTTAAACAGCATGGAAAGTGTGACCATTTAAGAATCAGAATATGTCGACAGAAACACAAGCTACACACAGGAATCCTTTCCAGTATATCATGGACAGTAAAGTGAAGACGGTCACAACCATCAACGGTAAAGATTACCTTTACTTTGCCGGTACTGGATACTACCAGTTGCAGTCACATCCCAAAATGATTCAGGCTGTTGTAGATGCCACAAAAAAGTTTGGTATCGGAAGCGCTACCTCGCGGACCATTACCGGAACCACAAACCTTTTACTAAAACTTGAAGAAAAAATTGCTGACTTTTTCGGGACAGAAGATGCAGCTTATCTGCCCTCCGGCTATCTGAGCGATATGGCAGGTTTTCAGGCACTTGAAAAAACAGGAATTTATGATGTTATTTTTATCGATGAAATGGCACATTATTCCAATGCTGACGGGGCATTGGTTACAGGAAAAAAAGTAGTAAAATTTAAACATTTGGATGCTAAGAGTCTAAGCAACAAGATGGAAAAGCACCTGAAAAATGGTGAAAAACCCCTGATCGCTACCGATGGTTTATTTCCCATTTGGGCAGAACTGGCCCCTGTTGACAAATATTTAAAGATTGCTAATAAATTTAATGGTGCTGTCTGGGTTGATGACTCGCATGCCGTGGGTATTGTAGGCGAAACGGGCAGAGGCGTTTATGAATATTTTCATTTGAATTCCGAACGGCTGTTCATGGGCGCTACGTTATCAAAAGCGTTTGGAGCTTATGGTGGTTTTGTTGTCGGCAACTCCAATTTCATTGGTGCAGTAAAATCCGGAAATGTTATGACTGGTACCAGCTCTCCGTCAAATGCCATGGTTTCGGCGGCATTGAAAGGGCTGGAACTTGTGAAAAATAGCCCGGAATTGCGCGGGAAATTGTGGGACAATGCGGTATACCTGAAAAAAGGAATTAATAATTTGGGCATTCATGTAGAGGACAATTACCTGCCCATTGTAACTTTCGTTACAGAAAACAGTGGGGAAATGGAAAGAATTCAGCAGCAGTTGATGGATAAAGGCATTTATATACAGTTTGTAAAATATGTAGGTTCGGGATCTGATGGCGTTTTGCGTATGGTGGTCACGTCATCTCACACAAAAGAGCAAATCGATTTTTTAATCTCTTCTTTAAAAAAATTGATTTGAGTTTATGACTTGACTTTAATGCAGGAAACAGCCCAGCATCAAATATATAACAGATGTAATACCACCAAAAGCATTAGGATAATGTTTCTCAACAATTTTCTCATTTTGTTTTCCTTTGCTTTAATTGCCACTAACAATGTTTCCAGAAGCACAACATAATATTATTTAGCCAAAACAATGTACTAAATTATAAATCATTAATCTAAAATCTCCCAGATCCCTCGTGTCGTATTTTACCATTCTTCATTATATACTCCACATCCATGTGCCAAGTCCATTTATTAAAATAAAGGTTACCCCCTTTCCACTCCAGCTCGCCACGTTGAAAATCATAGGGAGCACTACGTGGGTATTTTTTTGGAGGAAATAACTTCTGGGCATAGCCATCATTCACAATTAACCGATATGAATCAATCCCGTGCATATAAAAATCACGAACCTGTTTATTAGGGCTATTCTGTAAGCCAAACGACTGGTCGAGCGGTACCCAGCCCACCCCTTGATAATAAACTTCGCTCCAATCATGCAGATCTACATGCACAGGAAATAACATCCAGCCACTTTGCCATCTCACAGGAATTCCCTGCGATCTGGCTAAGCTCATAAAAAGCAGGGTTTGCATGCCACAATCGCCATGACGGTGAGCCAAAACATATTCCGGTATATTGGGCATAATACTGTATTCCAGAGAACTTGCCCACGTGATGGAATCGCTAATCCAAGTATAAATCTTTTCCACTTTTAGTAGTGGGTTTGTTGTATTTCCAACCAACCTGGCACCCAGTTTTCTTATTTCCTTACTGAAAACCAGCTGAGGTGGGCGTTGTGCTGTATATTTACGATAAAGTTCACTGTTCTTATCATAAGGTTTAATATCCTTAGGTTTTAGATTGAAATATTGAGCTGAAGACTCCATCGAAAATTTAATTCTGAATACTGTAGGCTGATCTTTCCGAGCCCTTTTCTCCAGATAAACGGTACGTTGCAAATAATTTTTAGGGGCAATAATCGCTGAATCCGGGTCTGATGACAGTAACTTAATATCGTGCTGGCGGGGATCTCCGGCTCTTGGAAAAGGCATCCAGCAGCGTATGATTGCACCAGCAGGAACAGCATTGGGTTTAACCTTGATCGTATAGGTCAAAATCATATTCACTGGCAATACTGGGCTGGAAGATCCTTTGCTCTCCCGGATTACTTCCGCTATATGTTTCAGGCGAAACAGCTTCAACAAATTAACCTGTTTCCCGTCAACCCTAACCTTCTGAACAGCAGCAAGCGAATCGAGACGAAACAAATTAGGCACCGCATTATTGAAATAGCGCTTTTTGCCATCTATACGGCGCATTTCCAACTTGCCAGACTTCTCCCATTGACGGATCAACGAATCATCCGGTTGCGCAAAGTAACGGCTTAATTGTTTTTTAACCTGAGTTTCATCCAAAGAGAAATCGAGTCTGATACGGTGCATCACATCCAGGATAGAATCCATCTTCCTGGATTCAACAGTATTTATATGCGTGAATTGCTTCAACGAATCGATCATCTGCTTTGCTTTGAGAAACTCACCATGGTTGACCAAAACTTCCACCTCTTTTAGATGAACTTCATTCCGTGGTTGAACACATGAAGTCAAAAACAGGAAAGATAGGCCGGAAATCAATACTATACGTTTGAAAATTACTTGTAATATATGCAACATAGCGCAAAAGTATAAAAAAGGTTCTATATTAAGCAATACTCCGGTAAAAAATTAACAACGGGCATTTGAAAACTTTTTGAGAAGTGGTTTAAAAGAAAAAGAAGAAAGCATCTGTTTTGTTAGATGAAAACAAACAAACAAGATGCTTTCAACAAGAGCAAGGCTCTTGTGAGTGCAATAATAGAAAAAATTGGTAAACAAAATAAAGCGAGAAAAAGATTCATGGTAAAGATTTTCACTTTGTTTATGGGCCTGGGAGGTCGTTATAATTTCACCAACATGTCAAGGTACGGTGATTACAGTGAACAAACTTACCGTAACAATTTTGAAAAGCCGTTTGATTTTATGGCATTCAACACAAACCTGATTTTTGAAAATTGTTCAACACATCGCGTAATAACCTTCGATCCATGCTACATTCCCAAAAGTGGAAAGAAGACCGAACATGTTGGGACATTTTGGAGCGGCACATCGGGCGAGGCATTAACCCACATTGCGTAACATTCTCCGAGAATCAAATAAAATCTGTTGATAAC
>CAZRAW010000156.1:0-4733 GCA_964598065.1 uncultured Lentimicrobiaceae bacterium
GCTGAATGAAAGCTGATGACTCTTCTTGTTGCTGCCGGATTTTGTTAATCCAGTATCTTAAGGTAAAGAGTTTAATCTTGTTGGATTGCGCAAATGCAATCTGACTCATGCCGCTTTGTTGCCACTGCTCAACCAAGGTGAACATCTTTTGGCGCTTTTTTTCTTTATTCATCTCGTTTTTGGCGCAAAAATCATAAAGCTTTTAATCATAGACAAGATGCTCGTGGCCGTAGGGATACCATCTAAACGCAACATGTGTTTTACTTTTACTATCAGGGCGGCAATAACGATTCTGATATTTACCGTCATTCGGCCTTTGTCTGTCCGCAGGTTCTTACTATAAACTTCTGCCAGCTCATCCTACGGAACAAGACTCGCTAATTTTATCCAGCGGTTTTCTGGGTCAAGGTCACGGTCAAAGGAGTGGATAAACCTTTTAGGCTTAGTTGATTTTGTGGTGTATAATTGATCATAACTGCACAACTTTTAATGTAAAAGTAACGAAAATGTGCAGTTAGTAGCATCTAAACCAAGAAAAGTCATCAACACATCGTGTTGAATATCAGTTAATAAAATGGTGCTTTGGTGGGAGATCAGCAGGGCCTAATTATTTCTATTCAGATTTTTAATTCGGCAGGCCTGTTCCCATTTCCATGCGGAAGCCACCATTTCTTCCAGCTCTTTTTCGGCTTTCCAGCTCAGTTCTTTATTGGAAAAGGAAGGATCAGCCCAGACTTCGATAACATCACCTTCGCGCCGGCCTACGATTTTATAATTCAGTTTTACCCCGGAAACTTTTTCAAAAGCATGAATGACTTCCAGCACAGAGCAGCCTTTTCCGGTGCCGAGGTTAAAAACTTCAAAATCTTTTTTCATTTTGTTTTGTATCATACGGTCCACGGCTATTACGTGAGCTTTTGCAAGATCAACCACGTGGATATAATCGCGGATAGGCGTTCCGTCGGGAGTAGGACAGTCGTTGCCGAAAACTTTCAGCTGGTCGCGAATACCGATGGCTGTTTGGGTAATAAACGGCACGAGGTTGTTGGGAACACCCATTGGCAGTTCTCCGATGAGTGCTGACTCGTGCGCACCGATAGGGTTGAAATAGCGCAAGGCAATACCATGAATATCAGAAGCTTTAATGGTATCCTGAATAATTTCTTCCGAGATTTGTTTGGTATTTCCGTAAGGCGATTCGGCTTTTTTTATGGGAGCTTTTTCCGAAACAGGAAGTTCGTCGGGCTGTCCGTAAACCGTGCATGAAGAGGAAAATACAAGGTTTTGAACGCCGTTGTCGCGCATACTTTCCAGAATGTTCATCAACGAAACAAGGTTGTTGCGGTAATACATCAGCGGTTTTCCCACCGATTCGCCCACGGCTTTATAAGCTGCAAAATGAATAACCCCTTGGACGTCGCTGTTTCGTTTAAAAAAATCGACGGTTTTTTCCCTGTCGCTGAGATCAAAAACCTCGAACGCCGGGCGTACGCCGGTGATTTGTTCGATATTACCAACAATTCCAGCACTCGAATTGGACAGGTTATCCACAATAAGTACTTCAAAACCTTTGTTTTGCAGTTCAATAACGGTATGCGATCCGATATATCCGGTTCCGCCTGTAACAAGAATTTTCATAGTATATACCTGATTTGTGGATAAATTCAATTGTGGACCTCTTTGATGACCGATATTATAATGAGTAATTCAAAAAGTGAAATGGCTTAACATTTGCCCCTTTATCCTATTGCTTCATAGTTGTAAAATGAAATATTGTAATAGAATGAAAGATTTGTCCTGGTTTTAAAACAGTTGATGGGAAATTCGGATGATTAGGAGAATCAGGGAAATGCTGTGTTTCCAACGTGAATGCCGTTCGATACTTATATGGTTTTCTGCCTTTTCCGATAGTCTTTCCATTCAAAAAGTTTCCAGAATAAAATTGAAGCCCCGGTTGAGTGGTATAAACTTCAATTTCTCTTCCGTTACCGGGATCATATACACGAGCTGCTAACGTTAAGCTCCCCGGTTTGGGTTTATTCAAAACCCAGTTATCATCATAGCCATTAGCATATTTCAACTGCTGATTATTTTCATTGATACGTTTTCCTATGGGAGTAGGTTGGGTGAAATCGAAGGGTGTCCCTTTCACGGAGACAATTTGACCTGTTGGGATTTCTGTTGAGTCAATGGGAGTGTAGTTATTGGCATTAATCAACAACACCTGATTATATATTTTGCCATTACCAGCACCATTAAGGTTAAAATAACTGTGATTAGTGAAATTGACCACTGTTTCTTTATTGGTTGTGGCTATATACTCAATACGCAATGAATTATTAGCCATCAGCGAGTATAAAACCTGAATTTTTAGATTTCCCGGATACCCTTCTTCCCCATTTTTTGAATCATATGTTAATAACAGGTTTTGGTCATTTAACTGCCTGACATCCCAAATACGTGAGTCAAAACCCTTGGTCCCACCATGTAAGCTATTCGGTGGATCATTAATTGGAATGTGATACGTTTTTCCATCTAATTTGAATGTTCCTTTAGCAATACGGTTTGCATAACGCCCTATAATGGCTCCGAAATAATTATTGGTACCTGATAAGTATCCTCCCAAACTATCATGGCCAAGTACAATATCTGCGAAATGCCAGTTTCTGTCGGGGGTTAGTATACCAACTATTCTGGCACCATAATTGGTAATAGCTACTTGTACGTGATTATGGTTTTTTAAAAAATACAGATTTGTTTTTTTACCATTAATGACTTTCTGAAAAGCTGTCTTTTTGAGATTAAATCCAACTCTCGTTTTGTCTTGTTTCATCATCTTTTCTTTCTCTTTTTGGCAAGAAAATAGGTCCGGGAAAAATAGTTTATTGGAACTTGTTAATTTTTTTATCAAGTTGGTTTCCGTTGAGTCATAAGGTTGACCATTTTTATGAAAAATATCATGAAACCAAACTTTGGGCTGGGGAGCTGTCAAATGGGATTGCCAAGGATACACACTTCGTACATCCCCTTTCCATTTATTGTAATAAGCTTTTGAGGAACCTTTCGGATAATTCCATGGATAAATGGTTTGTGTCTTCCCATTTACAAAACCCCAATTTATCGCTCCAACATCTTCTTTTTTATAATAAGGCAATATAGTTTGGAAGGTACTCCCTCGTGGCCTGGCCATATATTCTGAACATAGTAGTGGCCGGCCATATTTCTTTAATCTTTGGACTTCCTGCTTTACATTTGGTAGGGGATTATAGTTATGAAAGGTAATGATATCCGAATTAGCTAACGAAAATTGATAAAGCTTCTCAGAGTCTTTCGAATTATTCCAAATCCCAATGGTTAAAGGTTGGAGCGGATTAACTTCTCTTGCCCATTTTACTGTGTTTCTTAAAAGTGGTAATGAACTTGATGGTGGATTTTTTCCATTTCCTGGTTCGTTATATAAGTCCCACATCAATACTCTTTGGTCGTGTCCGTATGTTCTGAGTAAATCCTTAACATAGGCTTCAAATACGGGATATAATGCTTTATCTGTACGTTGCTCTAAACCGGGATTTTGAACCCATCCGGAATTATGTATTCCTGGTACGGGCTTTGGTTGCGGTCCCAAATCCGGATCCTTCCCCCAAACATCATCCCATAGCACAAACATAACTTTGATGTGGTGCTTACTTGTGATTTGAAGAAATTTATTAATTCTTTGCTTTAAAGCTTTTGGACTACGTACCCATACCAAATAATGCAAAAACACCCTGACCGTATTGAATCCTATATTTTGCGCCCATTGTAATTCCTGATTAATTGTTTTGGGATCAAATGTTGCTTCTTGCCACATGGCAATGGGATTAATTGCTGTACGCGGGATATAGTTGCTGCCTACCAACCAAGGCTGTTTTTTATACCATTGCCGGGCTTTTTGTACCGACCATCGCCCTTTTATGGTCTCGTTACTTTGCGCTAATAAGGTTATTGGGAAAATACTTATACTACTTATCATTAGTATGATAAGTAACCCCCACAAATATTTTCTTTTGGTCATAGTCATAGTTTATTTCCTTTTTATTATATCTTTTATAGCATAATATCTAATTCCTTACTCCTTTATATTGGTTCAAAATAACCGGTCTAAGCAAAAAATTAAATCAATGGGACCATCTAAAAAACACATTACGAGATTCAGACAGCCCCATGATTTTTGATTAAAAATTTTGATTCATATATTCTGAAAATGCATTCAATTGATAAGATAGTGTGTACTCTACTTATTTTAAGGTTGTTATAAAATGTAACAAATGATAACATAGGATAAAATTTAATTAAAATTTAATAATAATTAACAAAAGTACACATTACTTTTTAAAAAGTCAAGAAAAACAGTAAAGAATACTCTTAATTTTTTTACATAGAGTCTGCTGATTTTCTATTTCAGTAAGTTGAACAAAATAACAGGCTCTCAACAGGAAAAAAATCGGAGAGAGAGGATTTCCAGGATCCTTTTTAGCTAAAAATTCACCTAATTTTTAAAAAAGACATAAAAAATCATCCTTATTTGTTGGCGAGTTGTAACCGTTTTATCAGGTTCATTACAAAGAAGATGGCATTATCCATGACCTGGATGTTTCTGGTCATCCGGCTTTTATGTTATTTAATCCATATTGGAATTGATATTATCACAGAATCTGGTTTTAATCCGTATCCCTTCGGCGAACTACATCTAT
>CAZRAW010000157.1:0-4731 GCA_964598065.1 uncultured Lentimicrobiaceae bacterium
AATTAACTTATTTTAGCAACAAATTAGCAACAGAAAAAACACTGCTATTGGAAAATATCGGCAGGAAAGTAAACAGAAGTAATTTCGCCTGTAATTTCGCCATCACGGATTTATTGAATTTTATAAGCCAGTTTCTAAAACTTTCTGCTACTGTTTGTTCGTTTGGGATTTCTGAGTATGCCAACATTGATAATTCTTTGGAGTACGTTAATTTTAATGTATCCCATAAAACGCCAAAGTTAGTAAGTAGGGGAGACTCCGCTATTTCCTTGTGGTTTCAAGCAGATCCATTACTATTTGGTAATAGTCATGTTTAAGTTCTCCAAATTCAGTTCTTTTAGGTTTGTAAAAACGTCCTTTGGATAATCTTGATATTTTTCCAGACTCAACTAATTTGTTAAATATCCTTTTGAGTGCATTTATCCCATCTACATGTATATCAAAGTCACTATAGGTGAAAGCATATCCTGCTTCAAACCTGTCAATTTTATTTCTTACTATATCAGCTACTTTCATTTTACAAAAAATCAAATGCAAATTTGCAAAAAGTAACGTTTATACCGGTATAAACGTTACTTTCTTACTCTGAATAAATTTTTGATTTTAAGTTTAAAATAAAAAAACCGCCTCAAATAAAGCGGTTTTTAAAGAAATCCGAAATCGATCAACCTAAGCAACAGTAACAGAACCAACATATTTACTGTTTGCAACAGAAAGGCCATCTGCGCTAATGAAAGCGATAAAACATTCGACTGGTTCACCTGAAAAATCATCAGGTACAGTCAGTGTTTGAGTTCCTGCACTTCTTACGGTGCCATCGGTAACAAAAATTGCTTCTCCTTTGGCTTTATTGTATGCCAAAATCAAAGCTTTATCGGTTGCTTGTGCATTTCCGTTACCGGAATTATCATCCCAGGTAAAATCAATGGCACCGGCAGCGGATGAAGCCGCAGTCCCATTTAATGCACCAGCTAAAGAACCACGGCTGATTAATGCATTTGCATAATCAATTGTGTAGTCCGGGTACAAACCTGTAACACCGTTTTTAAGGATGTACGACATTGCACTGTTAAACTCGGTCATTTTGATTGCGTAGTTCTTATAACCAATCTTGACAAAGTCTTTTAATGGTTGCAGGAACTGCAATACAGTAAAGAATTTTGTACGCTGGTCAACTTGACCTTCAGTTTTAGGATTGGCAACATTTGCAGGCTTTACCCGCATGTAATCAATCCCTTTCCAGTTTCCGCCGATAACGTTTCCAACCTTACCGCTGAAACCTCCTAAGATACCCTGGCTAATTTTTCCCATTTTTTCAATTTTAAGTTAAACAATATTTTTTTTGTTCGGACTTGGTACGGACTTGGTACGGCCATGTCTTTGCATTTGCTCAAATGTATTACAATTATCAAGCAATTAAGACCTTACCGGTTTCTATACTTCCGATTGCATCACTTTGCTATGGCAATAAACCGGTGAAAGTAAAAGGAACATGTGGAGGCTTAATTGAACGCTTAGGCATCCCAAAAGTGAAGGGGATGAAACAGACAAAAGGAAACGGAATAAATGGCTTGTGCGATGGCATCGCGGGTTTATGCCGTAGTCTTTTGACTGCTTTCAGACCCGTAGCTTACATTTGCCTGAGCGTTCAATTAAACTAAGTTAGAACGTGAATTGAAGTTAAGCATTGAGAAATATGTACTTCAATTGGTGGTGAACGGGACTATTAGGAATGTGGATATGGAAACCGTTGTAATGTATTCATCCGGGTTTTACATGTGATACCGAAATCTGTTTTAGGGTGGGGGGTGGGAATAGATAGCATTGGGGTGGGCGAATGGGTGTGGCCGGGAAGCCAAAAACCATGTGTGTCAGGGCAGCGAATGAAGCCCGCTGCCGCATTATGTGGGATATGAAGGCAATGCGGCAAGTGGGCGAACCGCTGCTCGTGGGTGGTGGTTTTTTGGATTACCGGATGCACTCATTCTCTGACCTGTCAGTTTAATTGGAAA
The DNA here is from genome assembly GCA_964598065.1 of uncultured Lentimicrobiaceae bacterium. Taxonomy (GTDB): domain Bacteria; phylum Bacteroidota; class Bacteroidia; order Bacteroidales; family F082; genus Sulfidibacterium. The sequence continues at coordinate 2,013 of CAZRAW010000157.1, forward strand.
ATAAACGGAACACGGTGCTGCCGGAGTGGACGCAGCAGGCTGACGGATGAAAGCAGGAAGTTCTGCAAGGGAACGCAGGCAGTACGGTGTGATTTCTTTACCGGATTTTCTATTGAAACAGAGACAAAAGGAGGTTAGGGTGGGTGCTAAAATAAGCGAACGGCTTGGCTAGTGAACGAACACGCTGCCATAATGGAGCGTGGAGAGGCCTGACAGCTTTTGGGGGGGTATGTGGGTTTGGCAAGCTGTCAGAGCGAGGGTAAGGCTTGGTGGAAAGCGGAATGGGGCAGCGTGTGGAGTGAGGCAGACGGAGAAGTTGAGCGGAACTAAATTGACTAAACTACGTGTGGAGAAAAAAACATTTTAGGTATGGCGCTGCACGCGGTGGCATGTTTTTTTTGAGGTCGGCGGTGGACGGTGGGTGGGGTCGGCGGCTATTTAACATAATGCCCTTATAGGACGGCTTGGGTTGAGGTGGCCGCTCAAGGCATGGCAGAAGGGAGGCCTTGTGTGGCAGTTCTATAAGGTTACATTATGTTAATATAGCTTGGGATGTGAGGATATTAAGTTATGTTGGTTTGGATTTCAAATGCTTGTACTACAAGTTCCATTATATAGTCAAGTTCATTTGGATCGCTGAGGCTTACTTCAACATCTCCATTGCCCCATCTTCCTAAGTTAGATATATCCTTACAAATATCCATAGGATCTTTTATTTGGTCAAATTGCAAGTTTAATGAGAGTCTTAATTTTTTCATTTGAGGAACAACATCAACAAAGTTGGTTTGGGCTTTAAAAGCAATATATAACTTTTTAAATTCAACCCTTACTGATGAATCAAGATTAAGCACACGTTTTTCGAATTTCCTGTAAAGGTCGAGGATATCATTTTTGAGGTAATCATAGATTTCAATAGAATAAGTAGTTTGTTTAGCTTCTTTCTGTTGGTTGAAAAGCTCTAATCTTTCCTTTGGCAAAACCGGCTTTTCCCAGATATGACATACCCTTTCCGATAGAGTGTCAACTCTTCTTAGAATGGCCAATTCATTCCATACATTTTCAATCCGAACTGATTCATTCAAATATAAGGGACTGGCGTTAAAGCCGCCGGAGATTGTCTTCTTAATAATAAAAGGGTGATCTGAAAGTTCAGAATTATATGCTGTTAGTGTCAAGTTTCCTAATGTATGGAGGTATTTATCTTTGATTTTTTCCCAATCCTCTCCTAACTCATGCTGCCATTCTTTTGAAACATTTTGATTTTGGGGCATAATATGCTCAATAGTATAATTTTCAGCATTTACCAGTTCTTTTCTTTTATAGTTCTCCAGAGACTCGAGCAGATAATTCCTGTTTCTAAAATTATATACATCCTTGAGGTGAAAGTTTTTAATAAATTCAGAATCAGAGGGGAACCTTCTGTATCCATCCATGAGCAAAAATGCAGCAAGGATAGATTCCAGATAGGTTTCACGTTTGATAGATTTATAGAGTGTGGCAAAAGTTTTGTTTAGACTATTGGTTGGAATACCACAAATGGCACGTCTAAAAACGTAACTTTTAATAATATCAATTATTTGCAAAAACTCTTCTCTGTTAATAACTTCATCCTCATAGTCGGCATATACAGTAAGCAAAAAGGGATATGATGTATCTATCCGCAATTTTGAAATATCCTTAAATCTTTTTTTAAGTTCAGCATCTCTTTCCTGCTGAAGTGCAATGCGAACGTAAAAAATTGAGTACTTGTATAGATTTTTTACTGCTTGTTCAATTGTTTTTGGGCTATTTACGGACCTCATAAACAATTTATATGATTCATAAACGTGGTCAATTTTGGGGATTGTAGATGTTTTCATTGTAAGATAATCCCTTATGTACCATGCTAAACTATTAATATTATCTCCAAAGCTTTGTTCCATTGGATGCCAATATTTTTCATAAAGCATTGCTTGCATTTCAGTTGATTGTCCCATTAAAATAAAATTTCTAATCAGATCTGCCTGTGATAAATCCAGGCCGGTTGAATTTAGACTTTCAAATATTAGTTGGGGGTTGTCTTTATTTCTTTCGAGAATGACATCCACAATAATTAGCTTTTTTATTCCAAAATAAATTCGATTAACATTCTCCTCGTTAATTTTTTCTACAAAGAAGTCGTAATTTTCTTTGATTCGTTTTGAGTAATCACCGTTAAGTTCAATTTCTTCAATTAGTTTTATGAAAGTTTCTTTGTCTTTTTTCGTTAAGAGTAATTTGTATTTGGTTTCATCTGTTCGATGTTTATTTACAAGATAGGTCTCCCTTATTTCTTCCCATGATTCATCGCCTACGTTTATGTTATCATTTTTCTTTAGGAAGTGGATAAGTGCCAATAGAAGCAATGAAATTGTTGTAAGTCGCTGTTGGCCATCGATAACTAATAAGTCCGGGACACTTGTTATGGGAGAGTTTTCCGGGTTAAAATACACAATAGAGCCAATAAAATGTGAGATTGCCTGTTCCTCTGAGCCTACTCTGATTATATCCAGGAGCAACTGATCGCATTGTTTCACTTGCCATGAATATTTTCTTTGATAGATAGGGATAGTAAATTGCTTTTTACCATCTAGTAAGCTTAATAGTTGGGCTTGTGTTGCTTTCATTGATATTGAATTTTAATTTTTACAAAAACCACAAATTATCTTTTCCGAACTCGGGGATTTCGTTGCCGGAGAAA
>CAZRAW010000158.1:0-4673 GCA_964598065.1 uncultured Lentimicrobiaceae bacterium
AAAAGCCCCTGCTATCGCAGAAGCTTTTGTTGCCCGACCAGGGTTCGAACCTGGACTCTTCTGATTCAGAGTCAGACGTGTTGCCAATTACACCATCGGGCAATGTGGGCGCAAAAATATAAAAATTATTTCTATTTTTTATGATGAAGAAAAAATTAAAATTCCAGGTTTAATGGTGTTCTGGGGAAAGGAATGACATCGCGGATGTTGGTCATGCCCGTTATGAAAAGAATAAGCCTTTCAAAACCGAGACCAAAACCCGAATGCGGTACTGTGCCAAATTTTCTGGTTTCGAGATACCACCACATGGAAGATTCGGGGATATTCAACGCCTTGATGCGCGCATACAGCTTGTCGTAGTTTTCCTCGCGCTGCGAACCACCGATAATCTCACCAATTTGCGGAAACAGGACATCCATGGCTCTCACCGTCTTGCCGTCGTCATTTTGTTTCATGTAAAAAGCCTTGATGCCGGCCGGATAGTCGGTCAGAATTACCGGGCGTTTAAAATGCTTTTCCACGAGGTAACGTTCGTGCTCCGACTGCAAATCGACACCCCAGTCTTCAATAACATACTGAAAACGCTTCTTTTTGTTGGGTTTCGAGTCTTTCAAAATCCGGATGGCTTCAGTATAAGGAAGCCGCACAAACGGCTCGGCCAGCACAAATTGCAATTTCCCGATAAGCTCCATGGAACGATCCTCGGCTTTTTTGTTTTTCTCTTCATCCTGTTGGCGTTTGCTGAGAAATTCCAGGTCGTCTGTGCAGTTGTCCAAGGCATAGCGGATGACATATTTCAGCATTTCTTCCGCGAGGTCCATATTATCATCTAAGTCGTAAAATGCCATTTCGGGTTCAATCATCCAGAATTCTGCGAGGTGACGGGTGGTGTTGGAGTTCTCCGCCCTGAACGTCGGTCCGAAAGTATAAATCTTCGATAAGGCCAGTGCTGCCAGCTCGCCTTCAAGCTGACCCGAAACGGTTAGATTGGCCGGTTTGCCGAAGAAATCCTTTTTGTAATCTACTTTTCCGTCTTCCGTTTTCGGAACGTTTTCCAGGTCGAGAGTCGTTACCTGAAACATTTCGCCTGCGCCTTCCGCATCCGACCCGGTGATAATGGGTGTATGGATATTGTAAAAATTACGGTCGTTAAAAAAATTATGAATAGCAAAAATCATGGCGTGGCGCACACGGGCAATAGCGCTGAAAGTGCTGGTACGATAACGCAGGTACGCCTTTTCGCGCAGAAATTCTAAGCTGTGCTTTTTGGGCTGCAGTGGATATTCTTCCGGGTTGGCTTCGCCGAGCACCTCGATGTCCCCGGCCTGAATCTCCACTTTCTGGCCGCTGCCCATCGACTTGGCCAGGATACCATCTACCGAAAGTGCCGCGCCGGTATGAATTCGTTCCAGCACCTTTTCGGCATCCTCATTCATTTCCACCACAATCTGTACATTTTTGATAGTAGAGCCGTCGTTTAGGGCAATAAAAGCCACGTTTTTGCCGATACGTTTGGTGCGTACCCAGCCTTTTACATTAATAGTTTTCCCAAAATCAGTTAGTTCCAATAAATATTTTATCTCCGTTCTCTTCACCGTATCGTGTTTTAAATGAATTTGCAAAAGAACTAAATTTCAGGGAAATATAATACAGATAACGGAAAAAATTTGGCCAAATAGTGTTTTGCGATACTTTAATTCCGGCGCTTATAAATTTTTTACCAATATCATTGACATTAAAATTGAAAGAATATTAGCGAGATAGTGGAATGCAAAGCTGTTTCTTACATTTTTAAAGCAAGAGCTTAATTTTGAACCAGACTGACACCGCCTTTACAAAGTTTAACGCCAAGCACAGAATTCACAGAATCGCTTTTACAGTTTAATTTCGATTTTTCCGGAGCTATATCCCATTGATTATTTACCGTCTGTTCTTTTGTCAAATCATTGTAGGAAATACCATAAATGAATTTATAACCAAACATTTTCATCTGTACATAAACGATGTTGTTGATGTCCGATTGAATACCTTTGTACCGATCTACTTTTTTCAGTACATCCTCGGCACTATTCTTGTAAATGCTTTTTGCATAGTTTATTAGCGATTTCCTGACCAGTGTATCCGAAAGTAGAAACCCGGGGATATAGGACAGGGAATCGTATTCTTTTTGGCTTTGAACAGGTCTTATTTTTTGGTTTAAATTAACAAAAGCAAAAGTATCCTTTTCAAGGCCTTTTTTAAGGGCGAGGGCACTCGGATAATCTGACGAGGTCAGTTTTTGTATAACATGATTATTATCAAGAAACCACAATTGAACACCCTTCGGAAATATAAACTTTACTTTTGATTTACTCAATCTAATGGCTTTTGTCCCATCGGGAAACTGAACGCCGTTTATCTTAGTATGGTAAAGAATGGTTGTTCTGAAAGTAAGCCGCTGCGTTATGGCTTTTTTTTGATGGCTGTTTTGACAACCGGGAAACAGGATGATCCCCAAAAATAAGGGAATTATTAGCATGAATAAGATTTTTAACTTTTTCATAATGTTTCTATTAATTACTTACCCTGTCTTAACAAAGACGTAACGCTTGAAAAATGGTGATATTGCAAAAAGTATTGGAAATAATTAAATTGGCGTTTCGGAACAGAAAAATATTGAACTGCACTAAAATGTGGAAATAAAGGCACCAGCATTGCAAACGCGGGTAAGCAATGGTGGCAACTTGTTGATTTTAGGACATCATCATCTCAACTAATCTGGCCCTGTCTTCGTTATTCAAAGCGTGGTACATGCCCGAAACTTTGTTTTTGTTCATCTGTCTCAGAATTTCCTCTTTTTTGGAAATATCAATACCGGCTTTGGTAATTCGGATGGGAGAGCCCAAAGAAGAGAAAAACGTTTCCAGTTTTTGGATGGTCTCTTCCAAATCCGTTATACCGAAAAGACCCAGTCCAAGTTTTTGTATGCGTTGCGGAATACGTGCTTTTTGTAATCGCAACCAGGCAGGATAAGCAATGCTAAGTGTGGCTCCGTGTGGCATGTCATACAAAAAAGAAAGCTCGTGCCCCAGTCCGTGTACGCCCCAGTCACCACTTTTTTTGCCATAGCTCGTCAGCCCGTTTAGCGCCAGGGTGGCATCAAGCATCATATTGGCACGCAAATCCACATTTTGCAGGTCGTCCATCAGTTGCTGGCCCCATTCCATGGCATCTTTGATGATAGCAAGGGTAATTCTGTCAGTAACCGATGGTTCACCTTCACCGAAAAACGCTTCCAGTGCATGGGCAATTAAATCGACAATGCCGTAAGCCGTATAATCTTTGGGAACAGTTACCGTAAACAATGGATCCAGAAACGAATCTTTCGGGAAAAGTAAAGGGTTGATAAATCCCAGTTTCTGACCGGTTTCATGGTTTTGCAGGACGGCAGCAGCGTTCATTTCGGTTCCGGTGGCCGCCAGTGTCAGCACCGTAACCAGCGGAATCGATTTTTTCGGCTCAGCCTGCCAGGTCATAAATTCCCAGGGCTCCGTATCGTTGGCAAGGCTAAGCCCGATTATTTTGGAGGAGTCGATTACGCTGCCACCGCCAAGTGCCACAATAACTTCGATATTTTTTTCTTTTCCCAGCGCAATGGCTTTCCGCACATCGTCCACCACAGGATTGGGCTTTATGCCGCTGTATTCAACAATTTCCAGCCCGGCATTTTTCAGTTGGGTGGTTATCTGGTCGTAGTAACCGTATTTTTTCACCGATCCTTTGCCGTAAACCAGCAACACTTTTTTCCCATATTGTCTGACGGTCTTTCCGAGGGTCTCCGTCACGCCTTTCCCAAAATGAAGGCGGGTAGGGTTGTATGCAATAAAATTTTCTATAGCCATGATTTTTTTATTTTATAAATTGATGAGTAACTCCTTTTTCCTTGTTCTACAAAAGTAAGGGTTATGAGCGGATGATTTAGAAAGGGTGGTCAAAAGTTTCCTCAACGAGAGCCTGTAAATCCTCTTGCCTACAAAGAAGAACGCCAAAAACAGCCGTCTTCGTAAGTAACCGGGTTAGGATTTAGAGCCACTTTTTCCACAAAAAAATATCGGATAAGTAAAATACAAATCCGATATTTAATCCTACGAAGAAGCTTTAATAATTAGTTTCCTGTATTTCAAAATAAGATTGCGGATGCAGGCAGGCGGGACACACTTTGGGGGCTTTCTTACCTTCGTGTAGATAGCCGCAATTGCGGCATTTCCAAATTACAACACCTTCTCTTTCAAACACTCGCCCTTCTTCTAAGTTTTTATTCAACTTTGAATAGCGCGTTTCGTGTGCTTTTTCAACTTTGGCGATCATTCGATAAGCCGTGGCAATCTCTTTAAAGCCTTCTTCATCGGCAACACGGGCAAATTCAGGATAAAGTTTGCTCCACTCTTCGTTTTCGCCTTCGGCGGCGGCCTTTAGGTTTTGCAACGTTGTGCCTATAATCCCGGCCGGATAGGTGGCTGTAATTTCCACAGGGCCACCTTCCAAAAATTTAAAAAAGCGTTTTGCATGTTCTTTTTCGTTGAGGGCTGTTTCGGCAAAAATTGCTGAGATTTGTTCCAGTCCCTCTTTTTTTGCCTGTTTGGAGAAGTAGTCGTAACGCATTCTTGCCTGTGATTCTCCGGCAAATGATTTTA
>CAZRAW010000159.1:0-4652 GCA_964598065.1 uncultured Lentimicrobiaceae bacterium
AAAGTTTGTTTGTCTATTTCATTAACTTCAAATCACCATTCCCGGTAACTTTAAGTACTTCACATTTTAGGTACTTATTATTATAAAGCGGTAGCTCTCAGAAATTCACGCTTACCCGGAGGTCCGGGGAGTTTTTCAAGACTGAAACCGGCAGCTTTCAGTGCCCGCTTCACACTTCCTTTGCAGGAATAGGTTACCAGAGTTCCTCCGGGAATCAAAGCATCATGCAGTTTTATAAAACCTTCTTTTGTCCACATTTCCGGCTGACTGCCAGGAGAAAAAGCATCAAAAAAAACTACATGAAACCGGTTTTTCCCCGGCAGTAAATCCTGAAGCTTTTCATGTAAAACCTGCACCGAAAAATACGGCGTGATTTGCTGCCGCATGATGCTTTGATGCATTTTCAAAAAAAGTGAAGGTTCGATGTGAAGTATTTCCGCATAATTTAGTTGTTTTAGAGTTGCTTCCGTCAGCGGAAAAGCTTCAATACCGAGATATTGCACAGGCTGGTGGTTATCTTCTGCCCATTTAAGCGTAAGCAAGGCATTCAGCCCTGCTCCAAAGCCTATTTCCAGAACCTGCAACACTTCCGGAGAAATCTGTTTTGCCTCTAATCCGGCACGGATAAAAATATGTTCCGATTCCTGAACGGCACCATAAACCGAATGATAGTACTCCCCTGCTGCTTCGTTATACAAAGTATGCGAGCCATCTTTTGTTTTTATGGGTATTGCGGAATTCATTTTTGCAAAAATAGGGCTTTGTATACTACGAATCGGGAAAACACAATTCCGGGTAACCGGAAATTTTCGTATTTTGCTCAAAGAAAAATTCAAACATTATGCTAAACGATTTATCACTGGAAAATATTCTGTTTCTGGATATTGAAACCGTCCCGGCTTATCCGGATTTTAATGCCGTACCTGACAAATTTCAAAAACTTTGGGAGAAAAAAGCAGCGAAGTTGAAATATCTCGGCGACGACCTTACCCCCGATCAACTTTATCCACAAGCGGGAATCTATGCTGAATTTGGAAAAATAATCTGTGTTTCCTGCGGGTTTATGAATGGAAATGAAGTACGGCTGAAATCTTTTTATGGCGATGATGAAAAGATATTGTTAGAAGAATTTGCTCAAATGCTTTCAAAACATTACAACACGTCCGAATCATTGCTATGCGGACACAACGGCAAAGAATTCGATTTCCCCTATCTCGCCCGCCGTATGCTTATCAATGGTATTACGCTTCCTTCCATTTTAGACCTCGCAGGAAAAAAGCCTTGGGAAATAAGGCATCTCGATACGTTGGAATTGTGGAAGTTTGGCGATTATAAACATTATACCTCGCTGGAACTGCTCGCCGCCATTTTTGACATCCCCACACCAAAAGACGATATTGACGGCAGCGAGGTGGCAAAAGTCTATTGGGAAGACAAAGACCTGGAACGCATAGCCATATACTGCCAAAAGGATGTGCTGACAACGCTCCAGCTTTTCCGCCGCTATCAGGGATTGCCGCTTGTGAAAGAAGAGTTTGTTGTTATTTCCTGAATGCATCAACGAAAGAAACAGAAAGTAAACAAAAGAGGACTTTATCCAGACAACTTTTTATGGAAAAACATATTTTATCGAAATCGACCTTTATCCGTGGCTCGCAATGCCTGAAGTCGCTGTATTTGAATAAGAAACGTCCTTTTTTACGCGACCGTCTCAGCAACGCACAACAGGCTGTTTTTAAACGAGGTACAGATGTTGGCGTACTGGCTCAGCAGCTTTTCCCGGGTGGCGTTGATATGAAACCCCGGTCGCCTTCACAATATCGCAAAAAAGTTTTGGAGACAAAGGAAATTATCCGCACTAACAGCTATTCAACAATTTATGAAGCAGCATTTCAATATGACCAATTACTCATTCTGCTGGATATTTTGCTGCAAAACGAGAAGGGATGGGTGGCCTGTGAAGTTAAGAGTTCGGTGAAAATTTCAGAAACCTTTCTATTGGACGCTGCCTTCCAGTATTATGTTATTACACATTCCGGTGTGCCATTAGAAAATTTTTATCTTATTTACATAAATAAGGATTATGTGCTGGATGAAGAGCTAAAAATAGAACCTTTGTTTATCCGGCAGAGTGTTCTCAAAGAAGTTAAAGCAAGGCAATCTTTTGTCGAAGATCAGGTTAAGAAGGAAAAAAAAGTATTAAATTTCACTTCTTCTCCCAAAATAACTATCGGGACACATTGCCACAGCCCTTACGACTGTGATTTCCTCGGGCATTGCTGGAAAAAAGTTGAGGAAAACAGTTTGCTTTATCTCGACGCTTTTGATAAGACTGAACGATTTGCAAAATATTATGCAGGTGATGATAAGCCTGAAAACATGAAACTCAACAGGTTAACATCTTTACAGAAAATACAGCTCATTTCTGCGAGAGAAAAAATATTGTATGCCGACAAAAAGAAAATTCACACTTTTGCCATACAGTACCTGAGTGCCCCGGTAATGCTTTCGGCTTTCTTTGTAAAACCGGCAGTTCCATACTTGAAAAATACCAAACCTTATCAGTTTGTTCCGGTAGCTGCACTTTACGGAAAAGCGGGGAGTTTTTTATCTCCTGCGGAATTCTTTGTTCAGGAAGATAATCCAAAAGAAAAATTTAAAATGTATTTTAGAAATATATTGAGAACTAATTCATTTATAATTGTTTATGATAAATCTGAAATAATAAATTGGCTAAAAGAAACAATGACTGACGACTTGCTGAAGGAAGCTGAAAACAAGCTTATCGATTTCAGGATACTTTTTAAAACAGGGGCACTTTTTCATTATTTACTGAAGGGTGATTATTCGCCTGAAAATATTTCCCTGACTCTGCTGGAAAAGAAAAATCACGGTTTAAATTCTGCGCTTTTGGGTATGAAATGGCAACGAAAACTTTACGAAAACGGCCATGATTTCCTTGATTTGAAAGAAGAAACCGAAAGATACCTGAACAGCCTGATGGAGTTTCATTTTGCCTTTGCGGATTATTTGAAAAACTTTTCATAAAAATATTTATCAACAATGGGTGGCATAAGCCCATCAATTTGTATTTTTGAACAATGGAAAAAACCGGGGAAACAACCACGAAAGCCAAAAAAAGCTTTTCACCTAAGGTCGTAAGCAACAGTTATCTGGAACATGGCAAAGTTCCTCCTCAGGCGGTTGATTTGGAGGAGGCCGTTTTGGGAGCCTTGATGCTGGAGCAGGACGCCGTTTCTGCCGTTATTGATATTCTTAAGCCGGAAGTTTTTTATAAAGAGGTACATCAAAAGATTTTCTCTGCTATCCTTCGTCTGTTTACCAAGTCGGAGCCGGTAGACATTCTGACAGTAACCAATGAGCTGAAAAGCAGTGGCGAACTTGAGATGGTTGGTGGCCCTTACTATATTACGATGCTTACCAGCCGGATTGCTTCTGCCGCCAATGTGGAATATCATGCCCGTATTATTATCCAGAAGCACATTCAGCGGGAGTTGATTAAAATTTCTTCCGAAATCATTAAAGATGCTTTTGAAGACACTACCGATGTCTTTGATTTGCTTGACAAGGCCGAACAGGGACTTTTTGGCGTTTCGGAAGCGAACCTGAGACGGAACTTCGAGGATATGCCATCGTTGATAAAGCAAGCCATTGAGGACATCGAAAGCGCCAAGAATTCTGACTCCCACTTTCGGGGAGTACCTTCGGGATACTCTGATCTCGACAGGATTACCACCGGATGGCAAAAATCAGACCTGATTATTCTCGCTGCACGCCCGGCCATGGGGAAAACAGCTTTTGCTCTCTCTATGGCAAGGAATATTGCCGTCAGATTTCACAGGCCCGTAGCTGTTTTTTCGCTGGAAATGTCGTCCGTACAGCTCGTTACACGCCTAATATCAAGTGAGACCGAATTGCCGGCATCCAAACTAAGAAAAGGTGACCTCGCCGAGTATGAGTGGCACCAACTGAATGCAAAAATTCATTCGCTGGCTGATGCCAAGATATTTATTGATGACACTCCTGCCCTTTCGGTTTTTGAACTGCGCGCCAAATGTCGCCGGTTGAAACAACAGCACGACATCCAAATGGTTTTTATTGATTATTTGCAACTTATGACGCTGGGACGCGATATACGCGGAAACCGTGAACAGGAAATCAGTACGATTTCCCGTTCTTTAAAAGCGCTGGCTAAAGAGCTGAATATACCGGTTTTTACGCTTTCGCAGCTTAGCCGTGCTGTAGAAACCCGTCCGGGCGGATCAAGAAGGCCTATCCTTTCCGACTTGCGTGAGTCGGGGGCTATTGAACAAGATGCCGATATTGTTATGTTTATCTACCGTCCGGAGTATTACGGTATTGAGCAGTTTGATGACGGTGTACCTTCCAAAGGCGGAGCCGAAATTATTATTGCAAAACATCGTAACGGGCCAACCGATACTGTGCGGTTGCGGTTTATTGACCGGTTTGCCAAGTTTGAAGATTTTGATATTGCTCCGGCGGCCGGAAATAATGAATTCAATCCGGAAGATCCGGGTAACGGTATCCGTACCTTCCCTTCCCGCATGAATGATAATAACGAAGAAGAAGAAGAAAAAAATCCATTCTAACTTTTTTAAATCCCTATTATT
>CAZRAW010000160.1:0-4647 GCA_964598065.1 uncultured Lentimicrobiaceae bacterium
CCCTCTGGCTTCTTTTGTGCTGGAGGAAAATACTATCAGGCAAAGCATTGGAGGAGAAGACCGGGAGATAAAACTCTCTTCCAAAACGGAACTCATCCCCAAACTGCAACAATTTATCCGAAGCTTTCAACTGCAATACGAGGATGGTAAAACGCACAATAAATCCGATGAAACCATGGGGGCAAACGGCTTTTTCGGTTATACCGCTTATGATGCGGTGCAATATTTCGAGACCATCGATCTGCACGCACCCCAAAAGGCCGAACAACAAATTCCAGTCATGCATTATGCAGCCTTTCGTTTTGTGCTGCGTTTCGACCATTTTAAAAGTGAACTGCTCATCATCGAAAATCGCCTTGATGGGGAAGAGTCGCAAATGGAGCGCATGGAAACCCTGTTGCACATCAATAAATTTCCAACCTATGGCTTTAAATTATCCGACAAAAAAGAGTCGAACCTGAGCGATGAGCAATTTATGGAAATGGTGAAAAAAGGTAAGGAGCATTGTCAACGCGGCGACATCTTTCAAATTGTTCTTTCGAGGCAGTTTTCTCAGGCTTTTCAGGGAGATGAATTCAATGTGTACCGCGCTTTACGCTCGGTGAATCCTTCCCCTTACCTCTATTATTTTGACTATGGGAATTTTAAACTTTTCGGCTCCTCACCGGAGGCGCAACTAAAAGTAAATCAAGGAAAAGCCACCATTAATCCCATTGCCGGAACTTTTAAAAGAAGCGGGAATGACGAAGCGGACAAAAAGCTGGCCGAGGAATTAACTTCCGATCCCAAAGAAAATGCCGAACACACCATGCTGGTTGATCTGGCGAGGAACGATTTAAGTCGTCACGGGAAAAATGTGGAAGTAAAAACGTATAAAGAAATTCAATATTACAGCCATGTGATTCATTTGGTTTCGGAGGTGGAAGCCGAACTCAACCGGGACGCGGATGCTTTGCAGCTTTTTGCCGACACCTTCCCCGCCGGCACTCTTTCGGGAGCACCAAAGTTCAAAGCCATGCAGCTCATCGACCGTTACGAAAACCAAAGCCGTGGCTTTTACGGCGGGGCCATCGGTATTTTTGGTTTCGATGGCTCGCTGAACCATGCCATCACCATACGCAGCTTTCTCAGCAAAAACAACCGCCTCTATTTTCAGGCGGGCGCAGGCATAGTGGTTTCCTCTGAAGAGGAAAAGGAACTGCAGGAAATACACAACAAGCTGGGAGCTTTGGTTTCTGCAATAAAAAAGGCGGAAACATTATAAAACGGATTCCATAAAAAAGAAAAGTCATGAAAAAAGTTTTGGTTCTCGATAATTACGATTCTTTCACTTACAACCTGGTGCATTACATCCGCGAATATCCCGATTGCAGTGTGGAGGTGTATCGAAATGATAAAATAAGTCTTGAACAGGTGGCCGGCTACAACCTGATTGTTCTTTCGCCGGGGCCGGGTCTTCCCGATGAAGCCGGTATGCTGAAGAAGATCGTCAGGCGATATGCTTCCACAAAAAAAATTCTCGGAGTCTGCCTCGGCATGCAGGCCATCGGCGAAGTATTTGGCGGCAGGTTAGTGAACCTCCAACAAGTTTATCACGGGGTGGCTACCCCTATTTATCGCGAGGGAAAAGACGATCCTGTTTTCAAGGGTATTCCCGACGAATTCATGGCAGGACGTTACCACAGTTGGGTAATCGATGAGGTAGATTTCCCGGCAGCCCTGACCATCACCTCCCGCGACGAACAAGGTCACATCATGTCGGTCAGGCATAGGGAATATCCTGTATTCGGCCTTCAGTTTCATCCCGAATCCATTTTAACGCCTCACGGAAAGGAAATGATTTTCAATTTTTTAAATCTGTAAAAAAAGTAATTCTTCAAATGAAAAATATTCTCAACAGGTTATTCGACAACCGCCAGCTCAGCGAGCAGGATGCCTACAATGTGCTCACGGGAATCGGCAAAGGCCATTATAACCCTTCACAAATTGCCGCTTTTCTCACCGTATATCTCATGCGTCAGATTTCGGTGGAAGAACTCAGTGGTTTCCGTACAGCACTGCTTGATTTGTGCCTAAAGGTAGATTTATCAGACTTCGAAACCATTGATGTCTGCGGTACCGGTGGCGATGGAAAGGACACTTTTAACATCTCCACCTTAGCGGCTTTTGTGGTGGCCGGCGCCGGCTACAAAGTAGCCAAACACGGCAACTACGGCGTTTCTTCCTCCTGCGGCTCTTCCAACGTGATGGAATATCTCGGTTACGTTTTCACCAACGACGAATCGAAACTGAAACAACAATTAGATGAGACCGGATTTTGCATGATGCATGCGCCGCTGTTTCATCCGGCCATGAAAAACGTAGCACCGATACGTCGCGAGCTGGGTGTAAAAACATTTTTCAACATGCTGGGGCCGCTGGTGAACCCCTCTTTCCCAAAGCATCAAATGGTGGGTGTTTATAATTTGGAAGTGGCCCGTTTGTACAATTATCTTTTCCAAAAAGATGCCGGTTTCCGGTTTAACATCATTCACAGTTTGGATGGTTATGACGAAGTATCGCTTACGGGCAAAATAAAAAGTTATCAGCCTGATGGCGAAAAATTACTAAGTCCCGGTGACTGGGGTTTGCAGGAGGTAAAAGCCGAAGAGATTTCCGGCGGGAAAACCGTGCCGGAAGCCGCTGCCATTTTTCTTGCCATTCTGAAAAACGAAGGAACTACAGCGCAAACCGGTGTTGTTCTTGCCAATGCAGCGGCTGCCATTCAGGTTTTTGAAAGCAACAAAAGTCTGAAAGAATGTACTGAAACAGCTAAAAGCTCCCTGATGTCGGGACGTGCTCTTGCTTCTTTGACAAAGGCTGTAGAACTTTCAAAAAAATAACGACCATGGATATACTTGAAAAAATAATTGACCACAAACGAGAAGAGACCAAAGAGCGGATACGTCTGTATCCTTTGGAGTTACTGAAAAAAAGTATCCATTTTACGGCACCCTGCGTTTCGCTGAAACAGTATGTACTGCGTCCGGACAAATCGGGAATAATTGCCGAATTTAAGCGAAAATCGCCCTCCAAAGGAGCCATTAATCCCTATGCGGAGGTGGAGAAAATATCCATCGGCTATATGCAGGCCGGAGCATCGGCTTTATCGGTACTAACGGACAAAAGCTTTTTTGGCGGCAGCAACGAAGACCTGGAAACCGCACGAAAATTCAATTACTGCCCCGTCCTGCGAAAGGATTTCATTGTGGACGAATACCAGGTTTACGAAGCCAAGGCTATTGGCGCCGATGCCGTTTTGCTGATTGCTGCAGTACTTTCCAAAGAAGAAATCAGCCGTTTTACAGCTTTGGCACATCATCTGAACATGGAAGTACTCCTGGAATTTTATAATGAAAACGAGGCGGATACCTATGTAGAAGAGGTGGATTTGGTGGGAATCAACAACCGCAACCTCAAAAATTTCACAGTGAACTTCGACCATGCCATCCGAATGGCGGAAAAGCTGCCTTCCAACAGTATAAAAATTGCGGAAAGCGGCATTCAAACACCGGAGGATGTTACCCGGTTGAAAAAAGCAGGTTTTGATGGCTTTCTCATCGGCGAGCTTTTCATGCGGGCGGTATCTCCCGAAACGGCCTGCCGCGATTTCATCCGGAAAATACGCAACCTTCAAACAACCCCATCATTATGAGTCCGGAAAAAGCATCAAAAATACATTTGAAAGTTTGTGGTATGAAAGAGGCCGGAAACATTACCGACCTCGTCGCCCTTCATCCCGATTTTATCGGTTTTATCTTCCATAAGCTTTCGCCACGACATTGCGACCGACCCCCGAAAACGATAATTCCCGAATCCATTCGGAAAGTGGGGGTCTTCGTGAACAAACCGCAAGAATATATCTTGCTAAGAAAAGCGGAATACCAACTGGACCTTATTCAGTTACACGGAACGGAAAGTCCGGATTTCTGTCAAAAAATTCAGCAGACGGTTGCTCCGGTCATCAAAGCATTTAACCTGTACGATGATTTTGATTTCGACACATTGAAACCTTACGAAGAGGCATGTGCTTTTTTTCTTTTTGATGCATCGGGGCCTTTGGCAGGCGGGAACGGAAAACTTTTTAACTGGCAAATCCTGGAGCAATATCGCGGGACAACGCCATTTTTGCTTAGCGGCGGCATTGATGAAAGCATGGCAGAAGCCATCCGGAACATAATCCATCCCGCCTTTTACGGCGTGGACATCAACAGCCGGTTTGAAACCCTTCCGGGGATAAAAGACATAAATAAAATAAAACAATTTAAAAATGAACTACAATCCTGACAAACACGGTTTTTACGGCGAATTCGGAGGCGCTTTTATCCCCGAAATGCTTTATCCCAATGTAGAATTGCTTCGTCAAAACTATGTTGGTATTATCGGGTCCGAAAGCTTTCAGAAAGAGTTTAAAAAGCTACTACAGGATTATGCCGGAAGGCCTACCCCATTGTATTTTGCCCGTCGTCTGTCCGAAAAATACCAAACCAATATTTTCCTGAAAAGAGAAGACCTGAACCATACCGGGGCGCACAAAATCAATAACACCATTGGGCAGATACTTGTAGCACAACGGCTCGGAAAAAAACGCATCATTGCCGAGACGGG
>CAZRAW010000161.1:0-4632 GCA_964598065.1 uncultured Lentimicrobiaceae bacterium
ACCAACAAAAAGCACAATCGGGATGACTAATTTTAAATACAAGCGTAACGAAGAAGTCGGACATTATGGACAGACACTAAATAGTTTTCCTGCCGGTATCCTGCTCTGCAACACGGCTGTCTTATTTTTCTATTTTTTGTAACAATTTTTCCAGTTCACCAATATTGGGCTTGGCAATAATCTTTTTGTCTTTGTCAAGCAGAAAAAAGGTTGGTGTGGAAGAGACCCCGTACATTTCAGCAATCGGGCTGTCCCAGCCTTTCAGCTCAGCAATGTTTATCCAGTTATAGCCCTCTTTTTTTATTTCTTTCTCTACCGGCTTCTTACTTTCGTCCACCGAAACAGCGATAATCTGCAACTTCTCGGGATGATCAGGATCGTAATATTTTTCCAGTTTGGGAAGTGCCGCCTTACAATACGGACACCAACTTGCCCAAAATACCAACAGGGTGTTGTCTGCTTTTACTTTGCTCAACTGAATCTTTTTTCCCTTCAATGTCCGTGCCGTAAAATCAGGAGCTGTCTTTCCGATGGCTAATTCTATAATCAATCGCAACTTCTTTTGTAAAGCAGTCTTTTGAAGTGAATTACCCGGAAAATCAGCGAGATGCTGATGCTTGGCTATGTGTTGCAACAGATTTTCAAAACCAAAATCCTCAAAACCTTTCACAAGATAGTTCAGAGAAAACAGGTACATTTTTTCATTAACCTGTGCCTTTTTCAAAATGGTATCTACCGGGGCAACAAAAGCTTTTTCCATAGCCTTCTTATTCATATTCCGGTTTTGGAAAAGGGTAAGATATCCCACCAGTTTGGCAGTCAGCAGGTTAGTACGCAACAAGAGCGTATCATTAAAATCCACATTCTTAAAATAGGTCTTTTTCAGTTCTTCATTTTGTTGTGCGGAAGAAACATTCAAATTGAGTTTTACCGGTTCGTCCATGGCAATAAAATGGGCGGCCAACGTCCCGGGATTGTTTCTAATCAAATTATGCGCTACCGTCGCTATCTGATCCTGCAGTTTCGCCACCTGATTTTTGATGACATGATAATAGGGATCGTTTTGGGGATAATGGTCAAGGACAGGCCGCAGGATATTAATTTTTAGTTCATTAGTAGTTTTTACATGCAAATATTTATAATAAATCAGATTTTCAACTGATTGTTTTACCTGAATAAAATCACTGGCATCCATGCCGGTTGCAACGAAATCGATATTCTCCCGGTTATAAATCACATTAAACATTTGTCCCGTAGGTGTCATAATCCTGTACATTCCCACAGGCATGTCCGGTCGCATGGTAAAGTCAAAACTTCCGGAAACATCTGTCCGTGCGGTATCAACCATTCTTTGCGAATTGGCAAAATCCTGTAAAAGATAGACATTCGTATTGCTCATCCCGGGAACAGTCCCGCGGAGATGAAAAGTTTGTCCAAAAGAAATTCCGGCTATCAGAACTGCCGAAAGCAACAATACTATTTTACGTTTTATCATGGCTTAAAAAATTAAGAGACAAAAATACGGCATTCTTTCATTGTAGCCGTCCCAAACCAGGCAGGAAACAATATAACTACCCAAAGTTTTTTGTTCTATCCGTTTTCCAAACAGGAACCCATGCTATAACTGATTATTATTGAAGTTGTCTTTTGAGGCTTGTATTTTAGAATTTTATTTCCACATAGCCCCCAACTTTAGGCACTTCATTATAAATCTTACCTTTGCCGGAATCAAATATTTGCCATGAGATTTATCAAAACAGAGCAGCGGGAACAGCTGGGAGTTCTATGGCTTGACAATGACAAAAAAAGCAATTCACTCAATCTAAAGATGATAGGTGAAATGATGGAAGCTTTTGACGAATTTGAAAAAAGCCGCACGCCGGTAGTGATGATACGCAGTAATCCGGGTGTCAGCGTGTGGTGTGCAGGCCTGCGCATCGACCAGTTACCTGACCCGGCCAAAGACCCCGTGCCTTACGAATATTCTCTGGAAAAGATACTAAAACGTATCGAAAGTTTTCCGGGTGTCGTGATAGCTATGATTGATGGCAGCGTGTGGGGCGGCGGCTGCGAACTGGTATTTTCCTGTGATATTTTGGTGGGAAGTCCGAAAGCCTCTTTTGCTATAACGCCGGCCAAAATCAGTGCACCATACAATCCGAATCAGGTGAACCGTGTGCTGCAACGTGTGGGTAGTAACATTGCCATGGAACTGTTTTTTACCGCCGACATAATGAATGCGCAAAGAGCAGAAAGGCTGGGAATCCTGAACCATCTCGTAACAACAGAAAAAATAGAAGAATTTACACAATCGCTGGCCCGCCGCATCACAAACAATGCTCCGCTCACCATTTCGCTAATAAAAACTCAGGTACATCAACTCGCTACACAAACTGTTGAGCAAATTACACAAGACAAAAACAACCGCGAATTTGTGAAACGCGTTTTCCAGAGCCACGATTTTAAAGAAGGGAAACAAGCCTTTCTCGAAAAAAGAAAACCTGCATTTAAAGGAAGATGATATGCTTCGCTTTATTCGAAAATATTTCCCCGAATGGTTTCCGGTGGAACGGATAAAAACCGGTTACAACGTTCTCGAAGTTATCAGGCAAGATAATAAGCTGGTTCTCAATGCACCACATGCCAACTATTCTTACGGTAGTCTTCACGAAGTTTTCAGGAATGCGTTTCAGCAAATCCATCCTGATTTTCAGGAAATTAAAAATGTTTTGATTCTCGGTTTCGGTGCCGGAAGTGTCGCCCGGATTTTGCAGAAAGAAAACCGGTGTGCCTGTCAAATTACCGGTGTGGAAGTAGATGCAACGGTTATTACACTTGCCAAAAAATATTTCCGGCTTGACCGTATAAAAAATCTTGATCTCCACATAGCGGATGCCGCTGATTTTATTTCCGTTGACACAAACCGTTACGATTTAATTGTCATCGACCTGTTTTTAGACCACCGGACACCGGAAAAGTTTTTAACTGCCGGGTTCTTGGAAAGTCTGCAAGAGCATCTGCTACCGCAAGGAATTATTTTGTTCAATTATTTACTTTACGATTTTGAAGCCCGGAAAAAGTCCATTGAATTTGAAAAAAACTTCCGGCATTTTTTTCAACAAATACAGAAACTGACTTACAGAAAACAGCCGAAAAATATTATTTTTTCGGGGAGGAGATAACGAAGTTGTTTTTCATATCGAAAGGTAGTAATTTTTCACCATATCGAGATATTGCAGTGTAAAAGAACCGTCTTCGTTGCGAATTATGAATTTTTCAGTCTCAGGAATAGCAACAGAATTACCCAACAGCAGATTTACCCGGTTAGGTTCTTTGCAGGGCATGGGAAAAATCAGCATCTGTTTATGCAACTGCAATCCCTCTTTTACAGCAGCTTTCAGAAACAACCTGCTTTCAAGGTAAGGCAACACCACTGCAAAACGTCCCTGCGGTTTCAAAAGCCTCCCGCCTGCTTTTGCCAACTGTTCATAACTAAGTGTATCGCCGTGTCTTGCCATTAGCCGGCTTATTTTCTCCGGACGCCGGTCGTTAACGAAAAACGGCGGATTGCTGATGACCAAATCATACTTTTTCCCGGAATCCGGAACAAAATGGTTAATATCAGCATGAAAAACCTGCAAGCGGTCGGCGAAAGGAGAAAGCCTGAAATTTTCCGAAGCCTCGCCGGAAGAAGCCTCATCCAACTCAACCGCATCCACCCGTACCGAAGCTTTCCGTGCTGCCAACAAAAGCGGAAGAACACCGCATCCGGTTCCTACATCCAACACCTCCTTTACCCCATCCAGTTCCGTCCAGATACCGAGCAAAACAGCATCGGTTCCTACTTTCATGGTTGAGCGGTGATGCAACAGGCTGAACTGTTTGAAATGGAACGGACGTGTGTCGGGAGCATTCATTTTACGCATTTAAATAAAGATCAAGCAGACCATCGGGAGCTTTTATCAGGATACTTTTTCCCATGCGGTCAAGTTTCAAAATTACCGCATCACTTATGGGAATCAGCACCTCTTTTCCTTCATGAAACACCTGCATGACCGCCTGAGCAGGATAATCCAGAATATCTTCAATCAGACCAACCGGGCCAAATGTCTCATCCGTAACCATAAAACCTTTTACCTCGTGATAATAAAACTTGTTGCCTGTGAGACGGGGCAAAGCCGACAGTGGCAGATAAAGCTCTGTTTTCACCAGTCCGGCAGCCTCATCAGCAGTGGATATATCCTGAAATTTAACAATAAGCTTGTTATTTTTCAGTGAACGTTCCTCAATAAAGTAAGGCACCAGGCTGCCGTGAATATTCAGAAAAACCATTTCCATCGCCTCATAAGCCGTGGGGTCGTCAGCATCGATAAAAACCACCACCTTGCCATCGTAACCGTGCGTTTTGGTGATCAGTCCGAGGTAAAAATAATTTTCAAAAGCATTCATATTTCCTGTATCTTATAGGAACTGTAGTTTTGGAAGACAAAAGTAGAGAAAACTGCGCATAAAAAAGCCCGGCTTTCACCGGGCTTAGGGATTCCGGAATAATCGGATTATTCTTTATCTTCAGTTTTAGGTTCCTCAGCCTTAGGTTCCTCAGCCTTAGGTTCTTCAGCTTTAGTATCTTCA
>CAZRAW010000162.1:0-4627 GCA_964598065.1 uncultured Lentimicrobiaceae bacterium
AGTTTACCGAAATAGATTGTTTTGCTTCCATGGGCGTTGTGGGCGGTGTCCTTAGCGGAAATACCTTCAACAACCTGTGTGTGGGCGGACTTACAAAAGATGGCGAAAGTGCCACCAATGAACTTGAAATGCTGATTTTGGAATCATCGATGACGTGCGATACGCCACAGCCTACGTTAAGCTTGTTGTATGATGAAAAGTTACCGGAGGAGTTTTTACTGAAAGGCATAGAAACCACCAAGATAGGAACCGGCTATCCGGCGTGGGTAAACAACCGCGTGGCCATGGAGTTTGTAATGGAAAATTTCAAACACGAAGGTATGGAACTCGAAGAAGCTCGTGCATGGTCGCTGGGCGGATGTCTCGAAACTTCGGCCGGGAGCTGGATGCCGCTGGAGTTTAATGGCGAAACACATTATATTCCCGGTGGGTCGGCACCGGCCACGAGTGTGGGTGTTCATTTTATCTCTGTTCCCAAAGTGCTCGAAGCAGTGCTTTTCAACGGCCTCGACAGGAGAACGGGCCGGCGGGTTTATCCGGCACATAACAAAGCATTGAAAACTTTCGAAGAGCTGTGGGAAGCGTTTCAGAAATATTTCAGTCTTACCGTGGAAGTGCTTACCCTTACCAACAATATTCAGCATGACATCTGGGGGAAAGTGTCGCCCTCAATTATCAACAGCATGCTGAAACCCGATTGTCTCGAAACCGGTAAAGACATCAGTCACAAAGGCAGCCGTTACAACCGCACGTTTAATGTGGAAATGAAAGCCAATATTTTCGACATACAGGGGCTTTCCGTTCATGATGGTCCCGGATGCCGGACGCTTATTTTTATGCAGGGATGCTCTTTAGATTGTAAATGGTGCTCCAATCCGGAAGGCATCAGCCGGAAACCCGTTTTGATTTATAATATTGAAAAATGCCGGCTCGATGGCAATTGTGTACGGGACTGTACCTATAACGCCATCGAAATAAAAGACAACCGGCTTGTCATTCATCGTGATTTTTGTAAAGATTGTCGTGATTATTCCTGCCTGAAAAACTGCTATACCAAAGCATTACGCGTCAGCGCAAAAGAAATGAGTATTCCGGAACTGATGAAGATTGTCCAACGCGACCGGCAATTTTGGGGTAACGGGGGCGGCATTACGCTGTCGGGGGGCGAGCCACTGATGCAAATTGATTTTGCGGAAGGCTTTTTAAAGCGATGTTACGATGCTTATATCCACACCGCTGTTGAGACTTGCGGAAACCTGCCGTGGAAACATTATGAAAGAGTGTTGCCTTATCTCGACTGGATTTTTATTGATTTTAAAAATCCTGATACGGAGTTGCATAAAGAAGGAACAGGGACGGGCAATGAGCTTGTCATCAACAATATTACGAGACTGGCCAAAGAGTTTAAAGGCCGGATGATTGTCCGGATTCCGGTCATTCCGGGATTTAATGACGGGGAGGAAATTTTGAAAAAATACATTGCCTTTTTCAGGGAAAACAATATTTCGGAGGTAAACCTGCTTCCGTTGCATCATCTGGGCCGGGAAAAATATGCCAAGGTAGGCCGGGGGTATTCGATGGATATAAAAAATATTCCTTCAAAAGCTGATATGGCCAAAGTATCTGATGTTTTAACCGGATCGGGAATAAACTGTTATACCGGAAGTTATACGCCTTTTTGAGTGTTTTTGAAGTTTTTTGTTTCACACCTTCACCACCACAATAGTAAGGTCATCGCTTTGTTCCTGACCGGAGGTGTAGGCTTGTATGTCGTGCAGTAACTTATCTTTTATGGCAATGGTGCTTTCGTCTTCCATGTTTTGGAGTGTTCGGGCAATGCGTTCGGTTCCGAAAAACTCTCTTTTGGTATTTTCGGCTTCACTCACGCCATCGCTGAAAGCCACAATGGTGGTGTTGTCGTCGAGTTGGATGGTGCTGTTTTGGTATGTTAAATCCTCAAAAACAGCTACCGGCGGTGCAAAGATAGTTATGGGAGAATAAATAGCTCCGTTTGCATTGATGATAAACGGCGGATGTCCGGCCACGGAAAAAGTTAATGTTTTGGTCTTTAAATCCACAATGCCTACAATCATGGTGGCAAACATGCCGGTGGTGGAAATCCGGGATAGTTTCAGGTTGACTTTGCCGAGGACATAAGCCGGGTCGCACTTTTCGTCGATGGCGTCTTCGATAAGCATTTGCGAAGCCATCATAAACAGCGATGCGGGAACGCCTTTCCCGGAGACATCACCCACATAAAAAATGATTTTATCCTTAATTTCTTTATACCCGAAGAAGTCTCCACCTACCACTTTTGCCGGAAGCATGACCCCACTCAACGTGAAATTCTTTTCTGTAATATCACTTTCTTCCGGAAGAAATTGTTGCTGAATCCGGCTGGCAAGTATAATCTCGTTTTTGATTTTTTCCTCTCTCGCCACATTTTTTTTAAGCTGATTGGAGATAATCAAAACCATGATAAGGATAAGCATGATATCTGCAATCATAATGAGAAGCAGATAGGTTTTTAGTATTCTCAACGGTTTAAAAAGGATGCTGTTTTTCAAAAATATCCCGATGGACCAAGAGGTTCGGGCGATATACATGGTGTATAACGTGTATTTGCCATCCGGCAGGTTGACGCTGTAAATTCCTGATATTCCGTGTGTCATATCAGTAGCCGCTTTCTTTAACGCAGGTGAACCGATGTGATTGGCATACGAGAGAATACTTTTTTTAAGATTAAAGTTTCTGTTTGGATGCGAAAGTAAGAAGCCGTTTTTGGATACCAAAAAGATAAATTCATTTTTTTCTTTTGCCAGTTGCTGAATTTTTTTGGAGAGCGTGTTTAGCTCCACATCTGCCGTTATAACTCCCAAAAAATGTTTTCTCATGTCGAAAACAGGGAACGAATAGGTGCTCATATACACTTCGCCTCCGCCTTTGTCGAAATAGGGCTCACTCCAAACAGGTTTTTTACTTTTTTTTACTTCGTAATACCATTTCCATTTTACGTAATCATATTCGGGTGGCATGAGCCATTTCGCTTTTATGGAATCGTGTGCTCTGTAAAAATAGCGACAGTACAATTTTTTCAAAGGACTGTCAGGCTCCAGAGCCAGGGCGGAGCCAAACAGTGAAGGATCTTCCTGAAGATTTTGTTTCAGAAAAGGAAGTATCTTTTCATAATTCTGCGGGTCAGCGGTTATCATGTAAGCCGCTTTGGTCGTAAAAGCGCTGGTTTTATTTAGAAAATCAGAAACATTTTTTAAGGTGTTCATGTTGATAAGCTGTGCCTGCCGGTATTCTGATTTTTTAAGCTCAGCACCGACGAATTTCTGCACTAAATACAGGGAAATCAGAAACATCGGCACCGTTATGGCAACGATGTAAAAGACAATCTTCTTTTGGATGTTATTTATTTTAAAGGATGATTTTGATAACATTAAGCGATTGTTTTTCGTCGTATTTATACTCTATTTCCGAAGCCAATGAATTTACCAGCACCAGTCCGAGTCCGCCGTATTCCATTTTTTCAACGCTTTCTAACGTATGTTTCGGAACTTTTGTCGGGTTGAATTCGTCCGCCTGATAATTAATGTGTATTACGGTAGAATTTGCCTCTGTGGACAGATTCAGGTTGTATCCGGTGGCTTTGCTGTGTTTTAAAAGATTGACAATAAGCTCCTCACAGATAAGGTTTATGTTGAAACAAACCTCATTGGGAATGCTCTGTTTTTTACAATACTTCTGTATTTCTACAAAGGCATCATGGAGCGAATGCATTTTAAAATCCATATCGATTATTAGTCCTCTTTTAAAAATGTCAGGAACCCGGAAAGTCTGAATATTTCCAGCACATTACCTTTGGCTCCGTGCAGAAAAGTTTCTTTACCGGCGGACTTTGCTGCTTTGGCACATTTCAGAATCACCTGTAAACCCGCACTGCTGATGTACATTAGTTTACTCACATCGAGGACAATTTCTCTATCCAGCGCATCTAATTCTCTGGAAACAATTTCAGATGTTTCCTCCGCATTGGTGGCATCCAACCTGTCGTAAAACTTTATTATCAGCTGCTTGTCTTTTTCAATTTCAACCATTACGCAAGTTTCCTTTCATCTTTTATGAGTGTTACTTTTCCTGTTTTCGGATTTCGCGGGATGGTGTTTGGCTTCACAATGGTAACTCTCACATCATTAATCAATCCGTTTTCGTACATTACGCTTAATTCTTTGGAAAGTTTCATAACCGCTGCCCTCACCTGAGCCGATATATCTTCAAATTTATCTTCTTTGGCTTCGACCATAATCTCAAGCATGTCTTTGTTGTTTTTTAGTTTTACATGCATTTGGAAGTGCGTGCTGAGCGTGTCGAAGGGATAAATAGCTTTGGAAATCACATCCGGGGTAATGTTTCCGCCGCCGATAATGACAATGTCGTCGCTACGTCCCAGCAGTTCCAGCACTCTTGTTTTGCGTCCGCATTGACATTCCATTTCCACCCAGCGGCACAAATCACCCACTTCGTAACGGATGGTGGGCATAAGCACTCTTTGCAGGTTGGTTACTACAATTTTTCCCACTTCCCCTGTTTTAACCGGTTCGTTGGTTTCGGGATTTAGAAT
>CAZRAW010000163.1:0-1356 GCA_964598065.1 uncultured Lentimicrobiaceae bacterium
ACCGCTTGCAAAACATGATTTCTTCCCGCATTTTCACCAAAGCTTCGGCCAAATGCTGTGTCGCCGAAGGTTCTTCCCGAAGCAGATGCAGCGCCAGCCGCAAGGCAGTTCGTTTGCCAATGCCCGGCAGCCGTGATAATTCTTTCACCGCCGATTCCAATAATTTTGAAGAATATTCGTTCAATTGATGTTACTTTTGTAAGACGATAAAATTAAAACATTTAAACCAGGCATCTATCAAAAAATGAAGAAACTATTACTTCTGTTGATTTTTTCGATAACTATGCTGCCGTGGACCATGGGGCAAAACCGGACAGATGCCGGGGGAATGCGTCAGGGGAAATGGGCAGAAACATACAGTAACGGTGCTGTACGCTATCGGGGACAGTTTCGCAACGGCAAGCCTTACGGAACGTTCAGCTATTTTTATCCTGCCGGAATGCTTAAAGCTAAAATGACTTATTCTGACGATGGCCGGGTAGCACATCTGAAATCGTTTCAATTAGACGGTAAAGTCATGGCTGAAGGGAAATTTATCAACCGTAAAAAAGACAGCACATGGCTCTATTACAGCGATGTGGATGGTAAACTTGTGTTGGAAGAGAATTATAAAACAGGGATGAAACAGGGACCTACTATTATTTTTTATCCTTCAACGGGCAAGCCTTCCGAACTGACGGATTACAAAAACGGCATAAAAAACGGCCGCTGGATAAAATATTTTCCAGACGGAAAGATTTCCACTTCGGGCGTTTATGTAAACGACACTCTGCAGGGGCCTTTTAGTGTTTACGATATCAACGGAAAACTGCTTATACAGGGTCAGTATAAAAATGCATTGCAGGAAGGACTATGGATAACGTATGATTCGTTGGGAAATATTCAGAAAAAACAATATTTTCATGGAGGGTTATTAGTGAAAAAGAAAAAAACAACTTCACACGAATAAAATCCGGCTCATGGAGATTTTTTTTACTTTTGCTCAGTACAAAAATTTAAAGCAGTGGTTTTACTATTTTTTGATTTAGGTACGGGAGAGATTTTTCTGATAGTGTTGGCTATCTTCCTGGTATTTGGTCCGGGAAAGATTCCGGAGTTGGCACGTGGTCTCGGTAAATTTATAAATGAGATAAAACGGGCTTCGGAGGATGTGAAAACAGAAATTAACCGGGAAGCTAATCGCATCGACAGGGAGAAAAAACGAGAAGCTTATCAACAGCAAAAAGAAACGGAAGAGCCGGTAGAAGAAAAAACTGAAGGTGAACAGGCAGTTGAAGTTGACGCGGAGGCAAAGCCAACGGCAAAAGCAGAAACAAAAACACGACCGAAACCGAAAACAAAAGCAGCTTCAAAACC
>CAZRAW010000163.1:1456-4609 GCA_964598065.1 uncultured Lentimicrobiaceae bacterium
TTCTACCCCCAAAAAAAGTGAAAGTATTAAAGGAAAAACCACACAGGAGAAAAAAACCGGTACCACACCGAAGTCTAAAGTAAGGCCTAAACCAGAGCCCGGAACAAAATCCAAACCGAAACCAAAGACAAAAGCAGCTTCAAAACCTTCTACCCCCAAAAAAAGTGAAAGTATTAAAGGAAAAACCACACAGGAGAAAAAAGCCGGTATTGCACCGAAGTCTAAAATAAGGCCTAAACCAGAGCCCGGAACAAAATCCAAACCGAAACCAAAAGCCAAAGCAAAGCCGACAAAGAAGGCAAATCATGTGAAAGCCAAAACGTCACAACCAAAAGAAGCGACTTTAATAGACGAGATAAAAATAAAACCCGCTGAAAATACGGTAAGCACGAAAAGGTAAATTGTTTTGCAGTAATGATAAGCAGATGAAAAAAAAGTTGCATGAAGCTACCTCTCAATAAACACTTTCTGTTCTTTTTAATGTTGTTGTTGCCGATGGTTTCGCTGGCCCAGAAAAAAGACCCGGCACATGCGGCAGATGCACTTTTTGAGAGACAACAATATTATGCCGCCATCGACAAATACAAAAAGGCTTACACCAAAATTAAAAACAACAGAGAAGAAAAAAACAGGATTATTTCCCGGCTGGCCGATTGCTATCGGTTTACTGAAAATTACTACCGTGCAGAAATTGCTTACAGCCGCCTCGTCCGGTATGGCTGGGCTAAAAGCCATCCAAAAATTCTGCTGCATTTGGCCGATATGTTGAAAATTAACGGAAAATTTGATCAGGCTATCCAACAATACAAAGCCTATGAGAAAAGAGTCCCCAATGACCCGCGAGGGAAACTCGGGGCGGAAACCGCAGCTTTAATTCAAAAATGGATAAACAACCCCACTAAATACAAGGTAACCGATGTAAGAAAACTAAATTCGAATGAAGCAGACTTTGCCCCGGCTTTTCTTTCGGATAATTATAATGAACTTGTTTTTACTTCCACAAGAAAAGGAACCACCGGAAAAGGAACTGATAAATGGACAGGACAAAATTTTAGCGACCTTTTTGTTGCAAGACAGGACCGGGAAGGCGAATGGAGCACGCCGGTTCTCATCGACAAGGACAAACATATCAACACCGATGCTAACGAAGGGGCAGCACAAGCCAACAGTCGTTTCAATACACTTTATTTTACCCGTTGTCCGCAAATCCCGGATAAAAAAACGGGTTGCCAAATTTATACTTCCCATCGAATTGGTCGCACCTGGGGGATGGCACACAGGCTGATTATTCGCGGGGTGGACTCTACGCAAAGCGTGGGACAACCCACACTGAGCAGCGACGAACTGACCATCTATTTTTCGTCTGACCGTAAGGGCGGCGCCGGTGGAAACGACATCTGGGTAGCTGTCAGGAAAAGTAAAAGCGCTCCTTTCGGTTATCCCATTGACCTCGGTCCGAACATCAATACCAAAGGCGACGAAATGTTTCCTTTCCTGAGAGGAGATACGGCACTCTATTTTTCCTCCAACGGTCATGGAGGCATGGGCGGACTGGATATTTTTGAAAGCAAAATCGACTCCTCCGGTCATTGGGGTAAACCTGTCAATCTGAAATATCCCATTAACTCAACGTACGACGATTTCGGTATCATTTTTGACCCCACGGAATCATGGGGCTATCTGAGTTCCAACCGCAAAGGAGGACGCGGCAAAGAAGATATATACTATTTTATTAAACCGCCATTGGAATTTACCCTTTCGGGAACGGTTTCCGACAATAGGACGTCGTTTGGCGTACCCAATGCTCAGGTTCAACTCATTGGGTCTAATGGCCTTACCGTAAAGACTATTACGAACAACAAAGGCTTTTATTCCTTTGGCAAGAGCCAGATAAAACCCGCCACAACTTATGAAATGAAGGTGAGCAAGACTAATTATTTTAACAACTTTGGAAAACTATCTACCGTTGATGTTGAATTTAGTAAAAATTTCAAAAAAAGTATTGTATTGAAGCCCATTTCCAGCAAGCCCATTGTTTTGCCCGATATTCTTTACGATTTAAATAAATGGAATTTAAAACCCCAATATCAGGATTCGCTACAAGGGCTGATTCAGACTTTGCGTGACAATCCTAACCTCGTGATTGAGCTGGGTTCGCACACCGACTCACGCGACACTAAAGAGTATAATGACATTCTGTCGCTGAAACGTGCACGTTCCGTTGTTGATTATCTGATTATGCGCGGAATAAGCCCTAAGCGATTGACTGCCAAAGGCTACGGCGAAAGAGTACCCCGTACGTTGCAAAAAGATATTGTAAAAGATGGCTTCCTCTTTAAAAAAGGAATCACGCTGGATGATGCATTCATTAATTCGCTTCCCAAAGAAGAGAAAGAAGCGGCTTATGCCCTTAACCGGCGAACCGAATTCAGAGTATTACGTAAAAATTTTGTGCCTAAATCGACTAATATGGTCCTTGATACCGGTGCAGTACACATTGCCATTAATCACAACGAAAACTTCGCCACTTTTACTGTGGATAAAAAGACGGGATTGTACATAACCAATTGTCTGATTAACGGGTACGCCGAATCGTTTGTTTACGATCGGAACAGTAGCGGTATGGTTTCGCTGAAAATGGCTCTCGAATTACTGAAGGACGGTGTTATAAGCAAAGAGAATTTTGAGGGAAATATCAAAGAAGTGCTGAAAAATAATACCATTGCCAACTATGCTGTGATCCATTTTGACGAGGTAAGGATTGCCAACAAAACGGTGAAAGGTATAGAAGTCATAGTCAACTACCGGCTGAATTTTGGTATTGCCTTTGGCGATTATATCCTCCGGAAATTTGGTAAATACCATTTCAATATCCAAAAACACGAGCTAATCTTTGATGAAAAATAAAAATCCGGAATTATCACGTTATGAGGGAAGAGGTGTTTCTGCCTCAAAGGAGGATGTGCATGCAGCCATCAGGAGCCTTGATAAAGGTCTTTACCCTAATGCTTTTTGCAAGGTTATTCCGGATATCCTCGGAGATGATAAGGTTTTCTGCAACATCATGCATGCGGACGGAGCCGGTACCAAATCGGCACTGGCATATCTGTACTGGAAAGAAACCGGCGATTTGAGCGTTTGGGAAGGCATCGC
>CAZRAW010000164.1:0-4606 GCA_964598065.1 uncultured Lentimicrobiaceae bacterium
GGGCGACCGGAGGAAGCCCCCGAAAACGCCGTAGCCGTTGCTGCCTGACCGGTGACAGCTATGAGCGGACAGCCCGTGAAAGCCTTGTGCGCCGGCCCGCCCTAAAAAATCACACCAATTTATTTGTACGGTAAAATCACGTATATCAAAAGCTTGTATCTTTGCAGCCAAAATTAAAAGGTTGGTTAATTACTGCTTAAACTATCACGTTACAAAGAAGTACGCAAAACCGCAGGCTATGGGTGGAAAGACTTTTGCAGAAAAAATATTGGGTGCCGAAAAGGGGAGTATTGTTTTCAAAAAACCGGATATTATCCTGTCGCACGACAACACGGCTTCCATTTTTAACACTTTCCGGAAAATGAACGGGGAGAAGGTGAAATATCCTAAACAATTGCTTATTGTGCTGGACCACAATGCGCCGCCCACAACGGCTAAGCTGGCTAACCAGTACCAGAAAATCCGCGACATTGTTCACGAACAGGGAATTACCAAATTCCACGATGCGGGAAAAGGGATTTGCCACCAAATTATGGCTGGTTATGCCAAACCGGGCATGGTGATTGTGGGCAGCGACAGCCACACCTGTACTGCCGGGGCTTTCAACGCTTTTGCCGCCGGTATTGACCGCACGGAAGCTGCCGGACTGTGGCGGCAGGGCGAAACATGGTTCCGCGTTCCCGAATCTTTGAAAATTACACTGCACGGGAAACTTCAGCCGGGTGTTTTTGCTAAAGACATTTCGCTATGGATTATCGGTATGATTGGCGCGCGCGGTGCCGATTACATGTCTATCGAGTATCATGGCGACGGGGTGAAAAACCTGACCGTTTCGCAACGCATGACGCTAACCAACCTTGCTTCGGAAATGGGTGCTAAAAATGCAGTTTTCCCCATGGATGATGTGTTAAAAGACTATCTCGGTGATAGTTATGCGGGAGATGGCGTTTGGGCGGATGCCGATGCAGTTTATGTCAAAGAAATAGACATCGAGCTTTCGGGGATTTTTCCCGTCGTGGCCGCTCCGCATCAGGTGGACAATGTGAAAGCGGTTGCCGAAGTGCGCGGAACAAAACTGCAGGAAGCCATGATCGGTACCTGCACCAACGGACGGCTCGAAGATTTGCAGATAGCGGCGGAGATTATGAAAGGTAAAAAACTGCCTGAAGATTTTCAAATGGTAATTGTTCCGGCTTCGCAGAAAATTTACATGCAGGCCATAAAAGAAGGGCTGATTGAAATTTTCCTGAATGCCGGGGCCAACGTTTTGTCTGCTTCCTGCGGGCCTTGCCTCGGCACAGGGCAGGGGATTCCTGCCGATGGATACAATGTGATTTCCACGGCCAACCGGAATTTTAAAGGCCGCATGGGAAACAAAGAGGCCTCCATTTATCTTGCCTCGCCGGCTACGGTTGCTTATTCGGCGCTTGCCGGGGAAATAACCGACCCGAGAGGTATCGAATCCGATGATAAATTTCCATATTCCATTCCACAAACCAACACGGTAACCATTGCCGAAGACGACGACCGGCGGATCAACGGCGTTTGGAATTATAAGGATGCAAATGATTTGAATACCGACCAGATGTTTGCCGGAAATCTGACTTACAGTGTGTTGAGTTCGGAGCCGGAGAAAATTATGCCGTACCTTTTCAAAGGTTTCGACGTACATTTCACCGACCGGGTTCAAAAAGGCGACATCATCGTTGCCGGAGCCAACTTCGGCTGTGGCAGTTCGCGCGAGCATCCTGCCGTGGGGCTGGCCTATGCCGGCCTGCAGGCGGTGATTTGTAAATCGGTCAACCGGATTTTTTATCGCTCGTCAGTGAACCAGGGACTGCCGATTATCTTACTTCCCGAAGCGGTGGATGCTTACTATCCGGGCGATACTGTAAAGATTGACTTTAACAAAGGTGTGGTAAAAATTAACGATCAAAAATTTACTTTTGCTCCGTTACCGGAAAAACTCATGGGTATTTTCCAGGCACACGGACTGGTCAACTATATTCGCGAACATAATGTTTAAAAAAACTAAAAATATTAACTATCAAACATTTAAAATCTAAAATAGCTCCACTCGCCGGCCTGTTGCTGATTATTGCAGGTTATTTCGTCCTTGCACATCAGTTTCCGCTTTACAAAAGGCAATATTTTCTGATAATTGTACTCTTTTTTGCCGACCTTTACTTATGGTCTGCTTTGCGAAAAATTATTTTTAGCTACAAATTCTGGCACAAATATCTGATTACTCTTCTTTTTTGGTTACCGCTTATGATGATTGCCGTACTGATTATCGGCAGCATTTTCAGCCCCATACAAAACTGGAATGATGTTTTCAGAACTTACTGGATAGGGTTTATCCTGGTGTTCTATACCGCCAAGATGTTTCCATTACTCTTTTTGCTGATTGCCGATTTATGGCGGGTTGTCCAGAAAATCCCCGTGTTTCTTAGCAAAACCCAACGAAACGATATCATTAAACGGGAAGAGGGAATTAACCGGAGTAAGTTTTTGCAATACATGGGTTACCTTACGGGAGGTCTGGTGCTTGCCACCATGCTTACCGGCATGTTTAAATGGGTTTACCAGTTCAATATCACCCACGAGAAACTTCATTTTGACCGGCTTCCGAAGAATTTCGACGGACTACGTATTGTGCAGATATCCGACCTGCATTTGGGAACCTGGAACTCTGCCAAACCGTTGGAAGAAGCGATAAAAAAAATTACCGGACTCAAACCGGATCTAATATTATTTACGGGCGATCTGGTAAACTTCACTACTAAAGAAGCTTTCCGGTTTGAGAAAACCCTCGGCCTTATAAAGGCTCCAATGGGCGTTTATGTTACACTGGGGAACCATGATTACGGTAACTACATAAACTGGCCGAGCAAGGCCGCCAAGCAGCAGAACATGAATCAATTGTATGCGTTATATAAACGTCTTGGCTGGAAGTTACTAAACAACCGTCATGTGAAACTGATGCGTGGCAATCAGCAAATTGCCTTAGTTGGTTCGGAAAACTGGGGTGCTCATCTGCGTTTTCCGAGAAGAGGAGACCTGAAAAAAGCAACTCTTGGGTTGGAGCCAAAGTCATTTAAGTTGCTTATGACACACGACCCTTCGCATTGGAATTATGTGGTTCTTCCTGAAAATTATGATATGGACCTCACACTCTCCGGTCATACGCACGGCTTCCAGTTTGGTATTGAATTCAAAGATTTTAAGTGGAGTCCTGCCCAATACATGTACAAAGAGTGGGCCGGTCTGTACACCGATGAAGCCTCCGGAAGACAGATATATGTAAACCGCGGACTGGGTTCCATAGGCTATCCCGGACGCATCGGCATTCTTCCGGAGATTACACTGCTTGAGCTGAGGAAAAAAAGCGGATAATATGAAAAATATTTGAAGCCCAATGAAGTCAGGATGTTTCTCGTAAATTTGCAGTTTATCTTCAAACAACTTCATTAACAGCCAAAGATGTTTCAATCCCATTTCGGAGAATTTGCCGCTTTATTAACTGCTGTTTTCTGGACAGTTACGGCGTTGGCTTTCGAAGGCGCTACGAGGCGGGTAGGTTCTTTTGCCGTAAACCTGATTCGCTTGTTACTCGCTGTATTATTTCTAAGCCTCTTGTCTTACTTTACACGCGGCCTTGTGTTTCCCACGGATGCCAGTGCACATAACTGGATTTGGCTGGGTATATCGGGAGTGGTAGGATTTATCATCGGCGATTATTTCTTGTTTTCATCCTATCCTATTATCGGTTCGCGTATAGCCATGTTAATCATGACTTTGGCACCGCCGTTGGCCGCCCTACTCGGATGGATTGTGTTGGGGGAGACCATGACCCTGCTAGGTTTGCTGGGGATGTTGTTTGTCCTTGGGGGAATCTCCATTGCCATCTGGAACAAACCCGATGGCGGGAAGAAACTTCAATTGAAGTTTCCCATCCGGGGATTGATTTATGCTTTTATAGGAGCAATGGGACAGGGCGGTGGTATTGTGTTAAGTAAGTATGGCATGGGGGATTACAATGCTTTTGCTTCGACACAAATCAGGGCAATTGTCGCTATTATTGGTTTTACAATTATTATTAGTCTGCTCGGACGATGGAAAAATGTGCGCATGACTTTTAGCAACAAGCCGGCATTGAAACGTATTGTTCTCGGCTCTTTTTTCGGTCCTTTTTTGGGTGTTTCTTTTTCGTTGCTTGCTGTGCAGCATACCGATGTCGGGATTGCTTCCACCCTTATGGCTATGGTTCCGGTATTCATAATTCTGCCTTCCGTACTTCTCTTTAAACAAAAAGTTACCCTGGCGGAAGCTGCCGGCGCCGTGTTGAGTGTGATTGGGGTGGCGCTGTTTTTTGTTTAGTGCGCTGGTTGTTCGAACTACTTCGGGCGAACGGGGCAAGAACAAAACGGTATTGTTTGCTTCCTTTTCTATCGTTTTCTATACTTTTCCGGATGATATAATCGTGCCAGGTTTTGGGATAAGGAATATCTTTTATGTGTTAGGCTATTACACAAAGGTTTACATTTTGTTTTCCTCAATACGCCCTCTCATTTCTTCCTTCCACATAATTGATAAAAGCCCGGTT
>CAZRAW010000165.1:0-4568 GCA_964598065.1 uncultured Lentimicrobiaceae bacterium
GGTTACTACGCCGGGTTTAATTTTGTCTGAGATTTTTACTGACATAATATTTTCTTTTTTAATGATTGATTTCCGTTTGCAAAATTAATAAAATAAACAGCTTCCGGATCGTTGTTCCGTTAAGTTGGCTAAATATTAATTTGAGCTGCCACGCAAACTGTTTGTTCGAAACTTAAAGGGTTGCTAATCGTTATTTATTGGCAACTCTCGGCTTTCCGTCTTAGCGGATTTTACAAAGTTAAATAATAAAATTAGCACCTCAAATTAATATTTAGCCCTTAAATTGGGTTAAATGAACAGGAGATTAGAAAGAAACATTCACTCAAGGCTTTACACAAACGATTGAGTTATTTGACCACTTTATATTTTTTTGATTTTTTATAGATATGTCGTATCCAAATGGGCAAAATGATAACACCGGCAAACAGGTAAGGATAGTACGAAATAAGCCGCCAGAAAATGGCAAGAGTGGTAATCCAGGCTTTGTTGGGAATGAGGTCACCGAGAAAGTTGGTGAAAATATATTCGGCAATACCACTGCCGCCGGGTGTCGGACTTACCAGCAAAATAATCCACATACTCAGCTGGCGGCCATAAATCAGAAACTGTTCATAGAAATTTTTGGATTGCTCAAAAAAAGCCATAAAAAGAAAATTCACCACCCAATATCTTCCCGTCCAGGAAATAATCGTGGCCAAACCACTTTTGAACCAATAAATAAACGGTTTCTTTTTAATGATCTTTGAAGTCTGGATAAGTTGGTTAGCCCACTTACGGGCGCCCGTCCGCCATTTTTTCAACAACGGGAAAAGAAAAACCCAGGAGATAAACAATTTGAACAAATGGGGGTTCACGAATAAAGCATAAGCAAGGAAAAAAGTGTAAACGAGAATGATACCAAAACCGATATAAAAGCCGTAAATAATCTCCGAGTAATGCTGTGCTTCAGGTGGGAAAATATTATTGCCGTAAAAGATATAGACAATGGGTACTGAAAGAATGAAGAAAACTTCATCGAGGAAAATTGCGGTGAGTACCACCGCCGTACTTTCACCTCCGCTGAGCCCTTCTTTGTAAAGAAAAAAAATGGCCGGGGCAGTACCTCCAACCACCGATGGTGAAACAGCAGAACTAAACTCCCATAGCATAATAACATTAAATGCCTGCCTCCAGTTTATTCTGTAATCCGTGAGTACGATGAGGCGGTACATGTAAGCCACATCGCGTACAAACATCATCGAAAAAGCAATCACGAGAAAAAGTAACGTATGCCAGGTAAGCTCAATAAAAGAAAAGGCTTCCGCATTAAAATTGCGATATAATAACCAGCCGCTTACCCCTACTCCGATAAGTATGGGTATAATAATACGCGAGGGGCGAAGGCTGTTTATGATTTTATCCAATTTCCTGCAACTTTTTAATGAGGCAAAGATACGTAATCTATCCCGCAAAAGTAAAACAGGCAGAAATAGCAGCCATAATGACAGCCAACAATAAAAATCACCGCCATAATGGCGTATATAATTAAATTTACGGATTGTTTCCGGAATGGTACAGGATTTGAAAAACGCAAATTGAAATTTAATAAATAAAATATTATAAATTAAATTGAAAGGAGGGTTAAACCATGAACTTAGTAAAATTTAATCAGTATCCGACATTTACCGACCTGCTCGAAAACATTGAAAGAAATTTCTTAGGTCGTGTTGATGAAAACAGCGGTGACATTCCGGCTGTAAACATCAAAGAGGAAAATGACAAATTTGTTTTGGAAATGGCTGCTCCGGGAATGAAAAAAGATGATTTCAAAATCAATCTCGACAACTATCAGCTGACCATTTCTGCGGAAACGAGAGACGAGAAAAAAGAAAAAGAAGACAACTACACACGCAGAGAATTTGTTTACAACAGTTTCAGCCGTTCGTTCACATTGCCTAAATCCATTGATATTGAGAAGATTAAAGCAGATTACAGGAACGGTGTTCTGAACATTGTTCTGCCGAAGAAAGAAGAAGAAGCTAAACTTACCAAACAGATTAAGATTTCGTAAAAGTGAACGAAAGGGAATGAAAAAGTCCGGCATACACCGGACTTTTTTTATGCTTTTCCGGATTGATCCGGAGACATTCCTTTAATACCCCGACTGGTGCGCGAATGTTTCGCGTGCTTTGCCGATAAGTAGACATATGAAACCCGAATTTTTTATTTATAACCCAGATTTTCAACCATCTTATGCACATTGTAGGGTGCCGGCCCACCACCAAGATATTTATGAAACCAGTCAAGGTGGGCATCGTAATACAAAGGCATCGATTTTACAAAATTAGGCCAGTGACCGTCATTCTTAAAAATGATCAACCGGGAAGGAATACCAAGCGTTTGAAGAGTGGTAAAATACTGAATGCTTTGAGTGTAAGGAACCCTGAAATCTTTTTGCCCGGTAATTATTAAAGTCGGGGTAGAAAAATTCTTCACATAATAAGAGGGGGAGAACTTTTCATAATCTTTTGAATTCCAAGGCTGTCCTTTCATATCATGATTTACAAACCATAATTCTTCGGTACCGCCCCACATAGACCTCAAATCGTAAACGCCCATCATCGAGGCGAGGCATTTGAATCTTTTGGTTTTTGCCTGAAACCAGTCCATCATATAGCCACCGTAAGACCAACCCATTGCTCCCATTCTGGTTGAATCGACGTAGGGAAGTTTGGCAAGTGCATCGGTTACTTTCATAAGGTCTTCGAAGACTTTTCCACCCCAATCACCGGAAATTTCAGAAGTATAGGCCTGGCCATAACCTGTTGACCCGTGTGGGTTTGAGAAAGCAACAACATAACCGGCACCGGGATAAATCTGCCAATCACCTCTGAATGAATCCATCCATTGAGACTGTGGGCCGCCATGAACATTTAATATTAAAGGATATTTCTTATTGGGATTGAAATTATGCGGCTTTACAATAAAAACCTCCACTTTTATTCCATCAGCCCCTTTCACCCATATTTTTTCGGCAGGCCTAATGTCAACGGTTTGCTCAATCTTTTTGTTGAAAGAAGTCAGTTCGGTTTCATTTTTATCCGCAAGATTCAATTTGAAAATTTCGGCTGGCTTTGATATGGATCGCATGTTGTAGTAAATATTTCCCTTATGATCAAGGGCAAATCCGAAGGTAGCTTTTGCTCCGGTAACGGAAGTGATTTTATCGCTGTTTAATTCGATTTTATAAATCGGGGTATTTGCTTCTACTTCGGCACTGAAATAAATTGACTTGGAATTAGCACTCCATTTAAAATCATCAATCCAGTTATCGAATTTTCCGGTAATAATTTTTGATTTACCGGTTTCACGATTATAGAGGGCTATTCTAAAAAGATCAGATTCGTAATTTGGAATTTTTTGAGTTCTGTAAGCAATATATTTTCCATCCGGAGAGTAAATCGGCCAGCCATCCCACGCCTTATTTTCTTTTGTAATATCAACAGCTTTTCCTCCTGTTACCGGGACAATAAAAAGGTCGGCGTTAGTGGAAGCTTCAGGATGTTTAACATGCTTTGAAACATAGCAAAGCTCTTTGCTGTCGGGTGAAAAATTATAGCCAATGCCACCGCCAAGCATAAAAGTCGGAGAGACAAAATCACCCGGAGTTACATCTTTATACGTTTTTGTATCGAGGTTATAAATAATGATGTGAGAATACTTCCCCGCCGAATAGGTAGTCCAATGTCTAAACAAAAGATGATCTGCAACATAAGCCTGTATCGGGCCATGTGCTGAGGTTGAATCAATTTCTTTATTGCACTGACTATTGGCTCCACAGTTTGGATAAACATCAGATGCAAAAGCAATTAATTTATTGTTCGGAGATAATACAGGGGCACTCACTCCCATAGAAAAATCGGTTATTTTTTCCGACTTTCCGGTAACAAAAGAGTAAGAGTACACCTGCGGAATTTTTGATTCTGTCGAAACATAATAAATAGTTTTGCCGTTACTTGTCCAGAGTGGATTGTAATTGCTTTTTTTATTGTCAGTAATTTTTTTCAGGTTCTTTCCATTCGTATCCATGATATAAATGTTTGTATTGGATTCCCCCTTTTTCATATTGTAATCCGTTACGGTAAACGCAACCTTATTTCCATTTGGAGAAACAACCGGGGCGCCAACGTAATGTATTTTATACAAGTCGGCAATAGTAAACGGTTTTTTTTGAGCCAATAATTTCCCTGAGGAAATAAACAGGACCACCGAGAAAAGTAACATAATTTTTTTCATACTCATAATTTTTATAATTCGATTAAAACTGTTTCCATTTCTCTCATTTTAGAAATGGGTTGTAAAGTTATATTAAATTGCCTGCTAAATTAGC
The DNA here is from genome assembly GCA_964598065.1 of uncultured Lentimicrobiaceae bacterium. Taxonomy (GTDB): domain Bacteria; phylum Bacteroidota; class Bacteroidia; order Bacteroidales; family F082; genus Sulfidibacterium. The sequence continues at coordinate 4,370 of CAZRAW010000165.1, forward strand.
CATATTATTTGTATCAGTCCGGGCCGTTCCGCAAATAGGAACCGTAATTACTGCATAAAAGTGTTTAAATCATCCCTCCAACTGGCGCGCGAATGTTTCGCGTGCCGTAACCCGAACCCTTGCTGGTCAGGATTTGCAATCCCGACCCCGTTAGCATGGCGATTTGATTTAAAGTCGCTTTGTCTGAAACATTCGGGTT
>CAZRAW010000166.1:0-4537 GCA_964598065.1 uncultured Lentimicrobiaceae bacterium
CCTGTAAACTTTTTCGGTCAACAGCATTGCTAACTTCCAAACATCCAAATCTTTGTGATTCATAGGTGATTAGTTTTTATAACTGCATGTGGACAATTAAAGTGGGGTGTTTGCAGGGTTTGGTTAGACCCATTCACCATTCACAAATAATTATTCACTTATTGAGTAACAAAAGTACTCAATAATTTGGTTTTGTCAAGGGCAAATGTAGAAAAAAATTTTTCCATCGATAAAAATCGGGGATTTTTTTTAAATGACCTTCTTAAAACATCCGGATTATAAATTCGGATGAGCGCATATATCATTAGATCAGCATTTTCGCTAAGTATTATTCATACTGTTGTTCTCTGTTCATCATCCTCTTATTTATCATTCCTCTTATTCCACGCGGTACTGTTTTCCGGGGAGGCTTTGCACCAAACCGTTAAATTCCATGTTCAGCAAAGCGGCAGCTACATGTGAAGGGTTCATCCCCGATTTAATAATTAGCTTATCAATACTCAAAGTGCCGTCGGCTTCACGGATAAGAGCATAAATAATTTTCTCTTCTTCGGACATCTCCACGAAAAGGGCGGTTTGTTGACTTCCAGGGCTCTTTCGGTCGTCCCACCCCATGAGGTAGCCGATATCTCCGGCGCTTTGCAACAGTGCGGCTTTGTTGATTTTAATCAGAAAATTACACCCTGTGGAGAAGCGGTCGGTAAGCCGGCCGGGCACGGCAAACACATCGCGGTTGTACGAGTTGGCCAGCTCGGCAGTAATCAGAGCGCCGCCTTTGCGGTCTGATTCCACCACCACCACGGCATCCACCATACCTGCTACAATGCGATTACGCCGGGGAAAGTTCTCACGGTCGGGAATGGTTTTTGACAGAAACTCTGTTATCAGTCCGCCACCGCCGGCCACCATATCATCAGCCAGTTTCCGGTGCGGCGCAGGGTAAAGCCGGTCGAGGCCATGCCCCAAAACGCCCACAGTGGGAATATTTAGTTCCACGGCGCGGCGATGCGCACAACCGTCAATGCCATAAGCGAGTCCGCTCACCACGAGCACATCTTTTTCCTGCAATCCCTCAATGATTTCGCGGCAGCGGGAGCGTCCGTAGTCCGTAGCACGCCTTGTTCCCACAAAAGCAATTATGTGCCTGTGGTTCAGTTCCGCTTCACCGCGATAGTAAAGCATGAGCGGATGGTCGTAACAGTTCAGCAGTCGTTGGGGATAGTCCTCATCCTGAAAAAACAAGGCTTTAATGTGATGTTTTTCGATAAATTCAACCTCCTGCTCTGCACGTGTCAGCACTTTATGGTTCAGAATATTGTTCACAACAGTGTGCCCGATACCGGGAATGGTGAGCAGTACCTTTGCCGAAGATTTAAAGACCGCTTCGGCGCTGCCGCACCAGTTGATAAGCTTTTTTCCGTTTACATCGCCGATACCCGGAATGAGCGTAATGCCGATTTGATATAGAAGCGGGGTTTTCATGGACTACAAAGTTAGGGTTTTCCTGCAAACAACAGGTCTCTTATTTTGTCCCGGAGGATTTTTATTTGAAGAGATAGTTTAATTTTGCATTTTCAAAATTCACCAATCATGTCAGACATCGGCAAAGAAATTATTCTCCTTAACATTTCGGGAAAAGACAAGCCCGGCTTAACGGCCTCGCTTATGGACGTCTTATCGCAGTACAATGTGAATATCCTGGACTTGGGACAATCGGTGATTCATCAGGATCTTGGCCTCGGTATTTTGTTTGAGGTGCCTAAAGAGTCAAAGTCATCAAGTATCTTAAAAGACCTGCTTTTTAAATCTTATGAGCTGGGCACTCATATTAAATTTACCCCCATACCACTTGACAAGTATGAAGAATGGGTAACCAAGCAGGGCAAGGAACGTTATATCATTACCGTGCTGGCGCCGCGGCTTACGGCCTCTAATTTATCACAAGTGGCAAAAGTTATTGTCGGACAACGGTTGAACATCGATACCATCTCTCGTTTATCGGGCAGGAAATCTTTAAATAAAAAGGATAAAATCACCAAAGCGGTGGTTGAATTTTCCGTCCGTGGCACTCCGGTGGACATTGCTGCCATGAAGCAGGCCTTGTTGAATATTGCCTCCGATAGTGATTTTGACATTGCTTTTCAGGAAGATAATATTTACCGACGAAGCCGGCGACTGGTCTGTTTCGATATGGACTCAACCCTGATACAGACGGAAGTAATTAATGAGCTGGCCGAAAAAGCAGGAGTAGGTACAGAGGTGAAAAAAATCACTGCGAGAGCCATGCGGGGAGAAATTGATTTCAAAGAGAGTTTTAAGCAAAGAATAGCTCTTTTAAAAGGACTGGACGAAGCGATATTAAAAGAGATTGCCGAAAATCTGCCCATCACCGAAGGAGCCGAACGGCTTTTGCGCACCCTGAAACAATATGGCTATCGCACGGCCATCCTGTCGGGAGGTTTTACCTATTTTGGAAATTACCTGAAAAGCAGGTTGGGCATTGATTATGTTTTTGCCAACGAGCTGGAAATAAAAAACGGAAAACTTACCGGCCACCATTTGCATGAAATTGTAGACGGAAAGCGAAAAGCCGAGTTACTGGAATTGCTGGCATTTAAAGAAGACATTCATCTGGAACAGGTTATTGCGGTTGGCGATGGTGCCAACGACCTTCCTATGTTGGAAAAAGCGGGACTCGGCATTGCTTTTCACGCCAAACCCACGGTGAAAGCTTCCGCACAACATGCCATCTCCGTAAACGGCCTTGACACCATTCTGTACCTGCTGGGCTTCCGCGACCGGGAAATTAATGAGTAAGACTTGCCTGTACTTCTTTTTTAGTCGTTTTACTATCCAATACGGCAGAGCGGCAAAGCCCGGCCGGGTTTGGTCATCACAAACTGCCACAACTGATTGAAGCGTGAGCGGAATCCGCCGGCACTACTTAGTAGAAAATATCGCCACATGCGGTAAAAACGGTTACCGTAAGTCTCTATTAAGTGCGGCCAGGCTTTCTGAAAATTGGCATACCAAGCCATGAGGGTTTTGTCGTAATCGGGACCGAAATTGTGCAGGTCTTCTATCACAAACAAGCCTTCGGCAGCTTTGGCAATCTGTGCCACGGAAGGAACCACACCGTTAGGAAAGATGTATTTGTCTGTCCAGGCATTGGTGTAAGTTACACTGGTGTTGTTACCAATGGTGTGAATCAGCGAGATACCGTCATCCTTCAGGCAGCGGTTAACCAGTTCCATATAGGTGCGATAATTTTTGTATCCCACGTGTTCGATAAAGCCTATGGAAAGGATGGCATCGAATTTCCCTTTCACCTCTCGGTAATCCTGAAACCGCAACTCTACCGGTAGATTACGGCAAAGTTCCTGTCCCAGTTCTATTTGTTTTTTGGAGATACTCACGCCCAGCACTTCGACACCGTATTTTTCAGCGGCATATTTAGCAAAGCCACCCCATCCGCAACCGATGTCCAGCACTTTCATGCCGGATTTTAGCTCCAGCTTTTTACAAATCATGTCTAACTTGGCTTCCTGGGCGTCATCCAGATTTTTGGCATTTTTCCAGTAGGCACAGGAATACATCATTCTTTTGTCCAGCATTTGCCGGAACAAATCGTTTCCCAAATCGTAATGCTCACGGCCTACGCGTTTGGACTTTTCCTTTGTTTGTTGATTGAAAAGCTTTGTGGATAAAATAAGGAGGACGGTTTTCAGGTTCTGTTTTACCTTTTGTCCGAGGTTTGCCCGCAGGATTTTATTAAAAAACTCATCTAAAGCTTCAACATCCCACCAGCCGTCCATGTACGACTCGCCGAGGCCCAGTTCGGTTTTTTTAATCCAACGTTTGTAAGAGCGTTCATTATGAATTTGAATATCCCACGGCTGAGAACCGTTGAGCGTTATCCCCGCTTCCGCCATAAGTGACTGAATAAAATTTTTTACATCCATTTTCTTTGGGATTTAAGATTGTCATTTTACAAAAATACGAAATCAGAAAGACAATTACAAGAAAATCAGGGAAGAAAAAATTATAGTATGTGAAAGGGGACGTTTACGCATAATTAGAGTCCGAAGTTGTCTAAAGTCTAAAGCTAAAAATAATTATAACAAGCTAAAAATCAGCCAATAAATAACTTTTTAAAATAACCCACCCCTACGCCCCTTCAAGAAGGGGAATTAAGGAATTTATTGGCTGATTTAAAGAAAGTTATACTATATCAAACCGATTAGACTTTAGACAACTTCTCCGTCTATAAAGTCCGCTAACTTCGTTATACTCGTTTTTCATACCGGTTGTCCCGTAAGGCCAAGGAAAGGCGGTACCCGGAAAAGTGCAGTATAGGAAAGGGAGCTTACCCGATAATTTTCGGAAGTAAATTTGCCATCTCAATAGCCGTAACTGCCGCATCGAAACCTTTATTTCCGGCTTTCGTTCCGGCACGTTCGATGGCTTGCTCGATACTGTCGGTGGTCAGGATGCCAAAAACAACCGGCATTTCCGTATCCAGCGAAACAGAAGCGAT
>CAZRAW010000167.1:0-4528 GCA_964598065.1 uncultured Lentimicrobiaceae bacterium
TTGAACAAGACGATGACAAAGATAATGATTAACATCATTACAAAATGCAATTCCTGCCGCCTTTTCTTCAATATTTCTTCATGTCCGGCATACCGCTTGTCCAATTCCAGCATATCAATCGTTAGCGAAGTGGTCAGAGCGGTGAGTGCGCTGTCAGCACTTGAGTAAGCTGCGGCGATTAATCCGATGATAAAAACCAATCCGCCGACAATTCCAAGGTGGTTAAACGCTATTTCAGGGAAAAGATGATCGCTTAAATCGGGAGTGTTGATATGAAGATGGGCTGCATAAAAATAGAGCACAGCGCCGAGAAAAAGAAATATTAGATTTACAGGAACCAAAATCAGACTCAACGACGTCATATTTTTACGGGCATCTTTCAAATTCCGGCAGCTCAGATTTTTCTGCATCATATCCTGGTCGAGCCCTGTCATGGCAATGGTAATAAACATCCCGCTAAGGAAGAGCTTCACAAAGTTTTGCGAACTTTTTATGTTGGTAACAAACATTTTGGAAAAATCACTTGACCAGACCGCTGACCACATATCACCGAAACCAATGTGCATGTCATGAATGATAATGCCTACGGTAATCAGTACAGCAAGCAACATAAAAGTTGTTTGCAGCGTATCGGTCCACACAATGGTTTTGATGCCTCCTTTCAATGTATAAAGCTGAATAAGGAGCATAAAAAGCACAACCGTAGCCCAAAAAGGAACCCCGTAATAATCAAACACAAAGAGCTGTAAAACACTTACAACAAGGTACATACGAAAGGAAGCCCCGATAATTCGTGAGATCAGAAAAAAGGCGGAGCCGGTTTTATAGGACGATCTTCCAAACCTGTTTTCCAGATAAGTATAAATAGAAGTGAGGTTAAGTTTGTAATATACAGGCAACAAAACGGTACTTACTACGGCATAACCGGCAACATAACCCAGCACAATGACGAAATAGGTAAAATGTGTGCTGCCCACCCATCCCGGAACGGAAATAAATGTAACCCCCGACAAAGAAGCGCCGATCATTCCGTAGGCCACCACCGGCCATGGCGATTTGCGATTTCCTATAAAAAAACTCTCGTTATCAGCCTTACGGGATGTCCGCCAGGATATTAAAAATATGAGGAGGGTATATAGCGCAAAAGTAACAAGTATCAATCCCGGGCTCATACTATCATTTTTGTTTTTTGAAATACGCTGCCAATGAAGGCAAATCCCTCGTTTTAAAATCTACAATTTCAGATAATACTGTTTCGTTTCCCACCAACACGGTAAACATACCGACATTTTTTCCGAAAGCCATATCGCTCTCCGCATCTCCCACCATAATACTTTTACTAAAATCGATTGCGGGGAATCTCTTTTTGGCTTTCAACGCCATGAAAGCAGAGGGCTTCCGGCAGTTTTCGGGCTTTGAAGCCATATCCGGACAATGAAAAACCGCATCGATTTTGCCACCTGCTTTTTCCACTTCGGCAAGCATTTTGCGGTGTACGGACTGCAACTGCTCTTTGTTCATAATACCTTTTGCAATCCCCTGCTGGTTGGTTATCACGATGATTCTACCAAAAATCCTGCTGAAAACTGCAAGACTTTCCGGCACACCGGGCAGAAATTCAAAAGTTTCCCAATGTTGCACGTAGCCGCCGTAAATCCGTTTATTGATGACACCGTCGCGGTCGAGAAACAGCGTCCATCTTTTGTCGATATTTTTTGGGAAACCGGTCATGGACTACTGCGGGAAGATTGTTTTTTCGATTTTCTCACAAATAACATGGCCGATGAGGATATGGGTTTCCTGAATACGTGCCGTATTTTTGGAAGGCACCCGGATACACAATTCGCAAAGCTTTGCCAATTCACCACCTGAAGCTCCGGTCAGACCGATGGTTATCATGTGCTGTTTTTTGGCCTGTTTAACGGCAGCGACCACATTAGCCGAGTTGCCGGAAGTACTAAGCGCAATGAGCACATCGCCGCGGCGACCTGCTGCTTCCACCATGCGGCTGTAAACAATATCGTAAGAATAGTCGTTAGCCACTGCGGTTAGATAAGAAGTATTGACATGCAAAGCTTCGGCATACAAAGGTTTGCGGTCGTACTGAAAACGTCCCGAAAGCTCTGCGGCAATATGCTGGGCATCGGCAGCACTTCCTCCGTTTCCGCACAAAAGTATTTTTCCGTCCTGTTGCAGTGCTTCGATGCAATACTCTGCCGCACTCTTTACCAACATAAGTTGGCTGGTATCGTTTAAGAATTTCTGCTTAACGCGAATACTCTCTTCTATAGATTTTTTAATCATACCCATAACCCCGGATTTTAGTCATGCAAGTATAGTAAAAAGAAAGCAGGCAGAGACATGGCTAAAGAATCAATTTTTCTAATTAAAAAAAGCAGCGACACCAAGTGTAACTGCCTGAGCGGCAAATGGGGCTCGAACCCACGACCCTCAGCTTGGGAAGCTGATGCTCTACCAACTGAGCTACTGCCGCAATAAGGCTGCAAAATTAAAAATATTTGGCATTACGCATTTTTCTTTTTCAGATTTTTTTGGATTGCCCGGACAATCATATTCCGGCACCTGCCGTCGGTCCGGTTTTGCAAATCCGAGGAACAGATTTTGTTGGATTTTGCATCACTTATTTCAATAAGCGATGCAAAATCCAACTGTTTTAGATGAATCGGGGAAACCGTTACCTATGGCAAAAACTTCTATCTTGCAATATAGCAGCAGGCGAGAGAAGCAACCTCCCCGTTTCGACTGCCCCCAAAGAACATCTACTTCTTCTATTTACCTTTGTTTTTGCTGAGTTTCTGCAGGTCGCTCATTCCCTTCATGTTAAGTGATTTGGAAATTTCGCCAATCGTCTGCATGTCAATTAGTCCGGTGAGGCTCATAATCATGGTTGAATGAGAGCCATCGACAATCATCAGCAACTCCTTGATTTTCCCGTCTTTGGTTTGGTTAGCAAAGAACTTCACTTTCCCATCCTGGCTGTCCACACTCATCAGTTCCGTATATTTGTTCATGGGAATTGTTCGTTTTATCACCTTGTAAAAAGCCTCCACTTTGGTGCTGTCTTTTGGTTCATAAATCAGCATTTTCAGGCCTTTAAGCTGTTTGATGGCATCCAGGGCCTTTTGTGTCTTCTCAGAGCTGTCTTTTACATTCACTCCCGAGAGAAGCTGAAACATAGCCGGTGAAATATTGATGCTGGTAAAGCCCTTTTTTCCGGCATATTTCGAATAAAGATTGTCAATAGAAGTTTGAGCGGTGGTCATTTGCGGCAGCAGAGCCATCACAAACATGATAATAATGATACTGTACTTTTTCATGACTTTTGATTTAAATATTTATTTTTTAATTGGTTCTAAATTAATATATACACTGTTAATAGATTCCATTAATCTGCGGGCGCGGTTGATTTCTTCCAGTTTTTTCATGGGTTTAAGTGAAGTATTTAAAAATTTAATCTTACCTGCTTTTTCAAGTGAGGTACTAAACTCACGGGTTGCAATTTTTGCCGGACGAAGCCCTGCATTCAGATTCCCCGAAACCATTTGCAAAGCCGTGCGTACCTGCACATAAGCGAGTGCCGGGTTACTCGTCGTGCCGGAAAGCACTGATTTTTTGTCCTGCATATTTCCTACCCACAAAGCCAGCACAAGCAAAATGGAAGCTGCAACTCCCGCCAGAGCATACCAGACGACAGAGTGACTTTTCGGTTTATGCGGAGCACCAATTTCACGCATGACCTTCGCATCAAAAGCCTCGTCCAACGGACTTTCCGACTGCCATTGCATCAGTAACAGGAAGTGCTCTTTTTCAGCATAAAACTCCTCCGGTACATTCGGCTGCGAGAAAAACTTCTGAAGAAAAACTTCTTCTTCCCGGCTGGTCTCGCCCGCATAAAACCGCTCCAGCAATACTTTAATATTTTCCCGTTCCATATTTTTCAATTTTTTCAATTTCCATTCTGATCTTTTTCCGTGCCCGCGAAAGGTTCACCCGGATATAGTTGCCGTCAAATCCTGTTATCTCCATAATCTCCTCAAAATCACATCCTTCCACATCGCGCAAATGCATGATTGTTTGTTGCTGTTCCGGCAAATTCATCATCATTTTTTTCACCTTTTGCACCAAATCACTCACTTCTGTTTGCCGCTGCAGATCATCCGAAAAAGGATGAATGATTTCCGGCTTCAACGGCAGCGTTTTGTTCTTCATTCGCCGCAGCCTGTCGAGACTCCGGTTTCGTGTCATTGTTACCAGCAGTCCCTCCACACTTTTGTATTTTCCCAGCTGATGCCGCATATCCCAAACTTTCATATAAACTTCCTGCACCACATCTTCCGCTTCCTCACACTGGCCCGTAAGGTGTCGCGCCAGGCGAAACAACTTATTCTTCAACGGCAGGAGCTCTGTTTTAAATTCTTCGGTTGTCATTCAATTATCAGGACGCTAAGAGTTCAAAAATATTACACCCGGCACAGAAATAATGCTAAAGTGCCGACAATTAGAATTT
>CAZRAW010000168.1:0-4501 GCA_964598065.1 uncultured Lentimicrobiaceae bacterium
TGGGCTTCCTATTTTACCGGCGTTTTTTATAAAAAAATGGCTCCGGAATATCCCTATTTTCAGAGGACCGCACAGCTTTTCAGCCGCACCAGCGGACGGCAAATGGAAATGCCGCTTATGGTTCCTTCCAACCTGATTTATGATTATTCCTCTTACAGAATTCAGGCTTATACGCGTCCGTCGCTGGCTTATAAGTTTTTGCGTAATGCGCTCGGTGATGTCGAATTTAAAAAGGCTTTGCATACTTACATGAACCGTTGGCACGGGAAACATCCCATACCATTTGACTTTTTCAATTGCTTTATGAATGCCACCGGCCAGAATCTTATGTGGTTTTTTAAGCCATGGTTTTTTGGCCCCGGTTACGCTGATCAGGCGGTGAAAGAGGTTACCGCTGATAACAAAATTGTGATTGAAAATGTAGGCGGTCTTCCTATGCCGGTCAAAGTGGTTTGTGAATATACCGATGGCTCAAAGGATATTTTTTCGGAATCTACGGCAGTGTGGAACAAAGGACAGGATACAATCAACATTCAGGCCAATAAAGCCAAAACCATTAAAAAGGTCGTCCTCGGAGCGCCCGATGTGCCGGATGTGAATCTGAGTAATAACGTTTGGGAAAGGTAGATAGATTTTACAGAGAATCCTAAAGTATAAGAAACAAGGGTTTTAGCTTCACTCATTTGGATTTATAACCGAAATAAACAGAAGATGAAATGGTTATTTCATTTAAAACTGAATAAATTATTATACTGATTTTTATGAAAAAATATCTTCTGTTTATTTCTTTCCTGCTGTTGAGTTTTTCTCTTTTTTCTCAGATTGCTCCTGACAAATATTATATTCAGTTTACCGATAAAAATAATTCGCCTTATTCTGTGAATCGTCCCTGGAAGTTTCTTACAGCAAGGGCTTTGGCGAGACGGGCAAGGTTTCATATCCCCATAAAAGAAAATGACCTCCCGGTGGACCCGCAATATGTCAAAGCCGTGGCCGGTACAGGTGTAAAAATTCTAAATACCAGTCGCTGGCTGAACGGCGTAACGGTTTACACTACTGATACGGCACTTATCGATAGCATTAAAAGTTTTTCTTTTGTCAAAAAAACACTGAAATTTGGCATTGCAAAGCAGAAACAGGATAAATTTCGAAAGGAAGCTGTGTTGCCGAAAGGGGGTTATCCTGTTTTTAAAGCCGTTGACACCCTGGAGGCGCAGTATGGCGCTGCTTTAACGCAAATTAAGCAGATTAACGGCATTTACCTGCATAAAAAAGGTTTCCGGGGGCAGGGGATGGTGATTGCCGTTTTGGATGCCGGATATAGTAATGTGCTGACACAGCCTTTGTTTGACAGTCTGCGGAATGACCACCGCATTTTAGGAACCCGTGATTTTGTCAACCCCGGCGGTGATGTTTATCCCCAACATTATCATGGCCGCATGGTGCTCTCGTGTATGGCAGCCGATCTGCCGGGAACCATGATTGGGACGGCGCCGAAAGCTTCTTACTGGTTATTGCGTTCGGAAGATGCACGTTCGGAAAACGTGATTGAAGAGTACAACTGGGTTTCAGCAGCGGAATTTGCCGACAGCGTGGGAGCCGATATTATTAACAGCTCGTTGGGGTATATCGATTTTGATGATACCACCTATTCTCATCCGTATTCCGATATGAATGGAAAAACCTGTATCTCCACGCGGGGTGCAGAGATTGCAGCAAGCAAAGGAATCCTGGTGGTAAACAGCGCCGGAAATGATGGACAAAGCAGTACCTTTCCGTGGATAGGCGCTCCGGCCGATGGCGACAGTGTTTTGACCGTCGGGGCGGTTACTGCCACCGGCGTCAGAGCCTCATTCAGCTCCATTGGCCCAACCTACGACGGGCGCATTAAACCCACGGTTATGGCTATGGGACAGGGTGATGCAGTGGCCAATTCAACGGATTCTGTCATGCGCGCCAGCGGAACTTCCTTTTCCTCACCGGTCATTGCGGGTATGAGCGCCTGTTTGTGGGAAGCACACCCACAAGCTACAAACATGCAGATTATTGAAGCGCTGAAAATGACAGCTTCCCTATCAGGCGACCCCAATTCTCGCATGGGCTGGGGTATTCCCGATTTTGCCAAAGCCGATGCTTACCTGACGGAGATTTTCGGCGCCCCGAACCGAAAAGTCGGAGAGAACACTTTAATAGCTTATCCCAATCCTTTCCGTGATGGTTTTTACGTGAAAATTCCTCAAAACATTTCGGGGACGTTCCGGCTTACAATGTTTTCTTTGGATGGAAGGAAGTTGTTTGAGAGAGAATTTTCGGCCACCGGTTTCCGGCTTTCCCTACACAATATTTTCCTGTCGCAGTTACAGCCCGGGATTTATCTGCTCCGTCTTTCCAATGCGGAAAAGAGCTATTATGGTAAAGTTGTGAAAAGATAGGACCGGAAAAAGACAAATTCCAAACCACAAAACCCAAATAAATTCTAATAATCAATATCAAAATACCAAACAATTGGGTTTCCGTTTAAAAATTGGTTTTTTCGAATTTGTTATCTATTTGATTTTTACAAATTGTTATTTACCTGCCTCGCCACTCCGGCAAGATGATTTTCTGATAGAAGACAGACGAATATTAAAATTAAGCGCCTGATTATAAGCCCTTAAGTTCATTTCAAACTTCTTTTACATCCTCTCCGGAAGTTGAATTCCCAACAATCCCATGGCCGAGCGCAGCACCTGCGAGGTGAAATCGGACAACATCAGCCGCAAGGCACGTTTGGCGATGTTTGCTTCTTTCAAAATAGACAAATCGTGGTAAAGCTGGTTGTACTCTTTGGCAAGTTCATAGCAGTAATTGGCAATTTGTGCCGGGCTGTAACCCTCAGCGGCAGCGCTGACAACCTGAGGGAAATCGTACAGCAGCTTTATAAGCGTTTTTTCTTTTTTTTCCAGAGATAATCCTGAGATGTCTTCTGTTTCGGGAGATATACCGGCAGCAACAGCTTTCCGGATGACCGAACGAATCCGGGCGTGGGTGTACTGGATAAACGAGCCGGTATTACCGTTGAAGTCGATAGACTCTTTCGGATTGAAAAGCATGGTTTTCTTCGGGTCCACTTTCAAAATAAAATATTTCAAAGCGCCAAGCCCGATCATTTCAAATAGTTTAAAGGATTCTTCCGGGGTAAAATCATCGAACTTCCCCAGTTCTTTGGAAGTCCTTTGTGCTGTGGCTGCCATCTCTTCCATCAGGTCGTCGGCATCCACCACGGTACCTTCGCGCGATTTCATCTTGCCGTTCGGTAATTCCACCATGCCGTACGAAAGATGATAAATACCTTCGGCCCAGCTTTTCCCCAGCTTTTTCAAAATTCGTTGCAGTACCTCGAAATGATAATTTTGTTCGTTGCCTACTACATATATAAGCTTTTGCGGGTGGAAATCGTTATAACGCAACTGCGCTGTTCCAATGTCCTGCGTCATGTAAACGGAAGTGCCGTCGGAGCGGAGCAGCAGTTTTTCATCCAGTCCTTCATCGGTCAGGTCGCACCATACGGAGCCATCTTCCTTTTTGTAAAAGATGCCTTTTCCCAGCCCTTCGTTTACCAGCGCTTTGCCGTGCAGATAAGTCTCCGATTCGTAATAAATCTTATCAAAATCAATGCCCATGTGCTTGTAAGTCATATCGAAACCTGCATAAACCCAACTGTTCATCTCTTTCCACAGCTGACGTACCTCCTCGTTACCGGCTTCCCATTTTACGAGCATCTCTTTGGCTTCGAGGATGAGCGGCGCCTTTTGAGCGGCTTCTTTTTCGTCCGAACCTTTTTCCACCAGCTGAGCAACTTGTTTTTTGTATTCTTTATCGAAAAGCACATAAAATTCACCTACCAGCTTGTCGCCTTTTTGTCCCGTGTTGTCAGGTGTTTTCCCATTGCCCCATTTCTGCCAGGCAATCATGGATTTGCAGATATGAATGCCGCGGTCGTTTACGAGGTTGACTTTGACAACTTTTTTCCCGTCGGCTTTCAATATTTCGGCCACCGACCAGCCCAGCAGGTTGTTGCGAACATGTCCTAAATGCAGCGGTTTGTTGGTGTTGGGCGATGAGTATTCAATCACTACAGGCGGCTCATCCTGTTGTGGCTTAAAGCCGAAATTTTTCTCCCCGGCAGCCGTCTTGAAAAAAGAGAGCCAGTAAGCATCGTCAATTTCTAAATTCAGAAATCCTTTGATGACATTGTAAGTTTTCACTTCATCCAATTGTTTCGTCAGCCATTGCCCCAGCTCGTCAGCAGTGGGTTCGGGAGCTTTGTGCGACAGACGCAACAGCGGGAAGACCACAACGGTCAGGTCGCCCTCAAATTCCGTACGGGTTTTCTGTATCTGAAAAATTTCCGGTTGCACCTCTTGTCGGTACAGCGTTTTTACCGCTTTTGTCAGGGCTTCTGCCAGTTTGGATTCAATCATATTACTCTGCTTTTTTAAAGGTGCAAAATTAGGAAAAA
>CAZRAW010000169.1:0-4497 GCA_964598065.1 uncultured Lentimicrobiaceae bacterium
ATGAAAAAATCTGAAAAACAAAAGACCTTGTTATTTGTGCAATGATAAACCGAGGATGAGTAGTAAGATGCCTAATAAAATACATTACCGGATGACACAAATTATTCTTTTGTCGGTTTTGTTTCCAAAAACAGAGAAAACATAATGGAATGAGATTCAAAACGAAAATGGTATGTTTTTTTATTGTTGACGATTTTCGACATTATTTATTCACGTAATTTTGAAAAAAACTTAAAATCATGAAAAAAATCATTCATACCTCCAACGCGCCGGCAGCCATAGGCCCATACAGCCAGGCTGTTGAAGCCAACGGCATGCTGTTTATTTCGGGACAGGTGGCCATCGATCCGCAAACCGGAAAAGTGGTGGAAGGCGGTATTGCCGAGCAAACCGAACAGGTGATGAAAAATATCGAGGCCATTCTCAAAAAAGCCGGGTACGGCTTTTCGGATGTGATAAAATCGACCTGTCTGCTTAGCGATATGAGTAATTTTGCAGCTATGAATGCCGTTTACGGAAAATATTATTTGGAAAATCCGCCGGCACGGGCAGCCTTTGCCGTGAAAGAATTACCCCTCGGCGTGTTGGTGGAAATAGAAACTATTGCCGCTAAAAATTAATCCTTGGCAGTGAAAATACGGATTCCTACTCACTATGCGTATATTATTTCTGTCTGTGGCTCAAAAATTCACCGAAAATATGCCTCATACAAAAACAAATATCGGGTTGAATCAAACCGATGGCAGTTTTGGGATTATTCGGCGCCCGGTTTCTGTTTTATACCGTATGTAATAAAAACGGGTTCCCTGTTTTGGGCAGAATTGAAAACCGGCTAAAGTGAATGGAAAAATCTGTCATTATTCCTCAAAAAAGGGCTACAACTAACCGGTTGTAACCCTTCGCCTTACGTGGAGCATATCGGAATCGAACCGATGACCTCTTGACTGCCAGTCAAACGCTCTAGCCAACTGAGCTAATGCCCCAAAAAGTGCGTGCAAATGTAAAAAAAATTCACAAATCAAAAATTGTACTTTTACCGCTTAAAAACGAAATCTCATGAAGCGTCTCTTTGCGGCGATAAAAGTAGTGCCGGACGAAAACTTTCTAAAAAGTTATGTGGCGCTCCGTTATGCACTACAGTTGGAAAAAATCAGTTGGGTAAAACCGGATAATTTTCATCTGACGCTGAAATTCCTTGGGAAAACCCCTGAAGAGAAACTTCCGGATATCCGGACCGCTTTGCAACACGTGTCGGCACAAACAAAACCGTTTTCTATGAAAATGACCGGTACCGGTATTTTCGGCAGTTCCTACAAACCCCGTGTCCTCTGGTTTGGCGTAGAAAACGATACAGCTATCCATCAGCTGGGCAAAATGGTATTGAACAGCTTGGATAAGGCCGGTTTTCCCGGCGACAGGCAGAATTTCGTTCCCCACCTCTCTGTTGGCCGTATTAAAAAAATAGAACACAAGAAAATTTTCCAGGATGCTGTTGCTGCCCACCGCCACGATTTTTTACAAGAATTTATGGTGGACAATATCATCCTTTATGAAAGTCTGTTGAAGCCTGCGGGGGTAATTTACCGGATTGTAATGGAATTTCCGTTGGGATAGTAAATATTTTCTTACAGTTTGAGACCCTGATTCCCAAACTGTAAGAAAATTGGATGACGTTATTTTATTTATTGTTGTGTTTTTCGCCCCACTGTTTACTGAACGACTTATCGGCAAATTTGGGTAGCTCACGCCGCGGGCCCCACACCTTTTCCACAAACATGCCGGCGCCTAAATTTTTCATTTTCCCACCGGTTATATCTAACAATTTCCTGGACATCAGTACCTTAGTGGAAACTTTTATACTAACTTTGTCGAAATAAGTATAAAACCCGTTTTTAACGGCATCATCGCGGTTCACCAACAACAATTGGTGGATAGGTATTTTTACGGGACAGACTTCGGTACATTTGCCACAAAGCGAAGAGGCAAAACTCAAATGATTATATGCTTTTAAATCTTTCATATAAGGCGTGATCACAGCTCCGATAGGGCCGCTGTAAGTGGTATCGTAAGTGTGTCCGCCAATGTTTTTATAAACAGGGCAGGCGTTGAGACAGGCACCACACCGGATGCACGACAACGCCTGACGTTGCCGCTCTTTGGCCAACAGCTTTGTTCGTCCGTTATCTAACAGAATCACATACATTTGTTCCGGGCCATCTTTTTCATTTCCTTTTTTCGGGCCGGTAATAATGGAGTTATAAACGGTCATGTTCTGGCCGGTACCGTGGCTGGCCAGCAGCGGCCAGTAAAGACCGAGGTCTTCGAAGTGCGGAATCAGCTTTTCGATACCGGCAATGACAATATGGATTTTTGGAAAGGACATGGAAAGCATAGCATTTCCTTCATTCTCGGTGAGAGCAATGCCGCCAATATCGGCAATGAGAAAATTGGCGCCGCTGATGCCCATGTCCGCATGAATAAACTTCTCACGCAATAGTTTCCGGGTATAATGCGTCAACTCCTCCGGCGTAAGATGTTCATCCGTATTAAATTTTTTATGATACAACCCGGCAATATCTTCTTTTGACATGTGCATGGCAGGTGTAACAATATGATAAGGTTTTTGCCCGGCCAGCTGCACAATAAACTCACCGAGATCAGTTTCTACCGATTCTATATTGGCTCGTTTCAAAAACGTGTTCAGCTCAATCTCTTCGGTAGTCATCGATTTGGATTTCACCACCTTTTTTACATTGTTTTTACGTGCAATCTTTAAAACGGCATTTGCCGCTTCGAGGTCATCGGCAGCCCAAATTACCTTTCCCCCGTTTTTAGTAAAATTATCTTCAAACTCAACGAGAAATTTTTCCAACTCGTTAATCACCTTGTATTTGATGTAACCGGCCCGGTCTCGTGCCAAATTAAGATTTGAATAAATAGCTTTTCCTTTAGCAACAGCCATATCGTAACGCGAGATATTGAATTTTATCTTTTCACGATGCTCTTTGTCAAAAGCAATTTTTTCGGCCTTCTTAAGAAATATTTTTTTTTCCGTTGAACTTTTCACGGTTTGCTCCTCTTATTTAATAATTTGCCCTATTTTTTTCACCCGTTGTTCGTGTCTTCCGCCTTCAAACTCCGTACTTAAAAAGGTCTCCACCATTTTCCAAGCCTCGTCAAAAGTAACAAAGCGTCCGGGAAGAGAAAGGATGTTGGCATCGTTGTGCATACGAATCAGCCGGGCTTGTTCCACATTCCAACACAAACCGGCCCGTACATTGGGATATTTATTCGCCGTCATTTGCGCCCCGTTTCCGCTGCCACACATAATAATACCTCTTTCAAACTCTCCTTTATTCACGGCATGAGCCATAGGATGGATAAAATCAGGATAATCAACGCTTTCCCCCGAATAAGTACCAAAATCATTCACCTTATAACCTGCATCGCGGAGCTTTTGTGAAATAAAATCCTTCATCCAATATCCGCCATGATCAGATGCCAATGCCAAAGTTTGCTTTCTTTCACTCATTGTTCATAACATTTTCCTGACAAAATTACGCAAATTTATCAGCTATACTAAAAGAGTTGATTACGAATAGATTTTTTAAAAAAATGGAAATATCTCAATACAAGCAAAACACTCATTTTCAGAATTTTAAAATTTATCAAACACCATTGTTAATATCTGCGTAATTTTGTTGCACAAAAAATGAAAAGTCGCAGGTTATGAACATCGAAAAAGTGGTTGTCGAAAGGTTACATCCGAAACCGGATTTTTATAAAAATGTATTATACTGTTATGCACATTTGTTGTTAGTAAATACAATAAAATTTATGAAATTTACAAAATATTAACAACACGTTCATAACATGTATTAAATGTTGATTAAAAATAGATTAACATGTTATTAGTTGTAAATTGAATGTTCATAAAGAACTGTTTTTGACAAAACCTAATTTTTGAGAGGTTTTTATTCACCAAAGCTAACAGGCATATAATAAATAATAAGATTTTAAATTTAATTTTTTTAATAAAGAGTAAAACGTTAATAAGAAAATCATGGACTATAAAAAAGAGATATTACGGCTAAAAAAAGAAAAAAATGCACTTATTCTGGCACATTATTATCAAATAGCCGAAATTCAAGATATTGCAGATTATGTTGGCGACAGTCTCGGGCTGGCACAAAAAGCTGCCGATGCTGATGTAGATATTATTGTTTTTGCCGGCGTGCATTTTATGGCTGAGGTAGCCAAAATTATCAATCCCGACACCAAAGTTTTGATGCCAGACAAGGAAGCCGGCTGTTCGCTGGCCGACTCGTGTCCATACGATGATTTTGCCGCTTTTAAAGCACGGTATCCCAATCATATTGTCATTTCTTATATCAACACTACAGCTGCCATCAAAACACTGTCAGATGTGATTTGTACCTCCGGCAACGCAGTGAAACTTGTGGAATCGTTTCCCAAAGATCAGAAAATTATCTTTGC
>CAZRAW010000170.1:0-4439 GCA_964598065.1 uncultured Lentimicrobiaceae bacterium
CTTGAGGCGCTTTCTGCGGTCCGGACGGGACTCGAACCCGCGACCCCCTGCGTGACAGGCAGGTATTCTAACCAAGCTGAACTACCGGACCAATATTTTCATTTACTCCCTTAAAAAGGGACTGCAAAATTAAAGGCTTTTTTTAAATCTGCAAACAATTTTGAAGAAATTTATTTTCCCCTGATATTGATATTAAATGCACCTGTTTTTCTTAAATCCCAATAATTTATCTTCAATTGTTTAGCCTGCTTTTCAAGACTCCTGACTGCCCAATAGGACAGCGAGGCATCTATAATAATTTGCCGGAAATGAATCGCCTTTGCAATCTCTGTCAGTCTTATCTTTCCCGGTGAACGACAAATCAGATAATCTACCTGAATTTTTTTGCGCAGGTTTGGATAAAATCGCTGTCCGGGTGGAGTCACATAAAACCGTAAGGTATCCAACCCGGCAAAGCCGGCTCTGTAATAAGCGAAATCCGACCAAAATTTCCGTGAAAGTGAATGGCTGTCTTCCGTTAGTCCCATCGCTATACGATTGTTTTTCAGGGAATAATCCATTGCATTGGCATCAGCCAAAGCCAGCGAATCGGTTAAAAGTACATGCTCATTTCCTGAAATAAGGTCAATAGCAGTATGGTGCCGCAGAGAATAAATGATGAACTTCTCCTGCCGAAGCAATCTAACCTGCCGGAAAGTGTACATCGTTAGTAAAAGCGCTATGGTGGCGAGCGCCGGCATGATCATGTGCAGATTTTTATGAATAAAAAGGTAATAACACCAAACAAGGAACGCAAAAATGAGCACTACTTTGAACCACGGGAAATAAAGATCGTAAACGGCTGAAAAGGGCATGGAAGCTACAAACCTGACAATGACTATGAGTGCACCCACCATTTTGGTTAGCACTACGGCCAGCAGATGGTTGACAACAGGTATCCAGGAAAGACTTAAAAATGCCAGCCCTGAGAAAATAATGAGATAAGAGAGGGCAAACACAGCAAGATTGGTCAGCAGAAAATAGATTGGAAATTGATGAAAATAGTGTGCGGCAATGGCAAAGACTCCCAACTCTGCCGACAAGGAAACTACCAGCGCTGCCCAAACCGTTTGCAGGATTTTATTTCCAAAATAAACAGTGCGGTAAAGCGGAAAATAAAACATCAAAATTCCCGCAACGGCGGCGTAACTTAACTGAAATCCAACATCAAAAAGCAATAAAGGATTCAGCAGTAACAACAGGAAAGCGGAAGCCGCAAGGATATTGAAGTTATCATAACCACGCTGGAAAACGTCTGCGAGGATGAAAAGCGAAATCATAGTTGCGGCGCGCAATACGGAAGGGGAGTAGCCGGTCAGCAGGGCGTACGACCATATAATCAGCATCAGCAACATATTGCGTAGAATTTTGCCGTTTTTAAAACGCACCATAAAGCCAAGCAGAAAACCAAAAATCAAAAAAATAATGCCTACGTGCATGCCCGAAACACACAAAATATGAACGGCCCCCGCAGCCGTAAAATCCTGATGCAGGCCGGGGTCGATGAGCTGGTCGTAGCCCAGCAAAATGGCAGCGGCAATAGCATATTCATCACCACTGAGACCTTGTGCCCGCAGACTTTGCAGTAACAGGTTGCGCCAATGTGAAAAAACCGCCGGCAGCGAAAATCCGGCTGGCGCCGGCAGAAACCGCCAACTCTTCTTATCAATGAAAACAGTATATCTTATACCTCTGTCCAGCAAATAACTACGGTAATTGAATTCTTCCGGATTTTTGGGCGCTTCCACGGTGCTCATTTTCCCGCGGAAAATAAGTGAACTCCCCAAATGAAGCCCCACGGGCAACTTGTCCGTTTTCAGGTAAGCCAATACTTTTACACTTCGGGGTAAAACGCTGTCGCGGTCGGCACGTTTGAAAATTTTCAGAATAAACTTCACTGTTTTGGCTCTTTGCACCGGCTCGGTGAGTAGTTTCCCTTCCCAGACGGTTTGCGGGCTTTCTCTCAGCGTAATTTGAGTTTCCTTTAACTGCAGAATGGTAAGTGTGGCACCGGCCGTAAATAGGGCAACATCAAGAATTATTCCGGTTATCCAACTGTATTTGAATGACCTGACTTTGATAGTAAATACCGCCGAAACCAGAATTAGTAATGTCAGGAGAAGTATGAATACGGCTAATGGAAGTTGTCCTTTTGCATACCAATACCACCGGGCAGTTAGGATGCCTGTGGCAAAAAACAACAAAATGCGTAGAAAAGGGCGTCCGCGCCAAAACATGGGTTTACTTGTTAGTTACGACAATAATACAAAAAATTTAGAGGAAAGACAAAAATATTTAAATGTTGTGCGAAAATTATCCTGAATATAAAAATTAATTCTTCAAAAGTTAAAGGATTGTAACGAAATAACTTATTTCATTTCGTCCGACGATAAACAGGGGTATAAAAAATATGGGGCATTTGACAGAAAGTATTAAATTTGAAGACGAGTAAAAAAGTGAAATGCATAGCTACTTGAAAGTGATGATCTTTGAATGTAAGGTGCCTCATATTCAAACTATCGGGTGGAATTTGCTATAAGGATAAAATGCAAAAAATATGTTCTCTTATATTTTTATGAAAATTCTGGAAAGTCGCCCCGAAAGATATGACACAGGGATTAATTTCTTATCAGGCGGACACGCTGCGAAAATCAGGAAGCAAATAGTGCGGGAATTTGTAAAGCCCGGTATGAATGTGCTTGACATTGGGTGTGGAACGGGTTTGTTGATTGAAGATGCCGCAAAAGCAGGCGCCGAAGTAAAAGGAATTGACATTTCGGAAGGCATGTTGAAAGTTGCACAAAAACGAATTGAAAAAAGCGAATTACAAAATAAAATTTCAATTTATAATGCCGGTGTCGTAGAAATAGATTCTCTATTTGCCGAAAACAGTTTCGATTTAATTGTTTCGACTTTGGTTTTCAGTGAGCTTTATTCCGAAGAAAGGGCCATGGCTTTATTCCAAATAAAAAGGTTGTTAAAACCGGACGGGAAATTAGTGATTGCCGGAGAAGTTCAACCGGATAATTTTTTTAAACGGATGGCTCATTTTTTTGTCAGATTGCCTTTGGCCATTTTAACTTACACTATAGCTCAAACCGGGACAAAACCGCTCACAAACATATCGGAAGAAGTTACCAAATCAGGTTTCTCAATTGTTAAAGAAGAGCGTTCGTTTCTTGATGGTTTTATCCTGTTATCTGCAAATAATTCTAAAAATGCCGGTTCTGACAAGATTAATTTTGATGTTGTAAAACAGCCGGATGATGATTTTTCAATTATCAAATCTGTTTGGGATTATCTCGGTCGATGGTTTCCAAATCCTGTTGAACCCGGACTTCGTATTATTGGGAGTCCCGACCGGAGCTCCCCGGTAATACTTACATCAAATTTTCATCTTACTGCCAGACGGGTGGAGAAATCCTTAAAGAATGAAAATCTGTTTTTATTAATTGCGCCCACAAACGGTATTAATGTCTGGTGCGCTACGGAAGGAGGCGATTTGAATACACATTCTGTAATAACCGCCATTAAAACAAGCCGGTTAAATGAAAGAGTTGACCATAATAAGATAATTCTCCCGCAATTTTCCGCCCCCGGAATTGACCTTATGCTTTTACAAAGAGAAACCGGACGAAAGGGGCTTTTTGGTCCTGCTTACGCAAAAAGTATTCCTGAATATCTAAAAGACCATAATTCTGTTTTTAAAAATAATAAAGCTGACTTTTCGCTTCCTTTCAGATTGGAAATGTTACTTTCAATGAATTTCATTATTTGGTTTATTATAGCTATTATTATCCTGTTTGCTGTCCCGAAATTGGTTTTACCGGTTAGCATTTATTTCTGGCTCACAGGCTTTGTCCTTTATGCCGGTTATCCGGCCATCCCGGGGAAAAGCGGTTGGCTTAAAGCTGGTGTGCTCTCAATAATAGAAGTTGTTCTTATTGTTTTAATTTCATTTTTTATATTAAAAACGCCTATCTTCTCCTATTGGAAAATTATGGTTGGTATAACAGCCATTAACCTGTGGCTTGGTTTTGATTTAAAAGGAATTGTTGCCGGTTATCCGTCTGAAGCGGAATGGTTGATGAGAAGACTCGGGATGAAATCTTTCGGACACATCTTTTCAGCAGAAAAACAAAATGAAGGGATAATTCAACAAGACATCAACAGATGTAACAATTGCCGTATTTGTTTAATGGTATGTACTAAAGGAGTATTTGATATTGATGAAAATAAAAATATAAGGATAAAGAATCAATCGGAGTGTTTTGCCTGTAATGCCTGTGTAACCCAATGCCCGGAAGATGCTTTACAACTGGGAAAACGAATGAATCTTGAATTAGAAAACACTAAAGAAGATAAAGGAAAGAAGTTTATAACAGGTATTTTCTAACCAA
>CAZRAW010000171.1:0-4438 GCA_964598065.1 uncultured Lentimicrobiaceae bacterium
AAATCACTTTAGCCACTTCATACTTCAGCCATTATTTTTTGGGATAGTTAATAATATCCCGGATATCATTGTAAAGCGGTTTTAATTTCCGGTACATCCGGCTGTAAACACGGTTGTAAAGCTGATCATAAATCCGCACATTTTCCGGAATCGGCTCGTAAGTTTCACCAATATGACACATGTTTTCTATGGCGGTATTAAAATCGGGATACAGTTTTAAGCCCACGGCGGCATTGATGGCGGCGCCGAGAGCGGAAGTTTCAAAAGTGTGGGGTTTTTCCACTTTCATGTTAAAAATATCAGCGGTAAGCTGCAGGGCGTTTTTACTCTGTGAACCGCCTCCCGAAACCCGGATTTTCTCAATCTTCACGCCGGTTTTACGCTCCGTGCGGATGGCGCCATCTTTCAGCGCATAAGCAATACCTTCGAGAATAGACCGGTACAAATGCGCACGTGTATGCACATCGCCAAAGCCGATGACTGCTCCTTTGGCTTCGATGCCAGGCAGCTTCACTCCCGGCGACCAGTAAGGCTGCAACGTTAATCCCATGGAACCGGGTGGAATATCCGTAATCATCTCATCAAACAGCTCCTCCGGTTCGATGTTCAGCTCTTTGGCGCGCTCCACTTCGCGGTAACCGAATTCGTTTTTAAACCATTTTATCATCCAGAAACCGCGGTAAATCATAACCTCCGTGTTGAAGTAATGCGGAATGGCGCTGGGATAGGCCGGAAACATACGCACCACTTCGAGATAATGGTCGTTGACCGTTTGAATGGTGGCGGTAGTGCCGTAACTCAGACAAGCCACCTCCGGAGAAATAACGCCCGAACCCAGTACTTCACAGGCTTTATCCGAAGCTGCAGCAATAATAGGAAGTCCTGCCGGGATGCCGGTTTGTTCCGAAGCTTTTGGCGTTACTTCACCGATTTTATCAGACGGATAAATCAGTTTCGCCAGTTTTTCCCTTTCGATGGGAAACATTTTGGAGTTAATTTCTTTCAGTTTGGAATAACGGTGTTTTTTGTAATCAAAAGGAAAGAAACCTACCATGTTGCCGGTAGATTCTGTATAATTCCCGGACAGCCTAAAAGTCAGAAATCCGGAAAGCAGCAAAAATTTATTGGTCTTTTCCCATATTTCAGGTTGGTTTTGTCTAATCCAGTTGGCTTCGCTTTCGCAGATGGCATAAGCAACCGATTCATAAACTCCCGCCAGTTTCAAAGCTGTTTTGGTAATGCCTTTAGGCCAGTTTTCAACTTTTGCCTTGCGCCGGTCGAGCCAGATGATGGCCGGACGCAGCGGCTTACCGTTTTTGTCGATGTTGACCACCGTACTCCGCTGGGTGGTAACAGCCATGCCTTTAATTTGTTCAACGAGGATATGGCTGTTTTTAAACAATAAGCGGGTTGTTTTACAAAGTATTTCATAGAAATATTCCGGCTCTTGTTCGGCATAACCGGGTTGGCTGGAAAAGTAAGCCTCAATGGGTGTTTTCTCAATTTCGCAAATGCTTCCTTCCAAATCGATGAGCGAAGCCCTGATGGACTGGGTTCCGACGTCAATAACGAGAATGTAAACTTTTGCCGTTTCTGTTTTGCCGTTTGTCATAGGATGTGTTTTTTATTGGTCAGGGCTACAAATGTTGTTCGGAATCGGCAGCCCGCTTTTGTTCCATTATATTTCTATTGCTCTATAATGCAGTACCTACATTTTCTATTTGTTACTCTCTTGTCTTTAATTTTTTCTCCATATCTTCAATTTCTTTCAGTTCTTGTTTATCTGCCAACTCCACTTCGTATTGTTTTCTTTTAGTATCAAATTTTTCATAGATTTTTCTTGCCAATTTTTCCATTTCGGCATTGGTTATTGTTCCTTTGTGTCTCAAAATTTCTTTATCATTCATCTCAAGAATTTTATCCAAATTTTCACGCCAAAAATTTATTGTAATATCTTGTCGGTTTTTAGCACGTAATTCGGCGGTTTCCAAAAAGATAACGATCAAACGGTTTAAAGTATCTATTTCATCTTCGGCCAAATAATTCTTGGCAATAAAAATATCTTGTTTTCTTACAATACTACCTTTCCACGAAGTTAGAGCCATATTCGGTTTTTCGGCATTGGCGCAGGATACAATAATTTCGGCTGCCGTTTTTCCGGTAACCGCATAGAATAACTTGTTCTGCGTTTCGGCAAAAAACATTTGTGTAGCCTTATCGGATTTGTCGTAATCCGAGCTTAAAGCAAAAAGGTCTCTTATTTTCTGATAAAAGCGTTTTTCGGAAGCACGTATATCACGTATGCGTTCCAATAGCTCATCAAAATAATCCGGTCTGCCATCAGGATTTTTCAAGCGTTCGTCATCCATTACAAAACCTTTTACCATATATTCTTTCAGGTTTCGGTTTGCCCAGATTCTGAATTGTGTTCCCCGTTTGCTTCTTACCCTGAATCCGATTGCCAAAATCATATCCAGTGAGTAAAAAATAACATTGTATTTTTTTCCATCGGAGGCAGTTATTAAGTAATTCTTAATAACTGAAACTTCTTCTAACTCACCTTCCTTTAGTATATTAGATATATGCATATTGACATTTGGTACTGAGGTGTCAAAAAGTTCAGCAAGCTGTTTTTGGTTCATCCAAACAGTTCTGCCTTTCGCATAAAGCGAAACAGACGCTTTTCCGTCAACGGTATTGTAAATGATTATTTTAGAATTCTTATCTGTCATTATGCGATATCATTATAAAATCCATTTTCCAATTCTTCCTATTTTATTAGCTTGCACATTATATTACCGAAGTCCCAACGTATTGCCCGGATTCATAATTCCTTTTGGATCCAGATAATCTTTTGTCGCCTGCAAAAGCCCCATGGCCGTTTTTCCCATCTCTTTCTCCATCCAGGGGGCCAGCGCCCTGCCAATACCATGATGGTGCGAAAGCGAACCGCCATTGGCATGAATGGAGTCAATCAGCCCCCTATGGTATTGAAGGTAATCTTCCACCTCTTCATCCGGTTTCATGGGACTGAGAAACGTAAAATAGAGGTTTGCCCCGTTTTCATAAACATGTGAAATGTGCGCCATAACATGTGTTTTCTCCCGGCTTTCGAGATATTGTCTCACATTTGTCCACAAATTTAACAAATTATCCCAGGTTACCGAAGTCTCCACCGTGTCGGTCATTATGCCGGCATCCATAAGCGGGTCACGCAAATAAGCGCTTTCGTAACGTTGTTTCAGCCACTCTTTTACAGGATGGCTTCCGGAATAAAAGCCCCCCTGTTTCCCGGCCATCCTTTTGATTTTCTTTTTCAGCAGATGTGTATAATCTTTGTCGCCCTCAACACTTACAAACATCAGGCACCTTTCTCCCGGCCGGTAACCTTTAATTTTTAAAAATCTGTCGGAAAAGGAGCCGTCGAATCCCTTTATTTTAAATGCCGTAGCCGTTTCGACGGGGTCGGAAAGGCGAAACAGATGAGGAAAACCTGTGCCCGCCTGCATAATTTGGCGCATGGCAAGGGTAGCCGATGCGAAATCTTTAAAAACAAAAGAGGCGAAAGCGGTGTTTTCAGGTCTGTATCTCCTTATTTTCAATGTAATCGAAGTAATTACACCAAGCGTTCCTTCCGAACCGATAAATATTTTGTTCACATCCCAGGCTTCCGCTGTGGCGGGAAAGTCTTTGGTTTCGATAATGCCGGCCGGCGCAACTATCCGCAAAGCCAGCACCAAATCCTCAATTTTTCCATATCCGGTGGAAGCCTGTCCGGCGCCTCTGGCTGCCACCCAGCCGCCTACGGTAGAGTATTCAAAAGATTGCGGGAAATGTCCACAGGTATAGCCATGCTCATTCAGATATTTTTCCAAAACCGGACCATAAACCCCCGGCTCCACCCTGACCGTGGAATTGACCCTGTTTACTTTCAAAATTTTATTCAGATGTTTTGTCAAATCCAGACTGATGCCGCCACGGGGTGTTTCCACGCCGCGTGTTACCGAAGAAAGACCGCCTACAGGTGTTACAGCAATGTTTTCCTGCTGACAGAGGGTTAGAATTTGTTCAATTTCCTTTTCAGTGCGGGGTGTTATCACCAAATCGGGAGGTGTGGCAATTTCTCCTTTACGTAAATACAACAAATCACCGTAAAATTTACCGAAAGCATGTGAAGCACGTGAATAATCGTCCCACCGGACATTCTCACTGCCGGAAATATCTTCAAATCGCTGCCGGATGGCTGCCGGGATTTTCGATTTTTGTTCCAGCCTGACTTCCCGGTCGCCGTAAAGGACCTTTTTGTCGAAATCGGCATCTGTGTAACCGAACTGCTCTTTTATGAGTTCGACAACACCTTTTTCAAGCTTTTCTTCGCGTTTATCTCCCCATTTAAAAATGGAGCGGTAAGTTGTTTTCATGGCTGCGTTTTTCATTC
>CAZRAW010000172.1:0-4404 GCA_964598065.1 uncultured Lentimicrobiaceae bacterium
CTTCCTCAGCAGTAACTTCTTCATTAATCATAGGTTTGTCGCCCTGAACCTCTTTAAGTCTAACTTTCAAAGTTTCAACATCGGCCTCGGCTTTTTGGATTTTTCCATAACGTAATTCAGCTACTTTTCCAAAGTCGCCATTGCGTTCGGCTTGTTCTGCCTCCAATTTATAATCCTCGATGTCTTTTTTAAGTTGCTGGATTTTGTCCACCACCTCTTTTTCTGCCTTCCATTTTGCCTGCAAATCATTTCGTGTCTCGTTCAGGTTGGCAAGTTCTTCGCTGATACGGGTGAGTTTCAATTTGTCTTTTTCCCGTTTAATGGCTTCTTTCTCGATCTCTAACTGTCGGATACGCCTTTCGGCAATTTCAAGTTCTTCCGGCAGGGAATTGATTTCCAGGCGGAGTTTGGCTGCCGATTCATCAATCAGGTCGATAGCCTTATCGGGCAGAAAACGGTCGGTAATGTACCGTTGCGACAACTCCACTGCAGCAATGATGGCTTCATCAAGAATCCGTACTTTGTGATAAGTTTCGTAACGCTCTTTCAGCCCGCGCAAAATCGAAATAGCCGAATCGGTATCGGGTTCATCCACCGTTACTAACTGAAACCGACGCTCCAGCGCTTTGTCTTTTTCAAAAAATTTCTGGTACTCTTTTAAAGTCGTGGCACCGATGGCACGTAGCTCTCCGCGTGCCAGAGCCGGTTTCAGGATGTTGGCGGCATCCATGGCCCCTTCCGATTTTCCGGCACCCACCAGGGTATGGATTTCGTCGATAAACAGAATAATTTCGCCATCGGAATCAACTACTTCTTTTATGACGGCCTTCAACCGTTCCTCAAATTCGCCTTTGTATTTGGCTCCGGCAATCAAAGCGCCCATATCGAGAGAAAACAACCGTTTGGTCTTTAAGTTGTCGGGGACATCACCATTCACAATACGATGGGCAATTCCTTCGGCTATGGCTGTTTTTCCCACTCCGGGTTCGCCAATGAGGATAGGATTGTTTTTGGTACGTCTCGAAAGAATCTGCAACACACGGCGTATCTCATCATCACGGCCAATAACCGGATCAAGTTTCCCCGTGGCAGCCATTTCGTTCAGGTTGCGGGCATAGCGGTTCAATGCGTTATACTGATCCTCGGCACTCTCGCTGTTTACCGTAGAGCCTTTACGCAAGTCTTTAATAGCGGTAATCAGTGCCTTTTTTGTTATCCCATTGTCCTTCAATAGGTTGGACGCTGTACTTTTTACTTCGAGCAGGGCCAGTAACAGATGTTCAACCGACACAAATTCATCTTTGAATTCGGCAAGATAGGTCTGAGCACGCTGTAAAACTTCATTGGTATCGCGTGAGAGGTATGCTTCGCCTCCCGAAACTTTGGGCAGCGACTCAATGATTCGATCCACGGCCAGCGAAAAGACCGGATAATCCACATTAAGCTTTTTCAGCAGAAAAGGTGTTGCATTTTCATCGACCAGCAAAATACCTTTCAACAGGTGAATGCTTTCGATAGCCTGCTGGCCGTGTTGTGTAGTAAGCTCCTGCGCTTTCTGTAAAGCCTCTTGCGATTTTATGGTGAATTGATTTAAGTTCATATTATTTTTCCTCCTTTTTGTTTTGCTCTATGCTAATCAAAATTCCGACCATAACAAAAACAGAGATAACTTTCAGACTTCCTGTCAGTTACGTCATCTGTTTTTATGTCAATATGGCTGTTGTTCTTTTGATTGTCTGCAATAATTACCGATATTTGCCGTTAATTTGTAAACAATAAATGTTATGCAGCAATCAAAGAAAACCCTCGTAGTTGGCGCCAGTGAAAAGCCGCAGCGGTATTCCAACAAAGCCATTCGTAAGCTTTTACGTTACGGTAATGAAGTGGTGCCGTTGGCGCCCCGGCCAGGACAGGTGGCCGGCGTTCCTTTTGTTACCGGCTATCCCGAAGTGAAAGATATCCACACCATTACTCTTTATATCGGCCCTGCCAGGCAAACGGCTTTTTACGAGTATCTGCTCTCTTTAAAGCCTAAACGTATCATTTTTAATCCGGGTACGGAAAACGACATCTTCATACAGAAGGCACAGGCACAGGGCGTTGAAACCATACAGGATTGTACGCTAATCATGCTTGACACAGGTATGTATTAATCCGAAAAATTTATATGTTTTCTAAATTGGGATTCCGCACTTTGTAATTTGTTTTACACGGGGAAATATTCATGTCAGACAAAACAGGAAGCCCGTATAAGGCCCTTTTATGATTTTTTAAATATTTCTGTGAGCTTGTATCCAATCAGTTTGGGAATTTCTTGTATTTTAGCCGTTGACAAATTACGGTTTTTCTCTTTGTAAAAATTATCAGAAAATTCAATATGCAATACCCTAAGAAAGTAGTTATAGGCGACATTACCGTGAGAGATGGTTTCCAGCATGAGGAAAAATTTATTCCTACCGAAGCCAAAGTATGGGTGCTGGAACAGATGATCCTGAGTGGTGTGAAGCATCTTGAAGTAACCAACTTTGGCAACCCGAAAGGAATGCCCCAGTTTAAAGATGCTGATGAACTGTTTAAGCAGATAAGGTCCAGCAAAAGGGTGAAAGACCTGCTGGATGATGTAATGCTGACAGCCGTAACTATTCGCGAACGTGCCATCGAACGTGTCATCGAAGCCAAAAAAGAGGGATACGGCCCCGACAGAATTTTGCTCATGGTTTCCACGAGCGAGTCTCATCAAATAAAAAACTCGGGATTAACTCAGAAAGAATACTGGAAAATGGCCGAAGAATGGATACCCAAAGCCAAAGATGTGGGTATTAAAATAAACGGAACGGTCAGTACCATCTGGGGTTGTCCTATTGAAGGACCTACACGGTTAGAAGACGCCATTACTTTTACCAAACGCTGGTTTGAGATTGGCGCCAACGATGTGGAACACGCCGACCACGACGGTTCTGCCTCGCCCGACAGGGTTTATGGCTATTTCTCCAAACTGCTTGAAAGCGTGGATAATCCGCACAAACAAATTGCCCATTTTCATACCACCCGCGGTTGGGGACTGGCTAATGTATTGGCCGCTTTGCAAGCAGGGATGACTAATTTCGAATCTACCCTCGGCGGCATTGGCGGTCAGCCGGCTAACTTTGTGGATGGCGTTCCCGTAGCCGGTACCGGAGACTATTATTATAATGATCCCAACGATGTGGGCTTGGTGAGTACTGAGGATATGGCCGTTATGATGGACGAAATGGGCATTGAAACCAATCTGGACCTTGACCGCATATTGCGGGTGGGTAAAATTGTGGAAAAAATCGTAGGACGACGTCTGCGGTCCAAAACGGTAAACCAGGGACGTATTCCCAAGTCGATGACGGGAAGAAAATAGCAAAATACTGAACCATAAGATATCATCCGGTGAATTTAACCATAGGAAACCTGACATTTTAACCAAAAACAATTTATGTATGAAGAAAGGAAATGCTTTATTGCATCATGTGAAGTATTCTACCCTGTTCTTATCCACTGCCCTGTTATTTGGTAATACCTGCACATCCCCCGAACAACAGCAACTTATCGGCCATATTTATGTCATTAAGAAGAGTATCCGGTCACCTGAAGATATTGTGGGCATTAATGATTCTCTTGTTGTTCCCTACGTTTACACCAACACTATTTCGCTGGCCACACTTCCGATTGCAGAAAAAAAGCAAAAGTTTTTCGATATGATGCTGCCGGCCGTACTGATTGCCAAGACAAATCTTGATCTGACAAGAAAAGAGGTAGAAACTCTGTCAAAGAAAAAGGAATTATCTTCTTCGGATAAGGCTTTCCTAAGCCGTTTAATGAAAAAGTTCAAAACGACTAATATTCAACAACTTAACGTACGGTTGCATACTTTCCCGGTAAGTATTGTGCTTGCACAAGCTGCCATTGAAAGCGGATGGGGAACTTCCCGGTTTTTCCTTGAAGGAAACAATCCGTTCGGGATTTGGTCGTTCAATCCGAAACATAGCCGTATAGCAGCTTCCTCCACCCGTGAT
Source organism: uncultured Lentimicrobiaceae bacterium (assembly GCA_964598065.1). Lineage (GTDB taxonomy): Bacteria > Bacteroidota > Bacteroidia > Bacteroidales > F082 > Sulfidibacterium. The sequence goes on from CAZRAW010000172.1 coordinate 4,044, forward strand.
GGAACCAAAGTTTACCTACGGAAATTTAGTAACCTCGAACAAGCTATCGATGCTTATTATGTGATGCTTGCAACGCGCCAGCCGTTTGCCGCTTTTCGCAAGGCCCGCCTGAAAACCAATAATCCGGATATATTAATACAGTCTTTAAAAATGTATTCCGAGCGAAGAGAATCGTATATTGACGATCTGGCGCTGCTCATGCGTACCAGCCACTTGAGTCATTATGATTCCTGTAAACTAATTCCCGGTTATTTGCAGACGAAACAGAGCTTGAATATAACTGCGTTTTTAATTCGGCGTTAATTCGGGTCTGCTGAAAAACGCTTAAATTATTGATGTATAAATTATTATATTGATTCTT
>CAZRAW010000173.1:0-4375 GCA_964598065.1 uncultured Lentimicrobiaceae bacterium
CCCAGCGCACACTGTTCCACTTGTTGTTTTAACTCACGGTATGTCCACCGGATATTTTGATGAACAACTACCAAGGCGTCTGTTTCCGGAAAACGTTCGACTGTTTCGTCAAACATTTCGCCGATGGTTTTTCCTAACAGGGGAACATTCCCTGTTCCGCTTACATAACTCAAATTCGACATAGTACTAAATATTATAACCGTTACAAAAACGATTAGAAATTAATGATTCGGTAAAAACGGCTGTAAACGTCCTTTTTCAGTCCATTACCGTAAAAATAAAAAAATATTGGAAAAACAAATATATTTCTTGATTTTTTTGGTTGAAACCAAATATTTTAGTCGATAATATTGCTGAATTCCGGCATAAAACTATTCCGTTCTGTAATTCACATCCCTTAAATCATTATATTTACAAACTAAATTTTGTTTTCATGGAAAACCGTTGGGTAGTAAAAAAAGATGCTGACAAGCAGATAGTTGAGCGCTTGGGAAAGGAGCTGAGCATTAGCCCGCAGCTGACAAATTTACTGGTCCAGCGTGGAGTAACCACTTTTGAAGAAGCCAAATCTTTTTTTCGGCCTTCACTCGATGAGTTGCCTGATCCTTTTCTGATGAAGGATATGGACAAAGCCGTGGAAAGGATATTGCAGGCCATCGATAATAATGAAAATATTATGATTTATGGTGACTATGATGTTGATGGCACCACTGCCGTTTCGCTGGTTTATTCCTTTTTGAAAAATATTCACAAGAAAATTGAATTTTATATCCCCGACCGCTATCTCGAAGGTTATGGCGTTTCCTGTAAAGGAATAGATACGGCTTATGAACACAACGTAAAATTAATTATTGCTCTTGATTGTGGTATCAAAGCCATTGATAAGGTAAACTATGCTACCGGAAAGGGCATCGATTTTATTATTGGCGACCATCACCGGCCGGGCGACAGTATTCCCACGGCGGTGGCGGTACTTGATCCCAAACGAAATGACTGCTCTTATCCTTTTAAAGAACTTTCGGGAGCTGGTGTGGGATTTAAACTGATACAAGCCCTGGCCGGAAAGCTAAATATCAGTGATAAGAAAACTTTTGAAAGTCTGGATCTGCTTGCCATTAGCATTGCCGCCGATATTGTGCCTATAACCGGGGAGAATCGCATTCTTACCTATTACGGTCTGAAACAAATCAATAGCTCGCCCCGCCCCGGAGTCTATTCTATCCTGAAATCTTCCGGCTTTGAGAGAATAGCTGAAAATGGAAAGAGCAAGACTGTTTTTACTCGTGAAATTACCATCAACGACCTGGTCTTCGTGGTAGGCCCGCGCATTAATGCTGCCGGACGTATTAAAGATGCAACGGATTCGGTAAGACTTCTCATCAGCAACCACGACGATTATGCCGAAAAGCTGGGCGGAGAAATCAATATTTTAAATACTACCCGGCGCGATTTAGATACCAGTATTACGCAGGAAGCAATCGACATGATTAATGCCAGCGAAAAACTGAAAAAGAAAAAAACAACCGTGCTTTTTAAAGAAGAATGGCACAAAGGTGTTATCGGTATTGTGGCTTCACGGCTGATTGAACATTTTTACAAACCAACCATCGTGCTGACCATGTCGGATGGACTGGTAACCGGCTCAGCACGTTCGGTGAAAGGTTTTGATATTTATGATGCCATCGACTCGTGCAGCCATCTACTTGCACATTTCGGGGGGCATACTTACGCGGCAGGACTGGCCATGAAACCGGAAAACTTCGATCTGTTTTTGAAAGAATTTGAGGCTTACGCCGAAAAACATCTTACCGAAGAGATGCTGGTGCCGGAGATCGAAATTGATGAAGAGCTTTATCTTAGCGACATCAATACCAAATTTTATCGTGTCCTGAAACAGTTTGCCCCGTTTGGACCGGGAAATATGTCGCCGTTGTTTGTGTCGTATCATCTTATTGACACGGGTTATGCCAAAGCGGTGGGGAAAAACAACGACTCGCGTCACCTGAAATTTGAAGCCGTACACAAAGCCCATTCGGGAAACCCGTTGAAAGCCATAGCTTTTAATATGGGAGAACATTTTGACAAAATGAAACAGGGAAAAACTTTCAGCCTTTGCTATCATCTCGATGAAAACAACTGGCAGGGAAATACCTCTTTGCAATTACGGGTGAAAGATATCAGATTCGAAGAGTAAAATATATCCATGTTATTGCGAGGACAACTTGCGGGTGGCTGACGACGCAATCTGTGGGTATTGATGACAATTCTGAGGGATTAGATTGCTTCTTCGCTCCGGCGCACAAGTCCTCCTTGATGCTCATCGCAAAGACGTGTTTATATAATCGAAATATTTTTTTAATTTTAACCTCCATAATTATTCATACTATGAAGAAAATAAACCGCCTTTTCTTTTTTATGGCCTGTATTCTGTTTACCGGGTCAGCTTTTGCACAGACTGTTGAGCAACAGCCGTTTCAACTGAAAGATTTGAGAAAATTAGTGAGAATCTCATCGCCGCGTATTTCACCCAATGGAAAGCATATTGCTATCATTGTCTCACGCCCGGACTGGAAAACCGATAAATCCAAACAGGAAATCGACTTGGTTCAGGTAGCTAATGGTTCGGTTCGTCCTCTGACTTTTCAACGGAAAGGATTGTCTTCTCTGCGCTGGTCGCCCAACGGAAAGCAACTGGCTTTTCTTGCCAAAGACTCAAAATCCAAAAAATCACAGCTTTTTGTGATGCCTATGAACGGTGGCGATGCGGTCAGAATTACAAATTCCAAAACAGGCGTGAATGCTTATGCGTGGAGTCCGGATGGGAAGCAATTCGCTTATATTGCGCAGGATACTGTTCCCAATCCCAAAGCCATCAAGCATCACGAAGATGCTTTTCGGGTAACCGATAACAACTACATGGTGCGTGCTGCTGTGCAACCATGGCATTTGTGGGTTGTCCCGGCAAAAGGCGGCAAAGCCAAACAACTTACCAAAGGAAGCCGGAGTCTCGGCACCGACCAGGGCTCTATGTCGGCACCGGTCTGGACAGCCGATGGAAAATCCATTGTTTTCTGCAAATATCCCAACGTGTGGGAAGGCAATGCCTGGCATTCGGTGCTGGCAACCGTTGTTGTACAAACCGGAAAAATCCAAACGGTAGTTTCTGACCAGGGTTCTACTGACCCTGTTTTTGCTCCCGGAGGGAAAACGCTGGCTTTTATGCGTCCGCGCAACGGCGACCAGAATAACGGATTTGCTGTTTATGTAGATAAAAACGGGAAAATCAATGATGCAACTGCGGCCATGGCGAGAAACATCAACAATTTTGTATGGCTGCCCGATGGCAAATCCATGCTTTTGATGGCCGAAAAAGGGACCCGTGAAGTGATGTGGAAACTGCCCGTGGGCGGAAAAGCCCGATTGTTGAATTTGGGAGATGTCCTTCCGGGAGGCAGCGTTTCGGTTTCCAAAACAGGGGTAACGGCTTTTACGGCAAGTACGCCAACACATCCCGCCGAATTGTATGTTATGAAATCTGTGGGTGCCAAACCCCTTCGGCTAACCAATCTGAATGCTTTTGTGGATACGCTAACCATTGCCAGAAACGAAGGTATCACTTGGAAATATGACGGATTCAACGAAGATGGCGTGCTGACCTATCCTGTTCATTTTGAAAAAGGAAAAAAATATCCGATGGTATTGGTCATTCACGGTGGCCCCGAAGGAGCTTCTACTGTTCGTTTTTCGCCGCTGGTACAGCTACTGGCCGCACAGGGATTTCTGGTGTTCCAACCCAATTACCGTGGTAGTATTAACCTCGGCGATGCTTACCAGCATGCCATTTACCGGAATACCGGAAAAGGTCCGGGCGAAGATGTAATGGCCGGCCTGAAAAAAGTAGAAGAAAAAGGTTTTGTTGACAAGTCAAATATTGGTGTTACCGGCTGGTCTTACGGAGGTTATATGACTTCGTGGCTTATTGGAAACTATCCCAAGGTGTGGAAAGCTGCAGTTTCAGGTGCTGCGCTCAACGACTGGGTGATGGATTATACCATTGCCTATTATCAAAAAGGCGATTTATACTTTTTCGGCGGTTCGCCGTGGGTGAAAAAATACTGGAAAATCTGGCGCAAACAGTCGCCCATTGCTTATGCCATCAAAGCAAAAGCACCCACATTGATTATGGGAGATGCCGGCGACCCCAATGTGCCTATCGTTAACAGCTATGAGATGTTTCATGCTTTGCGTGACAACGGTGTAACGGTAGAGTTTTATGTCTATCCGGCAAATACCCATTTCCCGCACGACATTGTCCGGACAACGGATATTTACCGCCGCTGGGTGGGCTGGATGGTGAAATATCTGAAATAGGGAA
>CAZRAW010000174.1:0-4372 GCA_964598065.1 uncultured Lentimicrobiaceae bacterium
TCTTCAAAAAACTCCTCATAATCAGGAAAATGCAAACGCTTGACGGCTACTTCCTGCGAATATATGAAATAAGTTAATTTACTTTCGGAACACAACTCATTTTCCGGCCCGAATAGTTCTACATGGATTTCTGCCAGATTCCGATGCTGTCCGATGAGTTTTGCCCTGAGTTTAATATTGCCTTTGTCAGTAGGTACTGGCTTTAAATAGTGAACATTCATCCGCGAAGTAACGCCGGATGTTTTCAGCTTTATCTGTACCATCCATGAAGCAATTTCGTCCATTAAAGTAGCCTGAATACCGCCATGTAATACATTATAATAGCCCTGAAAATAACTTTTCGGCTTCCACTCGGAAACCATATATTCGCCATCTTCAGCAAAAGTCATTTGCAGGCCGTTGGAATTTTCAGGGGCACATCCAAAACATTGATAGCCCTTCATTTTTTTATACGGATTATTGATTTTTCTCATTCCTGCAGTTTTTTATTCACCATGATATTTCGACTGTTACTTTTTATCCGGCAACTATTTCCCAATATAGGACAAAATTAGTGCTTTCCTTAAAAGACGCAAAAAAACAGGCCGGCTGTTTTTACCACACCGACCTGAAACAACCAAAACCAAATTATCGATCTTTACACCGGCTAAAGTGTAGATTGTTCGGCCTTGAGCAATCTGTATGCCATTAATTGTAACTTATTGATTGCATATTTCTTACAATTAACATCAACCGGGAGCTTTTCTGCATTCGCTAATTTTTATATGATTTCGGAACAAAACAGGAATAATTTCCATACACATAGTAATTGAGAAAATATCCGGTATATGTTATTTTTAAAGAAAATAAAATATCTTTGTCTCCATACAGTAAAAAGCTGTTTTCCCGACAACCGGGAATTTTTCCCAAATAGGGAATATATTCTCCTATTCTGGGAATGCACGCTTTATTCTGTAAAGATTAACTTATTTATAATTAGCATTTTGAAGAATATCGCAGAACATTGGCTTTATTTTTGTTAAACCTTAATTCCGCAGGCTACTTCGTAATGAAGTGCCGAAATGTGCGTTAGAATTGGCAAGCGCAGTGAAAAAGTATCACAGCCGTAGCACCGGCTACGGTGAGAAACTTTAAACGAGCATTATCAATAATGGCGTGCAGTTTGGTACTGTAATAGATTTAGCCTGCGGATTTAAGGTTAAAATTGATAAAAGAAAAATAAACGTTTATTAGACCATGAAAACAAAAAATTTTATTCTCGCAGTAACTTTGTTGTTGATTGCCGGGCTTACATTTCAGTCGTGTAGCAAGGCTCCTTTGCCCTCCAACGGCTCTCCGCTGGATAATCTAAATATTCCCAACGGATTTAAATTTGAATCAACCCGTGTGGAGGATATTACCATCAATATGCCCTCCACCATAGACTTTAGCAAAGACAAAAGCCGGTTTAATCTTTACACCGACAACCCCGCTAACGGTGGAAAATTTATTACTGCCGGAAGTTTTGATACACATGGCCGGTACAAAGGTGAAATCAGGGTGCCGACTGCCTTGGATTCCATTTATGTACAAACCATTGCCGGCAGTCAGAAAGTTGGATTCACTACACAAACTACAAAGGGAAGCGGCGTCATCATAAATTTTGGCAATGATTACGGGGGAACTCCTCCCGATACTATTCCCCCATCAACAAAAACAGCCTTTTTCTCAAACCTTTCCACAGGTAAATACAAAGAAATGCGCGTCAACGATCTTATTCATAACGGTGATTTTGAGGACAACGACTTTGGTACGATTCATGGATGGTACACCAATCATCCCATAGATGGAAAATGGTATTTCACCTCCTATTACAACCAGACAATGCAATGGTATAACGATGGCGGAGATCATGTTATCCGCACGCCTTATAGTTCCGGCAGGCTCTATTACGGTGGAGCTTCGCAAATGATTGCCGCCAAGTCGGGAGATTTAATCACTTTCTCAGCCGACATTAAATCAACAGGCAACAATAACAGATTATATACCTGGCTTTATATCATTCCCAAAGATGCAAACAACAGATCACTGGCTTATTATTATATCCGTTATGATTTTCCATCGCATAACTGGACAACCAAGACAATTGCAGCAACTATGCCTGCGGGAACCGTAAAAGTACAGATTCTTATCTGGAACTGGGATCTTAGTAATACTGCTTCTACCTACTTCAACAATGTTGTGGTAACCGGCCCCGTAAAAGATACCGATGGCGATGGTGTTCCGGACGATATGGACGATTATCCCAACGATGCCACACGCGCTTTTAACGTTTATTATCCCAACAAAACCGACTGGGGAACGCTAACTTTTGAAGATTTATGGCCCGGAAAAGGCGATTACGATTTTAACGACCTGGTTTTGGATTATCATTTTAAATCGGTATTAAACGCTTCAAACCAGCTGGTTGAATTCTTTACCGATTATTCCGTGCGTGCCGTAGGCGCCAGCCTGAAAAACGGATTTGGCTTTATGCTGGGCGGCAACCCGTCTAATGTGGCCTCCGTTACCGGAACACATTACACCGAAAACTACATCCACACAAACGCAAACGGTACCGAACAGGGACAAACCAAGACAGTAATTATATTATTTGACAATGCCTTCAGAATGATTGGTAATTCAGGCTCGGCTTTTATTAATACCAAGCCAAACAGTTCTTATGTTAAACCCGACACCAATGTATTGCATGTCCTTTATAAAAATCCGGTTCCGGTTAGCACAACGGGAACCGCGCCTTATAATCCTTTCCTGATTATCAACGGAGATCGCGGAAAAGAGGTTCATCTTGCCGGGCAAAAGCCCACCGATTTGGTAAACACCTCTTATTTCGACACCATGGCAGATGCAACAGACCCCGCTACCGGAAAATATTATCAAACAGCCAATAATCTTCCATGGGCACTTGACCTGCCCGTTTCATTTGCCTATCCGGTAGAGCAGGTTGACATTCTCAACGCTTACAATCATTTTGGGCAGTGGGCCGAATCAGGTGGTACCCAATATCCCGACTGGTACATGGACAAACCGGGTTATCGTGTAGCTTCTAACATTTACACACCTCCCGCCGGAAAATAGAACAGCTTTGTTTTTAATTGTTTCAAAAGTCTGCTCCATGACATGGAGCAGACTTTTTTTGTTCCCTGTTTACTGCGTTTTGGGCAGCGGCCCCGCCTGCCTCAGCTTACAAGCCTCGACTCAGCCGGGAAATATATGACGGGGCCGCCGCCCAAAAACAATCAAGAAAGCATATCACGACAAAATATTAGTTAACCCAAAAACGTCATTTCTGAAACTTGGCTTTATTTTCTTTTATCTTTGCCGCTGTACTCATTCTAAATAATTGGAAATGGCATACAATTTATTAAAAGGTAAAACAGGAATTATTTTCGGAGCACTCGACAGCAACTCAATAGCATGGAAAGTGGCTGAGAAAGCTACTGAAGAGGGTGCCCGATTCACTTTGAGCAATACCGCTACCGCTTTACGTTTCGGACAGCTGAACGAGTTGGCTGAAAAATGCAATGCGGAAGTGATTCCTGCCGATGCCACCAGCGTGGATGATTTGATGAATGTTTTTGAAAAATCTATGGAGATTCTCGGAGGCAAGGTCGATTTTGTACTCCACTCCATTGGAATGTCGTTGAATGTGCGAAAGAAACGTGTTTATAACGATTTGAATTACAATTATTTGAATAAAACTCTCGACATTTCGTCCATATCTTTTCATAAAATGTTGCAGGTAGCGTTTAAACTAAATGCTATAAACGAATGGGGTTCGGTGATGGCGCTTTCGTACATTGCGGCTCAGCGTGCGCTTTACGGCTATAACGATATGGCTGATGCCAAAGCCTTGCTGGAGTCCATTGCGCGTAGTTTCGGCTACATCTATGGTCGGGAACATAAAATCAGGGTGAACACCATTTCGCAGTCTCCGACAAAAACTACAGCCGGCATGGGGGTGAAAGGTTTTGATGGACTGTTGGACTTCACTCATCGCATGTCGCCGTTAGGAAATGCCGATGCCGAAGAGTGTGCAAATTACTGCATTGTAATGTTCAGCGATTTAACACGGAAAGTTACTATGCAAAATCTTTATCACGATGGCGGATTTTCGAGTATGGGGATGAGCCTGAAGGCTATGGCTATGTACAACAAAAGTCTTGGTATTGACCTCGGCATTGAACTTGATGAAGAAGCGGAATCATAGCCGAACGGGTTATTTGAATTTCTCATAAACACCTGTTCCAAAAAGGGCAAAATCGTATTTTACCGGATCTTCCGGATCAAATTTCCGTAGTTTTTCAGTAAGCTCTTCCACGGCTTTCCAGTC
>CAZRAW010000175.1:0-4371 GCA_964598065.1 uncultured Lentimicrobiaceae bacterium
TCTTTGTTTTCCGGAAAACGGGCAACCGATTGCGGCAGATAAGTATAGGCCGACTTGTCTTTTGAGACCATGCGGCCAACGCCGGGCAGGATGTAATTAAAATAGAATTGGTAAATATTTTTCATGGGAAAAGAGGCCGGCCTGGAGAATTCCAGAATGGCTGTTTTTTTTCCGGGTTTCAGCACACGATACATTTCACGCAGTCCTTTTTCGAGATTTTCATAGTTGCGTACACCGAAAGCCACGGTAATGGCATCAAAATAATTATCTTCAAAATTAATGTTCTCCGAATCACCTCGCTCAAGGGTGATGACCTGATCAAGTTTTCTTTTAGCAACTTTTTTCTTCCCAATCTTCAACATATCCTCGGCAATATCTATACCAATAATCTTATTGACAGGCAGCCTGGCCAGTTCGATGGCGAGGTCGCCGGTGCCGGTAGCTACGTCCAGAATAATTTCAGGATGGTCTGCGGCAAGCGCTTTCCTGACTTTTCTCCGCCAGCTCTTGTCAATACCGGCCGAGAGCAGGTGGTTCAGCTGATCGTATTTAGGTGCAATGTTGTTAAACATATTTTGCACCATCTCTTTTTTTGCGTGTGTTTTTTGTATCATTACAGGTTCCGGCTATTCAAAATACGTATGGCTTCTGCTATAAATTTTTCTTTGTTGACGGGTATTACGCCGGCTTGTTCACATACGAGACCTCCGGCAATATTGGATAGTAATGCCAGCTCTACTGCTCCCAACTTCAAAGCAAGGCACAGCGATGCCACACTGATGACCGTGTCTCCGGCACCGGAAACGTCGGCGATGTTGCGGCGATGTGCCGGAAGCAATTCGGCTTTTGATTCATCATTCTCTTTCCAAAAGATAAAAATACCGTTTTCGGAAAGAGTATTCAAAATCATGGTGGCGTTTAACTTTTCTGATAACTGTTGTGCTGCTTTTCGGAGACTTGCCTTGTCGGAAGGAAGTTCGGCCAAATCAAGTCCTTCTTTCATTTCCAACAAATTGGGCTTAACCAAAGTAGTGTTTCTGTAGGCAAGAAAATTACGTTTTTTTGGGTCAACGGCTACCGGAATATTCATTTCTCGCGCCATATCAGTAACAAAATCAATCAGCTCCGGAGTAATAACGCCCTTGTCATAGTCCTGAAAGATAATTACATGAATGTCTTCTGTTTTCAGGATTTTATCAATGTGTCTGCACAGTTCGTGGAACTCCGCTTTCTTTAACGGTTGTGACGTCTCTTCATCCACGCGCAGCATTTGGGTGTTGTTGCCAAGAACACGGAACTTGGTTGTGGTGATCCGGTGAGGACTTTCGATAATACCTGCATCATTTAAGCCTGAGTTAAGCATCAGCGCCCTGAGGGTTTCCCCTCTGGTGTCGGTACCAATGACAGAACACATGACAGGTGTGGCGCCAAGCGAACGGATGTTCATCCCCACGTTGGCAGCCCCTCCGAGGCGTTCTTCCCGTTTTTCTACCGTTACAACGGGCACCGGTGCTTCAGGTGATATACGCTCGACTTTTCCCCAGATATAGGCATCAAGCATCACATCCCCGATAATCAATACCTTTTTGGTATTAAAGGCTTTAAATATCTGTGGAAGCCGGTCGATTGTCAAAGTCATTTTTATCTATTTTAAATTTTTAAGAGCAGCTTTGATACGCTTCATGGCTTCTTCGAGCAGGTTGCCGGAGGTAGCGTAGGAAATACGAACACAACACGGGTTACCGAAAGCTTCGCCGGTAACTACCGCCACGTGGGCTTTGTTTAAAAGATAAAGACTCAAATCCGTACCGTTACTGATAACCGTTTCACCATCCGATTTTCCAAAATAGCTGCTAACATCGGGAAACAGATAAAAAGCGCCTTCCGGGACGTAAGTTTTAATTCCCGGAATTTCTTTCATTTCCTTAACGAGCAGGTTGCGACGGTTTTTAAAAGCAGAGACCATTTCGTGGATATATTCCGAATCCTGCGGCGGGTTTTTCATGGCCTTTAGGGCTGCCATCTGCGAAATGGTTCCCGGTCCGGAAGTATATTGCCCTTGTAATTTTGTACATGATTTAGCAAGAAATACAGGACCTGCCATGTAGCCTATCCTCCATCCGGTCATGGCGTAACATTTGGAAACGCCGTTCACCACCACCGTTTGCTCTTTTATTTCCCGAAAGGAAGCAATGCTCACGTGTTTGCCGGAATAGTTAATATGTTCGTAAATTTCATCGGAAACGACCAGAATTTCAGGATATTTTTTCAAAACACTGACTAAGCCGGCCATCTCTTCGGCAGAATAGACCATCCCGGTAGGATTGGAAGGTGAGTTAAACAGAAACGCTTTTGTCTTACTGTTGATAGCTGCTTCTAATTTCTTCGGTTGAAGTTTGAAATGGTCTTCAATGCCGGTTTGCAGTGCAACAACTTTTCCTCCGGCAAGTTTGATGATGTCGGCATAAGAAACCCAGTAAGGAGCAGCAATAATTACCTCATCGCCAGGGTTCAGAATGCTGATAAAAATGTTGGCGAGCGACTGTTTGGCACCATTTGATACAACAATTTGCTCCGGCGAAAAATCCAGTTCGTTATCTCTCTTCAGCTTTTCGGCAATGGCCTCCTGTAACACTTTAAAACCTGCTACCGGCGGATAATGTGTAATGTTATTATCGATGGCTTCTTTTGCTGCTTCTTTTACAGGATCGGGCGTGTTAAAATCAGGTTCTCCAATACTTAAATTAATAATGTCGTTACCCAGAGCTTTCAATTCGCGGCTACGTCGTGTCATTTCCAATGTTGCAGATTCAGAAAGATTCTGAAGCTGTTGCGATATGATATTTTTGTTCACTGTGTCTGTTTTTAAGATGCGCAAATATAGGAATTCTGTTAAAATAACAGGAGATGGAAGTTGTCTGATAATCCTTTGCAAACAAAGTCGAAAGAATGCTTTCCTGTTCCGTTTTTATGAATGGAAAATAAGTTGTTATTTTGTAAAAACATTCAATTGGTGTTCCAAAGTCGTTTTATATGAACCGGAATTTTCATCTTCAAACGGTTGTTTTCGCCGGTTCGGGCAATGTGGCCGGACATTTGTCAAAGGCTTTCCGGCAGGAAGGTCTGAGAATTTTGCAGGTTTGTTCGCCTGATATTCGTCACGCCCGTGAGTTGGCTGCGAAGGTGGATGCCGAAGCCATAGATACCTGTTCGGCGATGAATACACAAGCTGATTTATACCTGCTAACGGTTCGGGATGAAAAAATTGCTTCGGTGGCGGAACAAATGCCACAGGTTGACGGCGTGGTTTGCCATACTTCGGGCATCACGGCAATGGAAACCTTAGGCCGGTTTGAACATTATGGTGTTTTTTATCCGTTCCAGACCTTTTCTAAAAACAGGGATGTGGACATTTCGCAGGTACCGTTCTGCCTCGAAGCTTCTTCCGAAGAAACTTATGAAGCGCTCAGGGCGCTGGCTGGTAAGTTGAGCAGGGCTGTTTATGGCATCGATACGGAACGGCGAATGAAATTGCATCTCGCTGCTGTGTTGGTGAACAATTTTACCAACCACCTTTACGCTGAGGCAGATGAGTTTTTGAAAGAAAACGGACTTGCTATGGAAATGCTGCTGCCGCTTATCCGGGAAACCGTGGCAAAAATAGAAAAACTTCCAGCTGTGGAAGCACAGACCGGTCCGGCAAGGCGCGGCGACCTGTCCACCATTGCGAAACATTTGGAGATGCTTGAAAACAGGGATGATTTGAAAGAAATTTATCAGATTTTTAGTCAACAGATTTTAAAGAAATATCATGAGTAATTACAAAACACTGCTCACAGGAGTGAATACATTTATATTTGATTATGACGGCGTTATGACCGATGGCCGCGTGATACTGCAACACGATGACCCGCCGTTGCGAACTGCCAATGTGCGTGATGGTTTTATATTGCAACTCGCTGTAAAGATGGGATATAATGTTGTGGTGATTTCCGGTGGTATCTCCAGATCAATGGACAATCGGTTCGACACTCTGAATATTAGGGATGCCTTCACCGGTGTTAAAAATAAAGTGGAAGTTTTTGAGAAATACATTAAAGAGCGCAGTATCAACCCGGAAAATGTGGTTTATATGGGCGACGACATTCCGGATATCCCGGTTATGAAAAGGGTAGGGGTGCCCGTAAGTCCCGCCGATGCCGTGGAAGAGGTGAAAGAAGTCTCTGTCTATATTTCCGACAAAAAAGGCGGCGAAGGTTGTGTACGCGATATTATCGAACAGGTGATGAAAGTGCAGGGAAAATGGATGACCCCGGAAGCGTTTACCTGGTGAATAACGGTTGGTAAAATGAAATTGCGAAGTTGCGATGA
>CAZRAW010000176.1:0-4326 GCA_964598065.1 uncultured Lentimicrobiaceae bacterium
ATTGAAAGCCAGCACAAAGAATACAGCGCCGGCCAGTCCGCCGAATAGATATGTCATCAGCAGTTTTCGCTGGCTAAGGTATTCGGTGAAAAGGATGCCTCCAAAATAGAGAAAAATCATGTTGAACAGCCAGTGCAGGAACCCCTCGTGTAGAAACATGTAAGTGAAAATAGTCCAGGGCATTTGTGCCAGTTGATGCAAACCGGATGGGAGAGCAAGATAACTGCCCAGCAGGGTGAGGCCGGAATGTTCGGGAATTCCCAAAAGCCAGGTAACAAGATGTACCACAGCGGTCATTAGGAAAATAACGGTATTAATGAGAATTAGGCGTGACAGGACGTTTCTTCCCAGAAAAATGCGTTTGATTAACTCATTTGTGTTTTGTGGCTGTTGATAGTATCCCTGCATATTTTATATTTTTACATCTCCGGGCCAAAAAGATGACCTTTCTTTTTCCAGTACAACACAATCAATAATCCTACCAACAATCCGCCTACGTGGGCAAAATGTGCCACATTGTCGCCCGGACGGTCCCTGATACCCGAAAAAAGTTCAAGCAGGCCGTAACCTATGACGAACCATTTGGCCTTGATAGGGATGGCAAAATAGAGATAGATGAGTTCGTTGGGAAACATCATGCCGAAAGCGAGCAGCAAGCCGAAAATGGCTCCTGAAGCGCCAATCACAACCATTTGGTTCAGCATTTCGGCTTTGTATTCCGAAAGAAAACTAATGATTTGCTGAACTACCGACGGGTCAGCTGCGCCGCTACCGAGAAGTTGTACATTATGATTAAAAAGGTTAATGTTTCCTTGTGTAATAGAAGTAGAAAGTTCATTTAAACGAAAGCCGTATTGATGGAAATAAGCTTCAATGGAAGTTACATCGGGATGGGCAATGATGGCGTTTAGCAGGTCAAGGTTTGTCCGTAGGTGAAAATGAATCCAAAAAATATAAACGATGCCTGAACCCAGCCCGGTCAGCATGTAAAAAATCAGAAATTTTTTCCCGCCCCACATGTTTTCAACGATCTTGCCAAACATCCACAGAGCAAACATGTTAAACAGAATGTGTGCCCAACCTCCGTGCATAAACATGTACGTAACAAACTGGTAAATTCTGAAGCCGGAAGCGCCCGGGTAGTGAAGTCCGAGGATGTTGATGAGGTCGATGCCATATTTTCTCAATGCCAGTGTAGCCAAAAAGAACAAAGTGTTGATGATGAGTAAATTTTTCACCATCGGGGGTAATATTCTGAATCCTGCCGGTCTGAATTGCTGCATAATTTCTGTTTTTAATTTTCCTGACGGCTCAAAAATTGTTCCAGTTTTCCCAAAGGGATAATGCTGAGTGTGAGTGAGCCATCAGGGGCCTGCTGCGGCAGCTTACATGTAAACAACTTGTTAAAAAGGTCTGCCATCTGCTCACTGTTCAGCAGGGTTCCTTGTTTTATAGCGAGCTGTGTTGCCATAGCTCTCGCCAGTCTGATACTGTTGTCCATGCCGGGCTGGTTATGCTGTGTTTTAAAATCTTCAACAATCCGTTCCAGTGTCTCGCGGATGTTGTTGCTGTTGAAATTCTCCGGAACACCTTTCACCACAATGCGGTTGGTGCCAAAGTCCTCAAAAACAAAACCCAACTGACGCAGCAATTCTTCTAACTCTTTCAAAATTGACATGTCTCCGGCCGAAAAGTGAAAATCCTGTGGGAAAAGCTGTTGCTGGGATGCCTGTTGCCGTCCTGACAATTGTTCAAGAAAGAACTCGTACAGAATGCGCCGATGTGCCCTGTGCTGGTCGATAATCATTAATCCCGAACGCACATTGCAGACAATATATTTTCCGTGAATCTGAAAAAATGAACCGGACTGTTCCTCCTGCATACCGGTGAACTTTGTTTGTCCGCCGGTTTCCGGGGAAGGTTGAGTAGTTTCCTGCCTGAAAACCTGTTCCCAATTATGTTGTGGCTGCCTTATAGAAGAAGCCGGAGGTTGTGCTTCCGTTTTACTTTTTCCCGGCCGGAACGGATTGTACCCGGGGGCGTAATGAATACCAGGTTGTTTGATCTCTCCCTCCGGCGGCATGCCCAAAACAGTATTCAGTTGCGGATTTACACTAAAATCAAGGGTTGGCGTCAGGTTATGTATGCCAATGGATTTTTTTACTGCAGAATGCAAAACGGCGTACACGTACCGGGCATCTCGAAAATTAACCTCTGTTTTGGTTGGATGAATATTAACATCAATATCGGAAGGGTCTATTTCAATATTGATAAAGTAGGAGGGAAAAGCGTCGGCCGGCAGCAGTTCGCTGAAAGCATTGGTAACGGCATGGTTCAGATAAGGATGCTTGATAAACCGGTGATTCACAAAGAAGTACTGTTCACCACGGGTTTTTTTGGCGTATTGTGGTTTTACAATGAAACCTTTGATGGTGAGCACATCGGTTTTTTGTTCTACGGGTAGCAGCCGCTGGTCATACATTTTCCCAAAAATGCCCACAATCCTTGATTTTTCCGTAGCTGTCGGCAGTTTGTAAATTAACTTATCGTTGTGTGTCAGCGAAAAAGCAATGCCGGGTTGAATGAGGGCAACACGGTTAAACTCTTCGAGGATATGCCGTGTTTCGGCTGTGTCTGATTTTAAAAAATTACGACGTGCGGGGACATTGAAAAACAGATTTTTCACTGTAATGGTAGTGCCAGGTTTACATGGGCATGGCTCCTCGCTAATCACTTTAGAGCCTTCTATGCGCAGGCAGGTTCCCAGCTCTTCTTCATGCGAACGGCTTTTTGCTTCTACGTGGGCAATGGCTGCGATGGAGGCCATGGCTTCGCCCCGGAAACCCAGGGTGTGAATGGCAAACAGGTCTTCGGCTTTTTGAATCTTAGAAGTGGCATGTCGTTCAAAACACATGCGCATATCCACCGCCGACATGCCACAACCGTTGTCGGTAACCTGAATCAGCGTTTTACCGGCATCTTTTATTGCAAGATTGATTTCGGTAGCACCGGCATCCACGGCATTCTCCAGCAACTCTTTGATGGCAGAAGCCGGACGCTGGATGACTTCACCGGCGGCAATCTGATTGGCGACAGAATCGGGGAGAAGTTTTATGATGTTAGACATAACCTGCAATGCTTATTTGGATACCAAGCCAAACATTGTCAGAAGATTCTCAATAAGGTTGGTAAAAAGAATCAAATAGATGCTGCCGAGGATAAAAACCGCATAGATAAAATAGGTGAGTAAACGTATTGATCTTCTGTTGGAGGTATCGGCATTCCTTAGCCACCGGCTCGACATTTTTAACCGTATCTGCTCTTCCTTACTTAGTTTCGAGTCGTAGCCCAGTTCTACTTTGCGACGTTCCCATTCCTCTTTTTTAGCATCGTAATAGCGGGGCTGGTAACTGAACTTCTTAGCCTTTGGGGTTCTGAAAAAAACTAAACGCATGTCAATATCTTTTGTCTGCAAAGATACGGTTTTTTCAGGCAGAAAGGTAATTTTTATTCTGTCACAAACTCTATGCCCGACTTTTAAATCAGGCTTTGTTATGCATGCCGTGAAATTTTTATTGATGTTTGGTGTATAGCAAACTATTGTTTCGGTATCCCGGTTTGTCCTTATACCAATCCGGGAATAGAGTGCCATGGCTCTCAACCCACTCGCCAAAGTAGTTGTAAGCTTGTGTAATATCCTGTTTTTCAATAGGCCACACAAATACCTGGGCAATAAATATTCCCCAGGGAAGATTTTTCTTTGTTTTGTAAAATCTTCCTTCAGCCGGAATACTGTTGTCGTCTCCGGTTCCCAGCAATTTTTTATCTGCCAGATCTGTCGGGGCATGGTTGGGTAGATGAACTTCCACACCTCTTTGTTGGTTTACAACAAGAAACGGATTAAAGTTTCCGATATCGAGTGTGTTGTATTGAACCGGTCCGCCCGGGGCAAAAGTGCCATTGTCGTAAAATGTCATCTGCATAACAATGGTATCCGGCGTAACAAAAGGTGTGTCCATCTCCGTTGGACTTCAGTTTAGAATGTTGGAAGTAAATGGTTTTGAAGGTGTTGAATTATTTTTCGTGATGATTTTCCCGAATCAGGAATAAATTCCCAAATAGGGAATATGCTGCTTGTTTTGTCACATAACCTGCTCGTAATAAAAGCATATTTAGAAGAAAATAGCAGAAAAATGGTAGAAAAGCAAAACCATAAAACACTGAGGAAGCGTGTCTTATGGTTTAAAAAGTAGTCCGTACGGGATTTGAACCCGTGTTACCAGGATGAAAACCTGGCGTCCTGACCTGGCTAGACGAACGGACCAT
>CAZRAW010000177.1:0-4292 GCA_964598065.1 uncultured Lentimicrobiaceae bacterium
CATAATGGATTATTCTGTCAAATAAGTTGTAACTTTATCCTCTTGTTGCTAATTACTTACCCAAATAGGAGGGTATGGAACTGAAAAAACCGTATCCGGCTTTTAAAAGTCGGGTATGGCGTTTGTTTTCGGCTGTTTTGCTGATGGTTATGTTGTTGCTTTCTGTCGGCCGGGTTATGGCATGGCAACAGGTGAAAAGTACAAATCCCTATTTTCGTTTTCAGAATTTCTCTAAAAAAGATGGGTTGCCCTCAAACCATATTCTCTTTATCTTTCAGGATAAGCAGGGGTTTATGTGGTTTGCCACCGACCGTGGACTCAGCCGCTATGATGGATATGCTTTTGTAACTTATCGTCATGAAAAAGATAACCTGAACTCCCTTTCAGGAGACATAGTTACCTGTCTGGCCGGAGATACTGCCGGAAATATGTGGGTTGGAACTGATAAAGGACTTGACAGATACATTCGGTCAAATCATACATTTACGCACGTTGAGATAGGTGAAAAAGGAAACCGGAATTCCAATTATGTAAGGGCTTTTGCTATTGATGAGAATAATATATTTTGGATAGAAACAGCAGATGGTTTCTTATATGAGATGAATATAACCACCGGAAAGTACAAGCGTTTTGGCCATGAGAAACCCGGCCAGTTAAATATTTACAAGTACCACAACATCTACCAGGGAAAGAATAAAAAACTTTGGATAGGCGGAAGGTCATTTGGCCCGTTATGTTTCAACAAAAAAAATGAAAAGTTTATCTCTTACTCTTCTCCCCCCGATATTTTACATGGAAAGTTAACCAAGGATATTACCTGCTTTTATCAGGATGGTGATCGTAATTTCTGGGTGGCAGGAGTTGATGGGCTATACCGGTTTGACACATTACATAGAAAATTTTATAGTGTAGTGAAAGGCTCGGTTTTTGATGTTACAGAAGGGCGGAATGGAAAACTTTGGATAGGCACTGGACATGGATTGATAATATGGGATCGTACTGATAAACAATTTACTACAATTTGTAAAGATGTTGAAAACCCTGCTTCTCTACCCAACAATCATATCACCAAATTGTATTTCGACAGGAGCGGATGCCTTTGGATAGGAACCGTTGACGGACTGGCCAAATATGCTTTTTACACCAATAAATTTTCAACACTTTTCCACATTCCCGGAAACCCGAATACACTTTCTTCTTCTTTTGTCACCGCTCTACTTGAAGACCATAACCATAACATTTGGGTTGGAACCGATGATGCCGGCATCGATGTTTTTAATCGGGATTTTAAAAAAATTGACCACTTTGATACTTTTTCGTCTTCTCCTCTCGCCTCTAACCGGGTTTCCGTGTTATATGAAGATAAAAAAGGCAATATATGGGTTGGATTTTGGTCGGGTACCGGTTTTCAGAAAATAGACCGAAACCGAAAGGTAAGCCGGCTTTTTCGACTGGATACCACCAGCCGAAACATGGATTGGTACAATGGTTTCTGCGAAGATAACCGGGGGAACTTCTGGGTGGCCAGCTGGAGTTCCTACGGGCTTTTCCGGTTTAATCATAATATTTTTGTTGACAAAAGAGATAAACCAGGATGCCGATACCGGTTAGGTTCTCATTTTGTGAGTGTCCTGATGAAAGACAATAAAGGTTTTCTCTGGACAGGATCAACAGAGGGCAGTGTTACTCAGATGAATCCTGCCGATGGATCGACCATTATTTTTAATGAAAACAGGGATGACAGCGCCAGCCTTTGGGGGAACCATGTACGCTCTGTTTTTCAGGATGGGGAAGGAAATGTCTGGGTGGGTGCTTTCGGATTAAATAAATTTTGTACCGAAGATAATTCCTTTCTACATTTTACGACCAGTAATGGCTTGGCTGATAATGATATAAGAGGGATAACGGAAGATGATGCTGGCCGGTTGTGGATTAGTACTGCCCATGGATTGTCTCTTTTTGATAAAACGAAAGACACTTTTGCTAATTTTTATATTAAAAATGGTTTGCCGGATGATGAATTTACCCGTGCTGTTTGTCACTTGTCCGACAACCGGTTGTTGTTCGGCACGGAGCACGGCCTGGTGATTGTTCATCCTTGGAATATTCGGTTTCACAGCAATAAAAATATTCCGGTTAACGACTATAGGCCTCAACCTATGATTACTATGGTTTCGGTTATGGGAGAACCTTTTCCATACGACTATAATTCAGGAAAGCCAATACAGCTTGACTATAAGCAAAATTATGTAAATTTTACGGTAAGTGTTTCAGACTATAATTTTCCAAAAGGGAACAAATACGTTTGTAAGCTGGTCAATTTTGATAGAAAATGGAGGTACTTTGAAGCGAGTAATCGCAGCGTGCAATATTCTAACCTCCGTTTCGGAAAGTATTATTTTTTGTTAAAGGCTGCAAATCCGGATGGCGTCTGGAGTAAAAATCCACTGCAAATTACTATGATTATTCATCCTCCGTTTTGGGAAACTACCTGGTTCCATCTGCTTGAGTTGTTGTTTTTGATAAGCCTAATGATGCTTTATGTCCTTTATCGCGATAAGAAGTTGAAGCAAAAATACCAGTTTGCTCTTTTGCAACAAAAGTTGCTAAGGACACAAATGAATCCGCATTTTATTTTTAATGCGCTCAGCGCTATACAAAGTTATGTGCTTAAACATGATGCTGTGTCTTCCGCTTCCTATTTATCAAAATTTGCCCTTCTCATGCGTTCCATTCTCATTGGTTCGAGAATGGAGTATATCAGCCTTGAGAAGGAATTGGAAATTCTGAAAAATTATTTGACTATGCAGCAACTTCGGTTTGAAAATAAATTTGAATTCTTTTTTAATATTGACCTGGATATAGATACCCAACAGATTCTGATTCCGCCTATGCTGACACAGCCTTTTGTGGAAAATGCCATTGAACACGGATTTAAAGGGTTAAACAAAAAGGGTATTATTAAGATAAAGATTTGGAGAGAGGATAATATACTGTTTTTCAGTGTCGTGGATAATGGTATTGGGATAGAAACCTCAAAAAAACTTTCCCGAAAGAAACACAGCTCAATGGCACTCCGGATTACCAAAGAAAGACTTCAGATATTAAACCGGAAGGCCTCTGTCAGGTACACCTTTTCTGTTGAATCCGTCAGGAATGCCGAGGGCAACAAAACGGGAACCAGAGTTGTTTATTCAATTCCCATCAAAGATAACCAATAAAAACAGTAATTTAGTTGCTGTCTATAGGACAATAAAAAATGAAAATAATTATAATAGACGATGAACCTAAAGCACGAGAAACGGTACGGGATATCTTAACTTTAGGGAATGTGGATTTTGAGCTGCTATCAGAAGCCGACAATGTGCAATCCGGCGTGAAAGCTATCCGGCAATCCCATCCCGATCTCGTTTTACTGGACATTAATCTGCCCGATGGCAATGGATTCGATGTTTTAAAACAAGTAAATAATGTTTCTTTTAAAGTGATATTTATTACCGCTTTTGAGGATTATGCCATAAAAGCATTTGAATTTTCGGCTATTGATTATTTATTGAAGCCGATAGATCCTGCCAAACTTCTTGTTGCTGTCAAACGGGCTGGCGAGATGGTGAACCAGGAAGATATTGCCCTGAAACTAAATGTATTGTTTGCCAATTTGCAACAAAAAAAAGAAAACAGGAAAAAGCTGGTTTTGCATACTGACCAAAAGCTGTATGTTGTGAATACTGATGAGATTATTTATTGTCAGGCTGAAGGTGCTTATACGCGATTTCATCTGGCAGGAGGGAAAATACTGGTTTCAAAACACCTGAAGCATTATGAAAATCTGCTGAACGGTTTTGCATTTTTTCGATGTCATCAGTCTTATTTGCTAAATATCAATTATATAGATTACTACGATAAGAGAGAAGGCGGTTTTGTTGTTATGAAGAATAAAGCACAACTTCCTATTGCACAGCGAAAACGTGATGCGTTTTACAGACTTATGAATATGCTTTAGTAGCTTTCTTCTGACGATGTTTCTCGGCTATACTCGTTATTTCGAATCCCTTGCACCGGATTTGTGTAGCGGAGGTAAGAAATCTCCCGAACAAAACCACGTACTTTTTAGTTATGTTGGCCGGGGTTTTACCGGATGGTGATTTTTCCCGTCCCTTTTTGTGTGAATTGTCCGATAACAACTGCTTTGTACGGGCTGCTTCCGGAGAGTTCTTTCAAATAATTCTCCATATCCTTTTCCGGAAGCGCTACCAACAGTCCGCCAGATGTCTGCGCATCACAAAGCAGCA
>CAZRAW010000178.1:0-4255 GCA_964598065.1 uncultured Lentimicrobiaceae bacterium
TCAAAGGCTTCAAAAGAAGATTCGAGCTTTTCAAATTTCCCTCCCGGTTGAAAATTCGGTTTTTGTTTGTCTAAAAATTTTCTTAACGCTTTCATGCGAATCTTTTCATTTTCTGAATTATTAACTCATTTCTTTGCGTATCAGCTCCAGTCCGGTACGTACAATTTTTTGAATTTCCGTCTTTGAGGTATCTATCACTTCACTCAAGGCAAAATCTTCAGCATCAATCTCATAAATACCGAGGTTTTCCATCAGGTCGATGTCTTCCACCAATATGGCTTTGATAAGTTGCAGGGGATAAATATCAAATGGAAACACTTTTTCAAACATTCCCGTCATCACATAAGCCCGCTCTCCACCGTGCAAATTAGTGTCAAGACGGTACTTTTTGTCAGGATTCAGAAAAGAGGGATAAGTGCGTGATATACTGAACTTCCCAAATCCGGGTAAGGCCCATCCAAGCATTTCAAAATAATTTCCTTCGGGAATAACAGTTATTTGCGAATGATAAAATCCCACAAAACCTGACCTGTCAATTTTATCACCGGTAAGCACGTTGCCGCTGATGTAGCGTAGTTCGCCGTTTTCCACGTTATCTTTTGTCATGTTGGTAATGGAGGCCCCTGCACGGGTTTTAAAATATTTCCGACGTTTTACTTCCGAGCCGGTGAGCGCTACAAGGCGGGTGGTATCGTGTTTTCCGGTAAGGAACAGCCTGCCTATAGTCAGAATATCCTGTGGCAGTACATACCAGACAATTTCTCCCTTATTGATAGGAGCCAGCCGGCTGATGTGTACGCTGACATTTCCCGAAGGATGTGGCCCTCTGAAACGGTTGATTTCTACGTTTTTGGCATTCAGAAAAACCTTGGATTTGGTGTTGTCGTTATGTATGTTCAAATAGACTTTTCCTTTGGTCAGTTTTGTTAATATATCCAAACCGGCCTGGAATTCCACACCGTGCCCATGTACCATAAGGTCATAATCGGGTGCCAGTGGAGAGGAATCGAAAGCGGGAACAAAAATGGCTTTCGGTTCGTCTTTCGGTTCGGCAACAATAGCATAAGGCCTCTGGCGGACAGCCGGCCAGAGACCGCTTTTCAGCAATTTCTCCGTAACGGCTTCCCGCTCTGTTTCGGCTGGATCGGCAGGGCCGAAATCAAGCGATTCATAATTTCCGTCCGATTCGATAATGACCTCCAAAAGTTTTCTTTTGGCTCCGCGATGTATGTTAGTTACTTTACCACTTACGGGTGAAGTAAAATAAATTTCTTCACGGTATTTGTCAAAAAACAGCGGACTTCCGGCTTTCACTTCATCACCTTCTTTCACCAACATCTTGGGAAAACAGCCGATAAAGTCGGTAGGCTTAACAGCATATAAACGGGATTTAAGGTCAACAACAGTCTTTTCGGCATCGCCTATTAACCTGATGTCTAAGCCTTTTCTAATAGAATAAACAGTTGACATATGTAAATAAATTCATGTAGTTTTAAAGGGGGCAAGTTAAATTATTGACAATTGAATTGGAGCAATAAAAGTAAGAAATATTCTTTGTCGGAAAAGGTTTTTGTAAAAGATTTTTTTATTAAAGGTACATCCAACTGATTTTTAGACGGAAATATTATATTTTTGTTTTTTTAATGCAACAATCTCCATGACAAGAATTATCCTCTTTTTATTTCTTTCGGCGGGCTTTCTTCCATTTGATGTTGTAGCTCAGGTTACCAATGCCGACCGCGTTTATGATAATAATATTGTAAGTGTCCTGCTGTATGCCAAAGGCGACCAGCTGAAGGCACCTGTAATTAAATTGGGTTCTCAGGAGCAACTTACTCTTTCGTTTGATGATTTAAGTAACCAACAGGAAAACTATAAATACACACTAATACATTGCACCTCCGACTGGAAAACCTCCAACCTGCAACCCATAGATTACCTTACGGGATATTTGGAAGGGGATATAACAAATTATAAATTTTCCTTTAATACACTCACGGCTTATATTCATTATCAGCTTAACTTCCCGCAGCCGGATATGCGTCCCAAACTGTCAGGAAACTATATTTTGAAAGTTTATCTCGATAATGACGGCGACACCAATGTGTTGATTACCCGGCGGTTTTTTGTGATAGAGCCACTGGTAACCATTGCCGCCAAGGTTCCTTATTATCCGAAAAATCTTGCCTATGTCGGGATAAAACAACAAATTGATCTTATTTGTTACACGCCTGATATTTTTAGTGCAGAGCCCGAACAACGGTTTAAGGTGGATATCCGGCAAAATGGCAGGTGGGACAATGCTTATTTCAATCTTCATCCTACTTCGGTAACCCCCAATGAGTTGCAGTATAATTTTGCTAATGGAATCGTCTTTAACTCAGGCAATGAGCCAAGATATTTCGATATGAAAAGTTTCTGGTACCAGTCGGAATATATTCGTAAAATTATTCAATTGAAAAATTATTACGAAGTGATGCTGCATACGGACTATCCGCGAGCAGGAGGTCAGTACGAGACCTATCAGGATATTCACGGCAAAATGCTTATTGCTGCACGCAGCGACCAGAATCCAAATATTGAAGGTGATTACGCCATTGTTTATTTTTATCTGAAGATGCCTGAAATTAAAAATGCAGGTGTTTACATCTTAGGTCAGCTTACCAATTGGCAGCTTAACGATAAAAACAAAATGACTTACAATCCACAACAACATCAATATGAGGGAAACCTGTTGTTGAAGCAGGGATATTATGAGTATTGGTATGCTGTTTTGCCATCTGGAAGTCGGCAGGCCAATATAACCCCCATTGAGGGAAGCTTTTGGGATACCCGGAATACCTACACTATCTATGTTTACTATCATAACATAATGCCTGAATACGACAGGTTGGTTGGTATGCAACAAATAAACGCACATTGAGAATTATGGGTGTCGATGATTCCGAAAATGAAAGTATCGCAAAAGAAGAAATTTGTTAATTCAAAAAAATACTGTACCTATGCAAGCCGTAATTAATTGGTTTTTATGCATACATTAGAAGCTTTTGATCATATTCGTTTGAATTTCAGCCCCGCAGGACTTCAGGCACTGAATGTTGCTTTGGCCTTTGTTATGTTTGGTGTAGCATTGGGGATAAAATTAGAGCATTTTAAAAAATTATTACTGAATCCCGTTTCT
Organism: uncultured Lentimicrobiaceae bacterium; assembly: GCA_964598065.1. Taxonomy (GTDB): domain Bacteria; phylum Bacteroidota; class Bacteroidia; order Bacteroidales; family F082; genus Sulfidibacterium. The sequence goes on from CAZRAW010000178.1 coordinate 3,182, forward strand.
GCCATTGTAGGGGTACTTTCTCAGTTTATTGTATTGCCTTTCGTCACCTTCGTCCTCACTGTTCTGCTGAAAGATTTTATTACACCGACCATCGCTCTGGGCATGATACTCGTGGCTGCCTGTCCGGGAGGAAATATATCCAATTTCATCTCTTCACTTGCAAAGGCAAATGTGGCTTTGTCGGTGAGCCTGACCGCTATCGCAACGCTGGCAGCGGTATTTATGACCCCGCTGAATTTTGCTTTATGGGGAAATTTATACACCCGTTTTCTGGTGCATTCCAATGCGGTGCAAATGGTTCGTCCTTTGCATATTGATATGTTGCAAATGTTTCAGACCGTCTTTTTAATTTTGGGAATTCCTTTGGTTACGGGCATCTTTGTTAATACAAAATGGCCCGATTTTACTAAAAAAATCACCAAACCCATTAAGCGTTTTTCCATTTTTCTTTTTGTTGCGATTGTTGTGATTGCTTTCTGGAAGAATTTCAGCTTTTTCCTCATCGTTATTAAGTATATTTTCCTCATTGTATTGGTTCAAAATACATTGGCGTTTGTCTCCGGATATTATATGGCAAGGATTTTTAGACGGCCTGTTATTGACCGGCGCACCATTTCCATCGAAACAGGTATCCAAAATTCAGGACTTGCATTAGTGCTGATATTTAACCCTAAAATTTTTCCTCCGGATATGGAACTTGGCGGCATGGCTATTATAGCGGCCTGGTGGGGTATATGGCATATCGTGGCCGGACTTACCCTGGCGGGGATATGGAATAAACCTAAAATAAGTTTTAAGCTAAAGTCATTGCTAAAGAACCGGTAATATGGGTGTCGAAAATATTGAGAAATATTCCTTTCGGTTTTCTGCTTTAAAAGTTTGGATGCAGTTTTGGCACAATAAGATTTTCTATAGAAAAGTTGTTTATGTCCACCGTGAAAAGGTTCCGTTGCAAGACCATCTTATCTTTACTCCCAACCACCAAAATGCTCTGATGGATGCACTCGCTGTCGAGTTTTCTTTTAAAAACCAGTTCGTTTTTGTGGCCCGCTCCGATATTTTTAAGAAGAAATT
>CAZRAW010000179.1:0-4244 GCA_964598065.1 uncultured Lentimicrobiaceae bacterium
TTATTCATCATTCGATATTCTTTTCCCTTTTCCCACGGTTATTTTTACCTTTGCACGGATATTTAATTGACATGGAAACAACTCCGAAAAAAGAAAAATGGTACCGAAAACTCCGGAACAAATACCGGCTGGTACTTTTCAACGAAACAACTTTTGAAGAACGCATTAGTTTCCGGCTTAGCCGGATACAAGTATTTATCTTCTTGCTGAGCATGGCCATTACCTTTGTCGCACTTACTTTTTTTGTGATTGCCTACACGCCGCTGAAAGAATATATCCCCGGATATCCCGACGTTCAGCAAAAAGATGATCTTTATCATCTAAACAAAATAGCCGACTCGCTGATGGTAGATGCGCAACAAAAAAACCTTTATATCCAAAATATTAAAAGAATTATTGAAAACAAAGAAATTATTGAAGCGCCACCCGAACCGGTGGGACAATCTAATAATTACGACACTATTACCGACCGTAAATCTCCACAGGACAGTATGCTAAGAGCTTCTTTTGAAAACCAGACAAGATTTAATCTGTTCCCTCGCAATGAAGTCATGCCGGAAATGGGGGGGAATGCCCAAATTTACAACCAGAATTTCTTCAAACCGCTCAACGGCATCATTACCGCCAAATTCGCCCCGTTAGAAAAACATTACGGCATCGATATTGTAGCCCCGCACAACGATGCTGTCAAATCCGTGCTGAACGGAACCGTAATAATGGCTGCCTGGACGCTGGAAACGGGTTACGTCATCGTGATTCAGCATGCCGGAAATCTTATTTCGGTTTACAAACACAACGCTGTTTTGCTAAAACACGAAGGTGATTTTGTAAAAGCAGGCGAACCCATTGCCATTGCCGGAAACTCCGGCGAAATAACCACCGGTCCGCATTTGCATTTTGAGCTTTGGTATAACGGCAATCCGGTGAATCCAACCAATTACATTAATTTTAATTAGAGAAAAGGGCAGCTGTTTTATGATAAAAAAAATAGCCATACTGGGGTCAACCGGTTCCATCGGCCTGCAAACGCTGGAGGTGGTTGAGGCTCAGAAAGATTATTTCAGGGTGGAGGCGCTGACGGCTAACAGGAACGCTGCTTTGCTGATACAACAGGCAAAAAAATTTCAGCCCAACGTGGTGGTTATTGGCGATGAAAGACGTTATGCCGAGGTTGCTGATGCCCTGCAGGATGAGGGCATAAAAGTATATGCCGGCACAGCAGCTGTTGCTCAGATAACCGAAATGGACAGTATCGATCTTGTGGTGATGGCCATTCTTGGTTTTGAAGCGCTAAAGCCCGTTCTTGCAGCGCTGAAGAATAAAAAACCGCTGGCTCTTGCCAACAAAGAAGCGCTCGTGGTGGCCGGCAATTTGATTATGCAGGCTGCCATTAAAAGCCGGGTTCCCGTCATTCCTGTTGATTCGGAACATTCGGCTGTTTTTCAGTGTCTTATGGGGGAGTTCGACAACCCGGTGGAAAAGGTGGTGCTGACCGCTTCGGGCGGACCGTTTTTGGAACGGAATAGGGAGACTTTGTCTGAAATTACTCCCGAAGAAGCGCTTCGTCATCCCAACTGGAAAATGGGTGCCAAAACCACTATCGACTCGGCCACACTCATAAATAAAGGTCTTGAAGCCATCGCCGCAAAGTGGCTTTTCGGCTTGAAAAATTCACAGATAGAGATACTTATTCACCCGCAGTCAGTTATTCATTCGCTGGTTTATTTTGCTGATGGGTCGGTAAAAGCTCTGCTTGCCGCTACCGACATGCACATCCCCATTCAGTTTGCCATGGGCTATCCCCGGCGGCTTGAGAACAACTATCAGCGGCTTGATCTCACTGCCATTGGGAATCTTTCTTTCGGGAAACCTGATATTAAAAAATTTCGTAATCTTGCACTCGCTTTTGAAGCAATGGAAAAAGGCGGAAACGTACCTTGTATTCTCAATGCAGCCAACGAAATAGCGGTAGAGGCTTTTCTTCAAAAACAGATTGGATTTTTACAAATTCCAACGTTAATTGAAAAATGTATGAATTCCCTTCCTTTTGTTGCGCAACCTGTTTTGGAAGATTATTTTGAAACCGACAGGCTTTGCAGAATAAAAGCGAAAGAATTTATAAGAAACAGTTGAAAAAAACATGGTCATTTTAATAAAAGTGTTGCAGTTGTTGCTGAGTTTGTCCATTTTGGTGATTATTCACGAATTTGGTCATTTTACCGCTGCTAAGATATTCAAAACCAAAGTAGAGAAATTTTATCTCTTTTTTAATCCCTGGTTTTCCATTTTCAAATTTAATCATAAAGGAACTGAGTATGGCATGGGCTGGCTGCCGTTGGGCGGTTATGTTAAAATCGCCGGCATGATCGATGAATCCATGGATAAAGAGCAGATGAAAAAGCCACCGCAGCCGTGGGAGTTTCGTTCGAAACCCGCCTGGCAACGGTTGATTATCATGCTCGGTGGTGTTACCATGAATGTGGTGCTGGCTATTGTGATTTATATCGGCTTACTGGCTTATTTCGGCGAAGAGTATCTGCCGACACGGGAGGTGAACAGGTATGGCATAGTAGCCGACAGCCTTGCTCAGAATATGGGCTTTCGGAATGGGGATAAAATTCTGAGTGTTGGAGGAAAACAGGTTAAAAACTTTCAGGAAATTACCATCAATATTGTGCTGAATGAAGCACAAACAGCCACGGTGCTGCGCAATGGCCAAAAGGTGGTCATTCATTTTCCGAATGGGAGTCTGAGTAAACTTATCAAACAAAAGCCCTCTTATTTTCTCTCGCCGCGTATTCCGTTTGTCGTCGGAAAGTTTGCTAAAAATTCTGCTGCCGAAAAAGCCGGCCTGCATGTGGGTGATACTATTCTCGGTATTAACGGGAAGTATTTGCTCTACTTCAGCGCTTTCCGCGAAGCTGTACAAAAACATAAAAATCAGGAAATTACTCTTATTGCCAAGCGGGGAAACGATACGCTGAATTTGCCGGTTCACCTCGGAAGCAGTGGTCTTATCGGCGTTTATCCACAGGCCAACTTTAATAAGTTTTTTCACCTGAACCAAAAGAAATATACTTTTTTCCAGGCTATTCCTGCCGGTTTTGTACGTACCTGGTCAGGCATCGGAAACTACCTGAAACAGCTCAAGCTGATTTTTTCGCCCAAGGTGAAGGCCTATGAAAATGTAGGCGGATTTATTGCCATTGGCAGTATTTTTCCTGCTGTGTGGCACTGGGAAAGCTTTTGGCGGCTGACGGCTTTTCTTTCGATTATGCTGGCCATTTTGAATATTTTGCCTATCCCGGCGCTGGACGGCGGCTATGTGCTGTTTCTGCTTTACGAAATTATTGGCCGCCGCAAACCCAGCGATAAATTTCTGGAGAATGCTCAGATTGTGGGAATGATCATTCTTTTCACCCTGCTGATTCTCGCCAATGGAAACGATATTCTGAAACTTTTTAAACATTAAAAATATGTGGACACTTAATATTACCGGATGGAAACAATTGAAAATCAAACATTTAGTTTTTGATTATAATGGTACTCTATCCGTTGACGGAAAACTGCTCCCCGGCATTGGCGAAAAACTTGTCAGACTGGCCGGGATTTTTGAATTACATGTGGTTACGGCTGATACTTTTGGGATGGCAGCACAGGAGTTGGAGCCTTTTCCGTGTTCGTTAACGATTTTGCCGAATGAAAAACAGGCAGAGGCCAAATGCGAATATGTTAAAAAGCTGGGAGCGGAACAGACCGCCGCCGTGGGCAATGGCCGCAACGACCGGCTCATGTTGGCCGAAGCTGCTTTGGGCATTGTGTTGCTGCAAACGGAAGGAGCCGCCGTGGATACCCTTAATAATGCCGATGTGGTGTGCAAACAAGCTACAGATGCGCTTGACCTTTTTCTTCATCCCAAAAGGCTGACGGCTACGCTGCGAGGATAGAAAGTTCCGGTACCGGAATTAGCTTTCTTAGCTGTGATGTTTGTTGGAGCTATAACAGCAGATATTCCTATTGGGTTATATGTTCTCCAGGAAAGATTAACTTTACAACTACTGGCATTTTATAATAATTTCCTTCTTTCAATTTGTTCTTTTGCTTCAATGACGGCCCCCGCTTCAATACTGCACCTTGAGCAAAAGAGTATTTTGAAGAAGGTCTTCTTACGGGGAGATTCTTCACCCCGCCGTCTTCCCGCAAACCCGTCGGGCGGGGTTCTGAATTGCGGCTGTGGTGGAGGG
>CAZRAW010000180.1:0-4240 GCA_964598065.1 uncultured Lentimicrobiaceae bacterium
TAAACATTTTTTAACGCTCCGCCCTGCCTTGAGAAACCACAAAATTACTTCGTCGCTTCCCGTTACTTTATTTTGTTACAAATCCTAACCAAAATTATTTTTGTTTACCTAATATAACTTTAGACACTTCATCTCTTCCTCAATCTTCCACAGTTTCCAGTGTAAAAACACCAGTCTTCCGCAACGCATCCCAAAAGCCGGGATAAGATTTTTTCACCACATCCGGGCTTTTTATGGCAACTATTCCGAATTTCATGGCCAGCGGTGCAAGACTCATGGCCATCCGGTGGTCGCTATGGCTGTTAAAAATTAGTTTTCCGATGGCCTTTTTCCCAGGATACAGCAGATAGCTTTCGCCATCCTGAACAATTTCGGTTCCTGTTTTTCCAAGTTCCTGCTGCATGCTTAAAATTCGGTCTGATTCTTTTATACGCAAATGTTCAATTCCACGAAATCGCCCTTCAACGCCCAATCCGGCGCAAGCCACCATCACCGAAGGAACAATATCAGGCGCACTGGTAAAATCAAAATCAATAGACTCCACCTTACCGGAATGGCTCAAAACCAGGCCATCATCCGTAGAATCAGACTGTACACCCAGTTCCGTAAACACTGTGGTCAGGAAACGGTCGCCCTGTACGCTGTTTTCTGACAATCGGGGCAGCAGTACTTTAGCACCGGAATTAAAAGCCACCATCTCATACCAAAAAGCAGCCGAACTCCAGTCAGGTTCCACACGTATCTTTTCAATACGGTACCTCCCTTCGCCCACCTTTATCTCTTTTTCGGCTACAGACACTGTTGCGCCAAAATTGGACATCTGCGTAGCCGTCATTTCAATGTAAGCGGAAGAAACGGTTTCTTGTTTAAGCCGAATGACAAGTCCGCCGGGCAGATAAGGCGCAATAAGCATCAGCGCCGAGACATACTGTGAACTGGAGGAAGCATTCAGTTCCACCTCTCCTCCGTTTAAATTTTTACCATTGATAATCAGGGGCGGAAACCCCTCTCTTTCAGAATATTTGATATCTGCGCCAAGGCTGCGTAAGGCATCCACCAGTGCGCCAATTGGACGCTGCCGCATACGTTCGCCTCCGGTGAGCAACCACCGTCCCACCTGCTGCGAAAGATAAGCAGTCAAAAACCGGAAAACAGTACCGGCATTGTGCGTATCCAACGACAACGGAATGTCAGAACCGGCACAGGTATTGATAAAGCTAAGATAGAGCCGCATCATGTAAGTATCTTCGGCCTCGGAAAGATTATCGAAAAGCACTTTACTCCGCTCAAGCGCACGCATCATCAACAACCGGTTACTGATACTTTTGGAAGCCGGTAAACCGTAAGCACCGGCTATATCCTTGTTATTATAACTAATTCGTAGCATATTTATAGCTCATTGGTTTCGTAAATAAAATCGAAGACTCTCCTCCACTTTTCCTTCAGGCACCACAATATCCGGCATAGCGCTGCCCGGTTTGAAAAGTAGCGTGAAATGAATCTCTCCCGCTTTTACCTTTTTGTCGTGCTGCACTATCTGCATAACTTCAGGAATATCCTTAATAGAAAAAATTAATCGTGAAAAATTTCGATCAATCATTTCATAAATCAATTCCGGTGAATGGCAATCAAAACCCGGCCATTGGGAAGAAATCCTTGTGGCGCAAATCATTCCGGCAGCAACAGCTTCGCCATGTGTAACAGGCGCATCCGTTTTTAAAAAGAACGTCTCCAATGCATGACCCACCGTGTGCCCAAAGTTCAGAACTTTCCGCAAGCCGCTTTCGCGTTTATCTTTTTCCACAATGGAAATTTTATCGCTGACCGCTTTGACCATCATCCGGGGCAAATCGTCTTTCATATCGCTGAAATATCGCCTATCCATAATTCTCCAAAGCTGGATATCCATAATCAATGCATATTTAAGCATTTCTGCAAAACCCGACCGGAGAAAAGTTTCGCTTAGCGTATTCAGAAAAACAGGGTCAATAATCACCACTTTAGGGTCGGCAAAAAGGCCTACCTGATTTTTAAATTCTTTGAAATCGATACCTGTTTTGGAACCGATAGCAGCATCAACCTGTCCGAGCAATGTGGTAGGCACATTAATGAAATCCATTCCCCGTTTAAAGGCGGCTGCCGTAAATCCGCCTATGTCAGTAATAACTCCGCCCCCGAGATTTATCAGCAACGAATCCCGTTCGGCATGAAACTGTGTAAGCTGTTCCCAAATCGCAGAAGCGGTCTGAATATTTTTATTCTGCTCACCACTTTTAATCTTTACAACACCTGTTATGCTAACACCGGGAAGGTTATTTCGAAACAGGGGCAAACAAGACGTCTCCGTATTTTCATCAACTAAAACAAAAACTTTTGTATAGCCCGAAAAGTAAGTGGCAGCCCGCTCAAGCGCTCCCGGGCCAACGATGTGGGGAACCGACTTTAAGTTCAATAAAACAGGTTCTTTCTGCATGGCACAAAGATAGAATTTTTCGGCATGAATACTAACGAAGAGATCATCAAATCGAAATTCTTAAATCAGCTTGTCCCGGCTCATATGTCTCAGCTCAGACGATGGAAGACGAGATTAGTCCGTGTTCAATTCAAAAACAATAAAAACAATCAATAATTTTTAGTTTGACCTCAAGAAGCCCATACTAATCATCGCATTTTTAGTAAACTAAATTATAATTGAATGCGGATTGGAATAACTGGGTTTGGAGCAATATGCCGAAAGTAATATTTACGGTTTAAAGTCTTCACAAAAGTCTCTATCTCCCTCCAATACTCATTATTTCATCATCCCATTTCCACATTAAAAAAGGCCATTCACCGAAGCGAACAGCCTTTATTTAAAACTTATCAGACATTGGTTATGCGCCCACCACTTTGCTCACCAGCTCGGCAGCTTCCTGCAGTCGAATGGCAGAGAGAACTTTCAGACCCGATTTATCAATCAGCTCTTTCCCCTCTATGGCATTGGTCCCCTGCAAACGGACAATGATAGGAATTTCAATTTCGCCAATACTTTTATAAGCATCCACAATTCCCTGGGCCACACGGTCGCAGCGGACAATACCACCGAAAATGTTCACCAAAATAGCCTCCACGCCAGGATCTTTCAAAATAATCCGAAAAGCGGCTTCCACCCTTTTGGCATCAGCCGAGCCGCCTACATCAAGGAAATTTGCAGGATCGCCGCCCGACATTTTAATCATATCCATGGTTGCCATGGCCAGACCGGCGCCATTAACCATACAACCCACATTACCATCTAATTTTACAAAGTTCAGGTCATAACTTCCGGCTTCCACTTCTGCCGGGTCTTCTTCCTGAATATCACGCATATGTGCAATATCTTTATGGCGGAAAAGAGCGTTATTGTCAACTACTACTTTCGCATCAGCAGCATAAACTTTCCCGTCAGCCGCTTTAATCACAGGATTGATTTCGAAAAGGCTGGCATCAACACCTTCGTAAGCACGATAAAGAGCGGAAACAAATTTTACCATCTCTTTAAAAGCCACCCCGCTCAGGCCCAGATTAAAAGCAATACGACGAGCCTGAAAATCCAGCAGCCCCACTTTCGGGTCAATAACCTCCGTGAAAATCTGGTCGGGAGTTTCGGCAGCCACCGCTTCAATGTTCATACCGCCACGGGGCGAGTACATCACCATGTTACGCCCGAGGCCACGATTCAGCAAAATGCTCAGATAATATTCTTCCACATTCTCCGGGCCGGGATAATAGATGTTCTGCTCAATCAGAACCCTCCTCACCAGCTTTCCTTCTTTCTTGGTCTGGGGAGTAACCAAATGCATACCGATAATCTGGTCGGCATACTGTTTCACTTCGTCAAGACTTTTGGCAATTTTCACGCCGCCGCCTTTTCCGCGCCCACCGGCATGTACCTGAGCTTTTACCGCCCATTTGTCCGAACCGGTTTGTTTTTGGATCTCTTTGGCTGCCTTAACAGCCTCATCGGGCGATGAAGCCACAATGCCTACGGGGACAGACACCCCGTAACTCTTTAGAATGGATTTCCCCTGATATTCGTGTAAGTTCATACGATTTAACTTTTATACAATCATTAATGACGGCCCAAAAGTAGGGTATTTATTTTTTCATGCCGCAAAAGAGAAAATAAATATTGAAAGGACGCTGATATTTAGAACCGTTTTTAAACAGGCCGCTCATCCGTTATAGAAATGCGAATATTTTGGGCGGCCTCGGTTCCCAC
>CAZRAW010000181.1:0-4231 GCA_964598065.1 uncultured Lentimicrobiaceae bacterium
GACCACACAAAGTAGCCTCTGATGTCCACGCCATCTTGTTTGGCTTTCAGCAGATTTCGTAAGTATTCTTTAAAAAAGGCTATGCGGTTTTCGTCGTGGACGTGACCGTTTTGCAACTTGTCGTTGAGACAAGTACCGTTTTCGGTTACTACCAGCGGAATTTTGTACCCACCAAACTGTTTCAGAATATTGTAGAAATCTTTGCCATTGATTTCGCCACCCATACAGTTGGTTTCCACACCACGTTTGGAAGCCGGGATTTCTTTGGCTCGGATAAAGGGGAACCAGTTCTTTTTTACCGTTACCGGATGATAATTTTGCACACCGAGAAAGTCAAAATTGAATTTCATTTTTTCTTCGTCTCCGGGAAGTATATACTTTTTTATTCTCTTCAACCCCGGAAGCCGGTCGATTGGATAGCCCAGGCCTACGGCAGGTTCTACAAAAATGCGGTTCATAAGGGCGTCGTATCGGCGAGCGGCTTCGAGTTCTTTCGGGTCATTATTTTCAGGATTTACCCAAGAAAGAGCAAAGGTGGTTCCTATATTGGCATGTGGCACATTGCGGCGGATGATACGACCCCCTTCGGCCTGACATAAAACTGCATGGTGAACGGCAGGGAAGAAATTTCTAAAACCTCTTTTTCCGGGCGCCATTTCTCCCGTCATATATCCCAATGCTGTAAACGACAACGGCTCATTAAGAACCATCCAGTTTTTCACTTTATCGCCATATTCACGGGTAACAAAATCAACATATTGCGAAAACCAGGCTACAATTTCTCTGGACTTCCAACCGCCTTTATCTTCCAAAGCCTGTGGTAAATCCCAATGATAAATGGTTACCCATGGTTCAATACCGTTTTCAAGACAGGTGTCAATGACATTGTGGTAAAATTTCACTCCTGCGGGGTTGATTTTTCCCGTACCTTTCGGGAAAATTCTTGACCAGGAGAGTGAAAACCGGAAAGCGTCAAAATTCATCTGCTTGAGTAATCCGATATCTTCTTTGTAACGATGGTAAAAATCGGTGGCTACATCTCCGGTTTCTCCGTGGTAAATTTTGCCTCTGAGATGGACAAAATGATCCCAGATGGATTCGCCCTTTCCATCTGTATTCCAGGCGCCTTCCACCTGATAAGCGGCACAGGCGGCACCCCAGACAAAATTTTTTCCGACTGCTTCTTTGGTCAGCAGGGGCAGGGGAGAGAGCCATTTTCCCAGTCTGTGCGCAGCCCTTAGGTATGGTGAAAGCATGATGCCGCCGGCTGCCAGTGCTGTGTCTTTTAACCATTTACGTCTGTTCATAAATGTGAATTTACAAGGTGTAGTGGCAAAGATAAGATTTTTTGAAACTACTCTTAACGGATAAAAATCAATTTTTCACAGCCGGTAAACTGCTTTACGGGCCAGTAACCACATACTGAGTCCGCGGCTTATCATAAAAAGTTCTAAAGCCAGCCACAAACCATGGTTTCCCAACAGGGGGAAAAAGAGATAAAAAGCGGGGAGAAAAATAAGAATTGTTGAGAGTATCATGGTATTTCGCATGGCTTTGGCAGCGGTGACTCCCACATAAATGCCATCCCAGATAAAAGCTGCTATGCCTGTGAGCGGAAGCAGTACAACCCACCAGGAATAATCTTTTGCAAGGTTTATTATGACAGCATTGTTGGTGAGAATGTACATGAAATATTTCAATCCCACAAGATAGATCAAGCTGGTAAACAGGGCAATACCAAGCCCCCAAACAAAAAGCCGGTTGACGGTTTTTTTCAACAGAAGGAAACTTCCTGAGCCTTTGGCCTTCCCGGCAAGGGCTTCCCCCGCAAAGGCAAAGCCATCGGCAAAATAAGAAAAGAAAAAGAAAAATTGAAAAAGTAATGTGTTGACTGCTAATATTTTATTACTTATTCGCGCTGAGATACTCGTGAAAAATGTCAATACAAAAATAAGCAACAGTGTCCGGATGAAAATGTCACCGTTCACCCTGAAAAATACTACCAGCCCCTCTTTTTTCAGAAGGATTTTTAATGCTATCCGCCGGGCATATATTTTGTATTTTTTAAAAAGAAACCAAACAGCAAGTAGTAATCCTGTATATTGGGCAATCACGCTGGCCAGTGCCACGCCGTTGGAATGCATGTGAAAGGCATAAACAAACAGGAAATTAAGGCCGATATTTACACTGTTGACTAAAATAGCAATGGCCATGGGGATTCGGGCGTTTTGCATGCCGAGAAACCATCCGTAAAAGCTGTACAAAGCCAACGTGGCAGGGGCAGCATAAATGCGAATGTAAAAATACTGTCGGGCCAGACCGGTTACCTGTTCACTGCCATCAAGGAGTTTGAAAGCAGCCCATTGAATGGGATACTGCAACAGAATGAGTGAAAAAGCCAATAGCATCGCCACAAGAAGAGAGTGCTGCAGGCCGAGGCTTAGCGCCTTGTCGTCTTTTGCACCAAATGATTGTGCCGTGAATCCGCTGGTACCCATACGCAAAAAACCGAGACTCATGTAAAGCACATTGAAAATGGTAGTTCCCAGCGCTACTGCCCCTACATAAACGACACTGTCCGTTTTTAAATGGCCCATTAGTGCAAAATCGGCCATGCCCAACAGTGGTACAGTCATGTTGCTGATGATGTTGGGGACAGCGAGCCGAAGGATATTCCGATTTAGTGAAATACTGCTGTGGGATGGCATGGACGGCGGGTTAACGCTTGTGCAAACCGCACTCTTTGGTTTCAGGATTTTCCCACCACCAGCGGCCGGCACGTATATCTTCACCTGGCTCGATGGCACGGGTGCAGGGCTGACAGCCAATACTGGCAAAGCCCTTTTTGTGCAACGGATTCACCGGTACATTATGCAGGTTCACATAGTCCCATAGCTGTTGTTCGCTCCAGTCGATAAGCGGATTAATTTTTACCAGGCCATTGACTTTATCCCATTCCACGAGCTTCAAATTTTTCCGCGTAACGGCTTGCTCATGGCGAAGCCCTGTTATCCATGCATCTAAGTTTTTGGTGGCACGCATAAGCAATTTTATCTTCCTGAGATGACAGCAGCGTTTCCTGTTTTCTATACTGTCGTAAAACAAATTAATACCTTTTTCTGCTACCATTTGTTCCACCTCAGCTGCATCCGGAAAGAAAACTTTGATCTTAATCTTGTACTTTTTGGCTGTCAGGTCAATCAAATCATAGGTTTCGGGAAAAAGACGTCCCGTGTCAAGGGTGAATATCTTTGCCTTTCTGTTTATTTCACTGACCATGTGGGTAAGCACCTGGTCTTCGAGTCCCATGCTGGTGGAGAGGGCAATTTTCTCTTTGAAATTGTTTAGAAAAAAGGCAATAACCTCCTGCGGGGTTTCTTCCTGCAACTGTTTATTCCAGGCTTCAATTTGATTTGGATAGATCATGAGCTAATAAATTTCAGACGCAAAAATAAACGAAATTTCTAAGTTTTAGGCAATTTCCCGAACAGTTTAAAAGTATTATGCAGCAAGAATCTGCAATTGAGTGTTCATGAAATATCTAAACCGATTATATTAGTGAAAAGACCGTCCTGTCAAATATTTCGCTCAGAAGAAAGATAAAATGAATCCTTGTTAGAGACATATAATTTTTAAGGATGGGCAGAAGATTTTACAGAAAATTCTCTTAAATAAAGTTTTTTGCAGATAACGATAGCGTAACCAGTCTTTTGGGTCATTTCTTATTTATATCCATAACAAATAAGAAGGGAATGAAAATTAATCGAAAAACTTTGGGATAGCTAATTATAAATTGTTTAGGTTTGTACGCAGTAAAAGCAACCGTTAATTTACTTTGAATTTTCGAACGCTTTCATTTTTTAATGTTTTAATTATTTTTTATTATGTCAAAGAAAATTTTTGTTGGGAATATTGCGTGGAGTGTCACAGAAGATGATCTCAGCACAGCTTTTTCCCAACATGGAGAAATTGAAGATTTAGTTATCTTAAAAGACAGGTACACCCATAGGTCAAGAGGCTTTGGTTTTGTTACATTTGCTCAAGACGAAGATGCCGAAAAGGCCGTTGAAGCGTTGAATGGTTATAACCTGAATGGTCGTGATTTAGTTGTCAACGAAGCAAAACCACCGAGAAAAGAACGGTATTAGAAATACCCTTGTTTCGTAAAATTTCTTAAAACCATCTTTAATATCACCGAAAGGTGTTTTTAGAGATGGTTTTATTTTTTTTT
>CAZRAW010000182.1:0-4226 GCA_964598065.1 uncultured Lentimicrobiaceae bacterium
TCTGCAAAATGCTTTGCGTGATAGGTCAGAATCATGTCCGTACCGGCACGTTTGATAGAAGTCAGAATTTCTTTTATAATCCGGTCTTCGTCAATCCAGCCTTTTGCGGCAGCAGCTTTTACCATGGCAAATTCACCACTCACATTGTAAGCGGCAATGGGTATATTGAAGCGGTCTTTGGCACGGCGGATGATATCAAGGTAACTTAAAGCCGGTTTTATCATAATGACATCAGCGCCTTCGGCAATATCAAACTCCAGCTCGCGAATGGCTTCGTTGGAGTTGGCCGGATTCATCTGATAAGAATTGCGGTTGCCAAACTGTGGGGCACTTTCAGCGGCATCGCGGAACGGGCCGTAAAAAGCGGAAGCATATTTTGCCGAATAGGCCAAAATGGGTAACATGTAATAGCCTTCGGCGTCTAATCCTTCTCTGATTTTCAGTACGCGACCGTCCATCATGTCGCTGGGAGCCACCATGTCCACACCATGGCGGGCAAAAGTAACGCATTGTGCAACGAGAGATTTGAACGTCAGGTCGTTGTCCACATCGCCATCGACGATGACGCCGCAATGACCGTGGGTAGTATATTCGCAATTACACACATCGGCAATGACAAACATGCCGGGAACCGATTTTTTAATAGCATCAATAGCGCGGGGAATGATGGCGTCATCATGGGCGGCAATCATACCGGTATCATCTTTTTCTTCGGGAATACCAAAGAGAATGGTAGCACGGATGCCTACATCCATAAGTGATTTACACTCTTCCACGAGCACATCAATCGACATCTGATAATTGCCGGGCATGGATTTAATGGGATTTTTTACGTTTGTGCCCGGACAGGCAAACAACGGCATAATCAGGTCGTCAACGGTTACTTTGGTTTCGGTTACCATGTCGCGCAATACCGGATTTTTGCGTACTCTTCTTAATCTTGTCAGTGGAAAGCTCATTGTTTTGTTTTTTAATGAAAATATTGTTTGATTTCGTACAACAGACCTCTGGTTTCCGGTTTTTTTGCCGTAAGCACAAAAGCCTGCGTGGTATTTAAAATCGCCTGCGTGGTGGTTTCGCCAATGGAAACAATCCGCAAACATGCGTTCGTATTCTTTTTCTGATAAATGTCATAAAAATTGGCAAAAGCCGATGGGCTGCTGAATAACAACAATCCGTATTGGTCGTCCCGGATTTTCTGCATAAGATCAACATCATATTTCCGAACGGGAAGCGTACGGTAAACATCGATACGGTGCACGGAAGCCTGCTGAGACAGTTCGTTTTGTAAAAAGTCCAACGCCAGATTTCCCAGCACCAGCAGAATTTTTTCACCGCCCCGGAGAACTTTTTTCTTCAGGTAAACAGCAAAATCACGGGAAGTTTGTCCCGGCTGGATATAATCGGCTTTGCGGTAGCTTTTTTCCAGTGCTGAGGCGGTTCCTTTGCCAATGGCAGCAGTTTTCGTTTTTTCAAAAAGTGTCAGCCCGGCCTGTTGCAACAACTTGAAAAAGGTGACAACACCATTCCGGCTGGTAAAAACCAAAAGATCAAAATCTTCCAACCGGTCAAAAGCCGTTTGTATTTCAGCATTAAGTTCTGCAGTTTCAATGCGAATCATAGGCATATTGTAAAAACTCACATCACTGTTTTCAAGTGCTTTCCGAAGTTCGGAGGCGCGTTCGGCAGGCTGCATGCTTATGACCGTACGAACGCCGGAGGCAATATATTTCCGTTTATCTTTCAAGGGCTGCAATAATTTGAAGGGCGCCGCGTTTGAGGAAGGAGGTACCTAATTTGCGGGCAGTTTCCACTGCTTCGATTTCCGAAACGATACACTGTACGTTATCGGACAAATACTGTTTTCCATTCGGCGAAAGTACCATGCCACTGATAGTAAGCAGGCCATCGTTGATTTCCGAATAACAGGCAATAGGCACCTGACAACCACCCTGGATAGTTTCCAAAAAAGTGTATTCGGCCCGGCCTCTGATCCATGTTTCTTTGTGATTAATTTGCCGTAAAAGTTCATCAATAAAAAGATCGTCTTTTCGGTTTTCGATGGCGATAATACCTTGTGCCGGTGCCGGCATGAGTTGTTGCGGATTTACCAGCCAGGAGATGTTTTCCTCCAGACCCAGCCGTTGAATTCCGACTGCTGCCATGAGCAGCACCGTGCAATATCCCGACTTCCATTTGTTTAGCCTTGTATCCACATTTCCGCGGATGTCCACAATATTAAAATCCGGATTGATTTTCAGCAGTTGTGCTCTGCGGCGTACGCTGGAGGTAGCAATAATATCTTTTCCGGTTAATTCGGACAAAGTACGTCTTCCGGTACTTACCAGTGCTTCGCGGGGTTCGCCCCTTTCGAGTACAGCACCCAGTTTCAGGCCTTTGGGAAAAAGAGTGGGAAGGTCTTTCATGCTGTGTACGGCAAGGTCAATACGATCATCTAACAAAGCCGTTTCAATCTCCTTGGTAAATAGTCCTTTATCGCCTATTTTTGAAAGTGCCACATCTAAAATCTTATCCCCTTTGGTGTGGATAATTTCGAGCCTGAAGTCAAGTTCAGGGAAACGCTTTTCCAACTCACTTTTAGTCAGTTTGGCCTGATACAGCGCCAGTTTACTGCCACGGGTACCTATTTTTACCGTTCTACCCATGATTTTACAGTTCAAAAAATTCTTCGGCCATAGTAATAAAATCTCTTTTGTCGGCCTTCTTTGAAAGTGCTTTTAGGTTTTTGATAAATACCCGTGCAAATTTTTCGGTGATATGATGAGAGTATTCACTGAGGAGTTTGTCATCTTTTATGGAACGAATTTTCATGAATTCATCTATTTCCATTTTGTTGAGCAGCTCAAAATTTTCTTTTATTTTTAAAATTGTGGGAACCAGTTCCTGTTCGTGTTTCCAGGTCATAAAGTGATCTTCCGCACGATGGATAATTTCCATAGCAGCCGAAATCTCCTTCAAACGTTTTTGGTTAGTACTCTTCACAATTTTTATCAGGTCGTCGATGGTAAACATGTCGATGGCCTCCAAACCGGCGACTCCCACTTCAATATTCCGGGGAACAGACAGGTCAAAGAACAGCTGCTTTTGCGGACGGGTTCTTTGTTGCAGTGCGCGCTTTATGGCATCGAGTTTCACCAGCGGCTCAGGTGAATCAGTGGCAACAAAAACAATATCGCTGTCGGCAAGATAGCGGTCAAACTCTTCAAGGTGAATACTTTTTCCGTTGTACAATTGCGATAGTTCTTCCGCTTTGGCATAGGTGCGATTGGCAATGTACAAAGATTTAAAATTGGATTTGCGGAGGCTGTTCAACACCAGCTGACCGGTTTGTCCGGCGCCAATCATAAGCAGGTTTTGGTTGTTTAGATTGGGAAAACGCCGGTGGCAGAGGCTCACGGCTGCCGAGCTGGCGGAAGCCGATCCCCGGCTGATTTCCGTTTGGGTACGTACCTTTTTCCCTGTTTCTAAAGCTTTGGTGAACAAACGGTTTAAAATCTTATCGGTACTTTGGATGCTTTCGGCATAATGAAAAGCCTCTTTCACCTGACCGATAATCTGGTCTTCGCCCACAATAAGTGAGTCAATTCCTGAAACAACTTTAAACAAATGCACTACCATTTGTTCACTGTCTTTAAAATAAAAATAGGGTTTTAGTTCGTTGTAATAATTTTTGTGAAGCGTCAAGGCTCCCATAATGAGTTGAAGGACATCCTTATTACTGTTTTGAGGTGCATGATAATAGATTTCCGTTCTGTTGCAAGTGGACAAAATCACCATGCCACTGATTTTGTCACTCTGAAGCAATTGCTTCGTGAAAATGGTTATTTCTTCTTTAGAGAAAGTAAACCGTTCACGGATTTCCAGATCGGCTGATTTATAACTAATTCCAATTAGACCTGTCATGTTTTCATTTTTGCACTGGCAAAAATAAGACCGGAATCTGTAGGAATTCTGAAATTCAGGAGTAAAAGCGGAAAGGTATTTAGTTTGGAAAGATTAAAAATAATAGATACTGATTATTACGATTTTCAACATCCGAATAATCCAAATAACACGAGACTTCCGGCCAGGCCTGATGCATTAAAGCCGCCAACTTTAAATACTTTAGGCACTTTAGGATAACGATTTAAGAATGTCGAAGTATAAAACATCCACAAACTTCATAACTCATCATTACTTATTCGATATTCGTTATTCAATTTTTT
>CAZRAW010000183.1:0-4220 GCA_964598065.1 uncultured Lentimicrobiaceae bacterium
GAGCTACCCTGCGCTCCATCAGATATTTATCTTCGTAACGAATACCAATCTTATGCTTCATCTTTCTCTGTTTTTTTCAGAAGGCAAACTTATGAAATTATAGGTTGATATAAAAGTAGGTATTTTACTGATTTTAATTTCTCCCTTTACTAAAAAAGACACAAACTGTAGCATCCACAATTTTTTCCTGTTTCTACTTTTGCAAACGATTGAAAGAGCTGATTTTTACATAAAGAAAATCATCCCGGCTTTTTGACAATTATTAACAGCCGTTTTGAATAGCGATAGAAAAAACAGGAACGTATTTTTAATACTTTTGTAACACAAAATTTGAAAATATTTTTTAAACAAAATCTAATAAAATGTCTAAAGCAAAGTATGTTTATCTTTTCGGCGATCGCAAAGCCGAAGGAAATACAAAAATGAAAAATCTTCTTGGTGGCAAAGGAGCCAATCTTGCTGAAATGAATCTTATCGGTGTGCCGGTTCCTCCCGGCTTTACCATCACAACTGAGATTTGTACATTGTACAATGAAAAAGGTCGTGATTATGCTATCGACCTTATTAAAGAGGATGTTACCCATGCCGTTGCCCATGTGGAAAATATTATGGGAATGAAATTCGGCGACCAGCAAAATCCGCTGCTTGTTTCCGTACGTTCAGGTGCCCGCGCTTCCATGCCGGGGATGATGGATACCGTCCTCAACCTCGGAATGAATGACAACGCCGTTGAAGGTATTGCTGCCAAATCGGAAAACCCGCGTTTTGCCTGGGACTCCTACCGCCGTTTTGTCCAAATGTATGGCGACGTGGTGCTGGGCATGAAACCCGAGTCAAGAGAGGCTGAAGATCCTTTCGAGATTATCATTGAAGAAATGAAGAAAAAACGTGGCGTAGCTCTCGATACCGAACTCACTGCCGATGACCTGAAAGAGATGGTGGCAGAATTTAAAGCAGCCGTGAAAAGCCAAACCGGACATGACTTCCCCGATGACCCGTGGGAACAGCTCTGGGGAGCCATCATGGCCGTTTTTGACAGCTGGATGAACGAAAGAGCCATCCTCTACCGCAAACTGAACAAAATCCCCGATGAGTGGGGAACCGCTGTAAGCGTTCAGGCCATGGTGTTTGGAAACATGGGTAATACTTCGGCTACCGGCGTGGCTTTTACCCGCGATGCCGCCACCGGTGAGAATATTTTTAACGGCGAATACCTTATCAATGCACAGGGCGAAGATGTGGTTGCCGGTATCCGTACACCGCAGCAAATCACGCTGGAAGGCTCCAAACGCTGGGCAAAACTGGCCAATGTCTCCGAAAAAGAAAGAGCAGAGAAATATCCTTCGCTCGAAGAAACTATGCCGGAAGTTTACAAAGACCTTTTCAGTACTCAGGAAAATCTGGAAAAACACTATCGCGACATGCAGGATATGGAGTTTACCATTCAGGATGGAAAACTTTGGCTGCTGCAAACCCGTACCGGTAAACGTACCGGCGCTGCCATGGTGAAGATTGCCATGGATATGCTGCACGAAAAACTCATCACCAAAGATGAAGCCATTATGCGTGTGGAGCCAAATAAACTGGATGAACTCTTGCATCCTGTATTTGACAAAGAAGCTGTTACCAAAGCCAAAGTGGTGGCCAAAGGGTTACCCGCTTCTCCCGGAGCAGCTACCGGACAGGTCGTTTTTCATGCTGATGATGCTGAGAAATGGGCTACCGAAGGTAAAAAAGTAGTTCTGGTACGCATTGAGACTTCCCCCGAAGACCTCAAAGGCATGAACTCTGCAGAAGGTATCCTGACAGCCCGCGGCGGTATGACCTCACACGCTGCCGTAGTGGCCCGCGGAATGGGTAAATGCTGTGTCTCAGGCGCCGGAAGTATCAAAGTCGATTATAAAGCCAAAACGCTCGAAATGGATGGTAACAAATACAAAGAGGGTGATTTTATCTCTCTGAACGGTTCTACCGGCGAAGTGTATGACGGTATGATTAAAACCGTTGACCCGGAAATGAGCGGATATTTTGGTAAGCTGATGAAACTTTCCGACAGGAAAGCCAGACTTGGAGTGAGAACCAATGCCGACACACCTCACGATGCTCAGGTTGCCCGTGATTTCGGTGCTAAAGGTATCGGCCTCTGCCGTACCGAGCACATGTTCTTCGGTGGCGATAAAATTATCGCCATGCGCGAAATGATTCTAGCTGAGGACGAACCAGGCCGCCGGAAAGCTCTGGAAAAACTACTTCCCATTCAGCGTCAGGACTTTGAAGGTATTTTTGAAGTTATGCACGGTTTGCCCGTAACAGTCCGCCTGCTTGACCCGCCGCTGCACGAGTTTGTGCCTCACGACGAAAAAGGACAAAAGGAGATGGCAGAAGCCATGGGCGTTTCTATCGAAACCATTAAAGCCAAAGTGGAAGCTTTGAGCGAGGTCAATCCCATGCTCGGCCATCGTGGATGCCGTTTGGGAAATACCTACCCCGAAATTACCGAAATGCAGAGCCGCGCCATTATTGAAGCCGCTCTCAACCTGAAAGCCCGTAAAATCGATGTCCGGCCGGAAATTATGATTCCACTCACCGGAATCCTGTCAGAAATGAAAATGCAGGAGCAAATTGTTCGTACAACCATTGAAAAGGTATTTGAAGAAAGAGGCCAAAAAATTGATTATATGGTTGGTACCATGATCGAAGTGCCGCGTGCAGCGCTTACTGCCGACAAAATTGCCGAATCGGCTGAGTTTTTCTCTTTCGGCACCAACGACCTCACGCAAATGACTTTTGGATACTCACGTGATGATGCCGGTAAATTCCTGCCCATTTACATCGAAAAAGGTATTTTGAAAAATGATCCGTTTCAGGTTCTCGACCAGGAAGGCGTAGGTCAACTCGTAAAAATGGCCGTAAAAAAAGGCCGCAAGACCCGTAAAAAAATCAAACTGGGCATTTGCGGCGAACATGGCGGCGAGCCGAGCTCCATCGAGTTTTGCCACCGTATAGGGCTGCATTATGTCAGCTGTTCGCCTTACCGTGTGCCGATTGCCCGCTTGGCAGCCGCTCAGGCAAACATCATGAATAAGAGAAGCTGGAAGAAAATGAACAAATAAACTTTCGCTTCACATCCATAAAAGCCGGCTGAAAATTTTCAGCCGGCTTTTTTTATGTTTCCTTTCAGGTCTTAGCCAACGCTCACCGGCGCGTATTTCCTGCCTCTCGTCCGAGCCGAGACAGGCGAGGCTAGACAAGTGCAATGCGTGCCCTCTTTACTCACTCAATTTTCTCAATTTCCAATGGTCCTTGTTCACCACAATAACCGGCCGGAGAAATCCGACCGGCTTTTTCTTTTTTCCTTTTCCTGCTATTAGCAAAACACAACCGAATGGGTTCCACATCCGATCTTGTTTTTCGCCTCTTTATCCCTACAAAAAGCCGGTTGGATTTAGAGAATAATTGAACCGGAGAAAAACCGGCCGCTCAGGCTAACACAGATACAACTCAATGATTTCGTGGTTGTTGATATTTAACGCCGGGTTGCAGTGTAGTAACATAAGGTCCGTTCCAGTCGCGGTCAAAGATATGAATAAGGGGAGCAACTGCATTTTTCCCGCTGAAAAAAACCGAAGCATCCACCGTATTGTTAAAATAGCTCCACTGCCAGTTTCCGGTACCTATGTAAGCACGACTGTCATCTGCAACAGCATACTTGCAATGTTCCACACGGGCATAGGGTATAAATCCTTTTGGCGAAGGTGGTACCGTACTGAATTTTACGGTGATATTCGGAAGTACTGTAAGACTTTTCAAGTAAGCCTGCATTGGCTCACGCAGAGCCCAGTTCGCCACTATGATCTCTACTTTGACACCACGTGCGGCAGCATCCCGCAAAGCGTTGTCCAGTTCGGGCCAGTAACCTTTCGGGCCATAATGAATCAATGCGGAAAATGTCAATACCTGAATACGCAGTGTATGTTGTGCCGAATGAATCAGGCGGACAAGTGACTGCTGTTCTCCATTAACCCAGCGGGGAATTAAAGAAGGCGGACTAAAAGCCGGAAAAGCAACCACAGAGTTGTTGCCATTTTGCAAAATAACAGGGTTTGTCGCTGTTACCGGCGCAAAATCAGGAGGCCACACCGCCGCCCTCTCCGCTTTTGGAAGAGAAGGATGACCGGCAATATACCAGTCGAAGTTGAATACTGCTGTAAAAGTATGGG
>CAZRAW010000184.1:0-2068 GCA_964598065.1 uncultured Lentimicrobiaceae bacterium
GGAAGCCGGCCTCCGATTGGTGAGGGAGGGGCTGGTGGCGCGCAGCTGGGGAAACATCAGCGTACGAATAGATGAGAAAAACATGCTGATTACCCCAAGCGGTCGTACCTATGAAAACCTGAAGCCCGAAGATATAGTATTGATGAACTACCACACACTGAAATATGAAGGAGAAATAAAACCCTCATCGGAATACCGTTTACATGCGGAAGTTTACAAACAGCGCAGAGAAATCAATGCGGTGATTCACACACATCAAATAAATGCCACTACCGTGGCGGCAGCACGGCGGGAGGTGCCGCCAATCCTCGACGACATGGTTCAAATTATCGGACCAACCGTCAGAGTATCCAGATACACACCGGCAGGAACACAAAAATTTGCTAACCATGCTGTGAAAGCGCTTCGGGGACGACAGGCTGTCCTGCTTGCCAATCATGGTGCTGTGTGTATCGGACGCAATCCGGAGGAGGCATTTACCGTTTGCGAAGTGCTCGAAAAAGCCTGCAAAGCATTTATCGAAGCCGAATTTCTTGGTGGCGCCAAAGCAATTTCAAAATTTTCGGCAACTATCATGCATCGGGTCTATCTGAAAAAATATTCTAAATTAGAAAAGAAAAACAGATAAAAAAGCTACGTTGAGATAAATATTTTTGATTCCTGCTATAAGCAAAAAAACATGGAATTAGGAAATTAAGGCGCTTAAAAGATATTATTTTTGCAAAATGGAAAATAAACGACAAGAACGGATTCAAAAACTGCTGCAACGCGACCTCGGCGAAATTTTTCAGCGTGAGCTGGGGCATGTAACTAAAAACGCCATGGTAACCGTTACCAAAGTCTATGTAACCTCCGATTTGAGCCTGGCAAGGATTTATCTGAGCCTTTTTGCTTCAAAAGATAAAGCCGTCCTCATGAAACAGATAGAGCGTCATACTAAAGAAATTCGTAAAAATCTGGGCAATCGTATCCGGCATCAGCTGCGGATAGTTCCCGAATTGCAATTCTTCGAAGACGATTCGCTGGACTACATCGACCGGATTGATGAGTTGCTGAAAGACGACCAATAACGAAACAAATCTGAAATTGCAAGCGCCAAATCACAGAAAACAGATAAATTACAAAACAAATATAAGAATTCAAAACTTTGGGGATTCCGATTTGATAATTGTTTCTTTGAATTTGGAATTTATTTGTGATTTGAATTTTTTACCGGGAATAACAAAAATTAAAAATAATAACATTGTACTTGTATGCAGTACGACCCCATAAAGCGAAAGTTGGGTGCGGTTTTTAACCGGACACCTGCTTTTCGGAAACTTTTTTACCGGATGCTTGATTTGCTTTTGTTGCGCTCGTGGCACATCCGCAAAGAATTCCGGCAAATTGAAAAAGAAAAAAAGTGTCCGCTATCGGTTCTTGATGCCGGTTCCGGATTCGGACAATACGTTTACTACATGGCCCGGCGCCACAAAGACTGGCATATTAAAGGTGTTGATGTAAAGCCGGAACAGATTGCCGATTGTAACATTTTTTTCGATAAAATCGGTTTGAAAAACACCCGGTTCGCCGAAGCCGATCTTGCTGCTTTTGATGAAAAAGAGACTTATGATCTAATTTTGTGTGTGGATGTAATGGAGCATATCGAAGAGGATGAAAGAGTGCTGACAAATTTTTATGGTGCCATAAAAAAAGGCGGTATGTTGCTCATTTCAACACCTTCCGACCAGGGTGGCTCCGACGTGCATGACCATGAAGAAGGAGGAGAGCACTCATTTATCGATGAACATGTTCGCGATGGTTACGGTATTCGGGAAATTGCAGACAAAATGAAAAGTGCCGGTTTTTCAAAGACAGAAGTGTATTATCAGTATGGTCCCTCCGGAAAGCTGGGATGGAAACTCAGCATGAAATACCCCATTATCATACTCAATGCCAGCTATCTGTTTTTTATTATTCTACCTTTTTATTATCTGTTGACTTTTCCCTTTGTGTTGATTTTAAACTATTTCGATGTAAAAGGAAACCATACAACCGGAACGGGGTTAATTGCGAAAGGGTGGAAACA
>CAZRAW010000184.1:2168-4147 GCA_964598065.1 uncultured Lentimicrobiaceae bacterium
AGGGTAATAAAAGGGCCAATGCCGGACGGTTCTTTTTTTTGCCCGTAATATCTTTCTGACAAATATGCTATGAGATTCGTTGGCATGACTTTGCTTTTTTTCTTTTACGAGACAGCAGAGGGATGGGTTTCCTTTTTACAAAGATTTTTGCTGAAGAAGATAAATGTGTTACTCCTTAAACATTAATGTGCTTTGGATTTTTTAACCATGTGCAACTGATAATGGGAAGGAATGCAAGAGGTCCCATTCTTAAAACATCCGGTTATAAACCCGAATGAGCATTAGTCCGGACGAATGTAATTAAAGTCTGTCTATAAAGCCCGATAACTACGTTGCGCCCGCTTTTCATATCAGTCATTCGTGATAAATGACTGTTTTTCAAAACAAGAATAACGAAGAAATCGGACATTATGGACAAACATTAATTAAAAGTGTAGTTTGTGATAATCGTAAGTCTGGCTGTCACGGAAATTCCGGATTTTTTCTGCCAGTAAAAGAAAAATCGGGACATCATTTTCCCGCAACCATTTTTCTGCTTCCGGACGTTGATGTACGGCATCGGCAAATATCACGAGAAAATCAAAATTATATTTCCGAAGCCAGGCATAGGCTTTGGGCTGTTTGTCGATAGCCCCATCCAAAGCGGTAAATTGCGGAAAATTATTTTTCAGCAGCCAGTCGGCAGCCTCGTAACTCCCTCTAATAGCACTGCTCAGCGCCGCCAGCTCCGGATAGCCGTTTTGTAACAGCCATTGCAGGAAAGCGCCATCTTTCTCGGTGAAAGTTTCGCCGAAAGCCATCAATATTTTGGGCTGATAGTGCAGCATTTTAAATAAAAGAAGGGTACAGGACGCAACTTTTCATCCTGTACCCTACGGTTTTATAATAATTAATATCTGTTCAGACAGTTCAGGTCGGTGAATGCCCGAACAAGTCTTTCTTTCATCGATACTTCGCCGGCACGCAACCATTTGCGGGGGTCATAATACTTTTTGTTGGGGACATCTTCACCTTCGGGATTACCAATCTGTGTTTGAAGGTAATCGTGATATTTGGCTTCGTAACCACGAATACCATCCCAGAAAGCCCACTGTGTATCTGTATCGATGTTCATTTTTATCACACCGTAGGAAACCGCCTCTTTGATTTTTTCGGGTTCCGAACCCGAACCGCCGTGGAAGACCAAATTCACCGGATTTTCTTCCGTATGATGCTTTTCCTGAATATATTTCTGCGAATTGTGCAAAATAATCGGCTCTAATTTCACATTTCCGGGTTTGTAAACGCCGTGTACATTTCCAAACGCAGCGGCAATGGTAAACCGCGGACTAACAGATAACAGCTCTTCGTAAGCGTGATTTACCTCTTCGGGTTGCGTGTAAAGGCTGGAGTTTTCGATGTTTGAATTGTCAACCCCATCTTCTTCACCGCCGGTGATGCCCAGCTCAATTTCGAGGGTCATGCCCATTTTTGACATTCTTTCAAGAAACCGTTTGGAAATTGTAATATTATCTTCTAACGGTTCCACCGACAAATCCAGCATGTGAGAACTGAAAAGCGGTTTGCCATATATTTCAAAATATTTTTCACCGGCATCGAGGAGCCCTTCTACCCAGGGCAACAACTTTTTGGCGCAATGGTCGGTATGCAGAATAACCGGAATGCCATACATTTCAGCAAGTTGATGAACTTGTTGTGCGCCGGCAATACTTCCGGCCACAGCAGCCTTTTCGTTTTCATTGGAAATGGCTTTCCCCGCAAAAAAAGCGCTGCCGCCATTGGAAAACTGGATGATGATAGGAGAGTTTACCTCTTTCGCAGCCTCCATAGCCGCATTGATAGAGTCGGAGCCTACCACATTGACCGCCGGAATGGCAAACCTTTGCTGTTTGGCAATCTTAAAAATATATTGGACATCGTCGCCGGTTACTACGCCGGGTTTAATTTTGTCTGAGATTTTTACTGACATAATATTTTCT
>CAZRAW010000185.1:0-4141 GCA_964598065.1 uncultured Lentimicrobiaceae bacterium
CGGGATAAATGAGTAAATACTCCGCTCCTTGGGGCGAAACATATTTTTTAGGTTGCTACCCCGTCCGCTTACGGCGGGGAGGTTTTATTTATATTTTAAAAAATGTTTAAATAAAACGGATTAAACATTTTTAACGAATATCATGCCACCCAATTTATACAATTGATTAATAGCGTGTTGAAATTATTTTTTTTAAAAAGTGTAACAATTAGTGTTCGATAACGTTCATATTCATGTACCGACATGGACAATTATCAGTAATTTTACCTCTAAATTTAAAACCTTCAGATATGGCCAAAATTAATGCCCGCATTTTAATTGTAGATGATGACACTGACATTTTGCTTGCTGCAAAGATGTTTCTACGACAATATTTTCAGATAATTCACACCGAAAAAAATCCGGGACATATTCCCGATTTGTTACGCAACGAAACCTATGATGTTATCTTGCTGGACATGAATTTTTCGCGCGATGCCAATACCGGTCAGGAAGGCTTTCACTGGTTAAATAAAATTCTTGAAATTGATCCGGCAGCTATTGTGATTTTTATTACCGGCTACGGCGATATAGAGCTGGCGGTACAAGGAATAAAGGAAGGGGCGACCAACTTTATTTTAAAACCCTGGGAAAACAATAAGCTGCTGGCAACCATCGAGGCATCGCTGAAAATCAGAGTGTCGAAAGTTGAGCTGGAAAACCTCAGATTTACCAATAAACTTTTGGTAGCCGATCAGGATCATGCTTTTAGTAACATCATCGGAAAATCGGAGGCCATGAGCAAAGTACTGAAAACAGTGGAGAAGGTGGCCAAAACAGATGCCAATGTGCTGATTCTCGGGGAGAACGGAACTGGAAAAGAGGTGATTGCCCGTGCTATTCACCGCGCTTCTCCACGGAAAGATAAAATGTTCATTAATGTGGATTTGGGTGCCATCACAGAAAGTCTTTTCGAGAGTGAACTTTTCGGATACAAAAAAGGCGCTTTTACCGATGCCCGCGAAGACCGTGCCGGACGTTTTGAAGCGGCCAACAACGGCACGCTGTTTTTGGATGAAATCGGCAACCTGCTGCCCAATCTGCAGTCGAAACTACTGAGCGTTTTGCAGAGCCGTAAGGTGATACGCCTCGGATCACACAAAGAGATTCCTGTAGATGTGCGACTCATTTGTGCTACTAACATGCCGCTGTACGAAATGGTGAAGGAAAACAAATTCAGGCAGGACCTGCTCTACCGCATCAACACCGTGGAGATTACCATTCCGCCGCTGCGTGAGCGTATTGAGGATATTGAGCCACTGCTGAACTATTTTCTGGAGATCTATTATAAAAAATATAAAATGCCGCAAAAGCGCATCACGCCGGGAACACTAAAACGGCTTCAAAAGCACACCTGGCCGGGAAATATCCGCGAGTTGCAACACGCCGTGGAAAGAGCGGTAATCCTTAGCGAGGAAAATTTGCTGGAGCCTCAGGATTTTTTTATGAACGAGGTTTCCGAAAATCAGGAGGGAACTTTTCCTGTGAACATGAACCTCGAGGAAACGGAAAAAATGCTTATCCGCAAGGTGGTGGACAAACATGGTGGAAACATTAGCCGGGCCGCCAAAGAGCTGGGGCTCACCCGCGCTTCACTTTACCGAAGAATTGAAAAGCATGGTTTATAAAAAGTTCAGGTTCCAGGTTATCTTGCGCATACTGTTGCTTGTCATCACTTTGCTGTTGATTTTTTCGTTCTACCGGGAGATGGCATATCGTATAAGCACCATCATTCTTGGCGTGCTGTTTATGGCGCAAGTCATCTTTCTCATTCGCTTTACCGAACAGACCAACCGGAAACTGGCGCGATTCTTTTCCTCCATCCGTAATTCCGATTTTATGGGATCGTTTGCGGATGACGGGTTGGGCAAAAGTTTTGATGAGCTCAACCGCGAATTTAATGAGGTAATCGATGCTTTTAAAAAAACCAAAACCGAAAAAGAGGAAAATTTCAATTATCTGCTCACCGTAATTCAACATGTCAGTATCGGCGTACTGGTTTTTACCCGAAGCGGAAAAGTGGATGTTTACAACAATGCGGTGAAAAGCCTGCTGCAGGTGAAACATTTGCGTAATATCCGGCAATTGGCTAATATTTCCGAAGAGCTTAGCGTTACGCTACTCGAAGCAAAACCGGGAGAAAAGAAACTGGTAAAAATATTTGTCGGTAACGAATTGTTACAGCTCTCCATTCATTCTACCGAGTTTTTGATGCATGGCGAAAATTACCTGCTCGTATCTCTGCAGGATATCCATCCCGAGCTGGAACAAAAAGAGGTTGAATCGTGGCAAATGCTTATTCGCGTGTTAACACACGAAATTATGAACTCCATTACACCTATCTCCTCTCTCGCTTCTACGGTGCAGGATATTTTAAAGGAATTTCAGAAAGAGAAAAAGTATCTTTCGGAAGAAGAGGCTGAAGACATGGAAAATATCACCAGCGCTATTTCCACTATCGAAAGGCGCAGCAAAGGATTGTTGAATTTTGTTGATCTTTATCGTAACCTCACCCGGATTCCAAAACCCCATTTCCGGTACTTCCCCATAGCCACCCTGTTTCAACGCACGCTGGAGCTTATGGAACCGAAATTTGAGAACCTGAATATTCAGGTAAGTACTAAAATATTTCCAGGCGACCTTAAACTTCTTGCTGACCCCGATTTGATGGATCAGGTACTCATTAACCTGTTGCTCAATGCCGTTGATGCAATTAAAGAGAAAGGAAACAGGCAAATCAGCCTAAGGGCTTCGGTGAATTTGAACAACCGTACCCTGATTGAGGTAACCGATAATGGTAACGGCATAAATCAGGATATCATGGATAAAATTTTTATGCCTTTTTTCACCTCCAAAAAAGCCGGCTCCGGTATCGGCTTGAGCCTTTCGCGGCAGATTATGCAAATGCACAAAGGCAGCCTTTCCGTTCGGTCTGCACCGGGAAAAGGCGCCACTTTTATCCTTGTTTTTTGACTCTTCGACCTGCTAATTTTATAATTTTGTAAAAAATAAAGAAAGGGAATAAAATGAAATACAAATTGTTGTTCATTTTTAGTATGATAACCGTTTTTGCGGTTGTTTCCTGCGGTGAAAGCAGTAGGTCGGCGCAGACCGGCAAAAATAAAACCGTTGAAAAAACCGTCAACACACCTGAATTTAATGCGGATTCGGCTTATGCTTACGTAGCTGCCCAGGTAGCTTTCGGGTCACGGGTTCCGGGAACGCCTGCCCATGCTGCTTGTGCAAGATGGATCATCCATAAGTTGAAATCGTTTGCCGATACGGTTTATGTGCAGAAATTCAAAGCCCGGACCTATGATGGTGTGTTGCGGAGTGGTGAAAACATCATCGGTTCTTTTTTCCCTGATTACCAAAACCGTGTTCTTTTGATGGCACATTGGGATTCGCGTCCATTTGCCGACCACGATCCGGACAAAGCGAAATGGAACACCCCGATTATGGGTGCCAACGATGGCGCCAGCGGCGTGGGTGTCTTGCTGGAGATGGCGCGTGAATTTCACCTGCATCACCCCACTGTGGGCATAGACATTGTCTTTTTCGATTTGGAAGACTGGGGACCGCCTGCCTATCTGCACTTGCAGGGAAAAGAAAACTCCTGGGCGCTTGGCGCTCAATATTGGGCAAGGCATCCGCAGGTTCCGGGTTATTCCGCTACTTTTGGTGTCCTGCTCGACATGGTGGGTGCAAAAGATGCTACTTTTCTGAAAGAGTATTATTCCCGGCAATATGCGCGTTACTACGTTAATTTAATCTGGAAAACTGCTGCCGGTCTGGGCTACGATAATTATTTCCCTGATAAGGACGGCGATCCCATCGACGACGACCACCTTTTTGTGAATAGAATTTTGGGAATCCCTTCGGTGGATATCATACAGCTCGACCCGAATAGCCCCAACGGCACTTTCTGGAAATACTGGCATACTACCGGCGATACGCTCGACAAAATTAATAAGCAGACGATGAAAGCTGTGGGACAGGTATTGCTGACTGTGATATACGGGATGTAAAAGTGTCAGAACGCTGTTCCGCAGTTATTCAATCGCCAAACGGTTGTCAATCAATTGTCGAACAATGGCCAGGC
>CAZRAW010000186.1:0-4134 GCA_964598065.1 uncultured Lentimicrobiaceae bacterium
GTTTATTATTTTACAATTTATTGTCATTTATGATCTTATATTTTGAAATATCGAATATCGAACGCCGATTTTTGATTTTAGAATTCAGAGTTGAGCCTATTTGTGTATCCATCATTCAGCTTGTCCCGGCTCAGACGAGAGACGAGAGACGAGATTAATCAATATCCGTCATTCTATCTGTATTAAAATATTCCTTTTAAACATGCATATTTCATTTTGTATGATATTGAAAATCCATTCATCACTTTTGATTCAAAACACGGCAACCCTGTTTGTTGATACCGGAGGTGAATGTTTCGAAAGGCACATCCTTTCCGGCATAAATTTTCCGCATGGCTTCGGTTACCTTTCCGGCTGTAACCAAACCGGCCGAAAGGGCGAAAACAGAAGGTCCCGAGCCTGAAATACTACATCCAAGCGCACCCGTATCTAATGCAGCCTGTTTGAGCTCATCAAACATCGGAATGAGCATAGAGCGGACGGGCTCCACAATGCCATCATTCATCGAGCGGGCTATCAGGTCGAAATCTTCCATGAAAAGTCCGCTGACAAGTCCGGCCACATTGCCCCACTGGATCACAGCATCTTTTAGCAGAAGTGATTTTTTCAGGATATTCCGCGCATTTTTGGTTTTCACTTCAATCAACGGGTGAATCAGGCTTACAGAGAGTCTTTCCGGGGTATGCAGAGGAATCACGTCAAGGGGCCGGGTGCTGCGTACCAGTGTAAAACCGCCGAACAAATTGGGCGCTACATTATCAGCATGCGCTACACCCGAAGCCAACGCTTCGCCCAACATGGCAAATTGTACCAGTTCGGTTTTTCCAAACGGTTCGTCCAGCAGTTTGTTGACGCCAAAAGCTGCTCCGCCGGCACTGGCGCCGCTGGAGCCTATGCCGCTTCCCGGAAGAATACCTTTTTCCATTTCGATAACTATGCCAAAGTCGGGCTGCCTCTTTTCGATCATGGCCAGCGCAACCACCCCGGCCACATTCTTTTCCGGCTCGGAAGGGAGTTCCCGGTAGTTCTTCATCACAATACGGATACCTTTTTCAACTGTTTTCCGGAAAGTCATCCGGTCACCGGTCTGCTCCACGGCAAAACCCATAATATCAAAAGCACAGGAAACATTGGCCACCGTAGCCGGAGAAAAAATTGTAAGTTCATTCATATTCATCAGTTTATTGATTTACAATGGAAATAATGTCTGCAAAAACGCCGGAAGCCGTTACGGCCGCCCCTGCCCCTGCCCCTTTAATTACCAACGGCTGTTCGTTGTAGCGTTGCGAATAGATGAGCACGATATTATCTTTTCCATCGAGCTGAAAATAAGGTTGCGAAGCATCTGCCATCTGCAGTCCCGTCACGACTTTTCCGTTGTCGAATTCGGCCACATAACGTAATTTTTTCCCGTTCCCGGCGGCTTTTTTCCGTAATTTATCAAAATGGTCGTCATAATGGCTTAACGCTTTCATAAACTCTTCTACAGAATGCCGACTCATTAAGCTTTCGGGCATAAACGGATTGATTACCACCTCTTCAGGCTCCAGCGGATACCCGCTTTCGCGGGCCAGGATCAGAATCTTTCGCATCACATCTTTTCCGCTCAGGTCAATGCGCGGGTCGGGTTCGGTATAGCCTTCCAGCCTGGCCTGCGCAACCACATCCGAAAAAGCAACACCTTCTGTAAAATGGTTAAAAATAAAATTCAGACTTCCTGACAACACTGCTTTGATCCGCAGAATCTTGTCTCCGCTTTTGATCATATCGCGAATGGTTTTCAGTACAGGCAATCCGGCGCCCACATTTGTTTCGTACAAATATTTCTTCTTCATAGCCAAAGCAATGTCGTTCAATCGTTTATAAGTTGCATAAGAGCCGGAAGAGGCTATTTTGTTGGACGCAATGACACTGATACTGCTTTTGAGTACCGTTTCGTACAGGCCGGCAATTTCCGCACTCGCGGTGTTGTCAACAAAAATGGAATTGCGCAGATTGAACGCTTTCATTTTCCGGACAAATAATTCCGGGTCCATGGCCTCTCCTTCCGACAGCAACCGTTCTTCCCGGTTTTTAAAATCAATGGAGCGTTCGTCGAAAAGCATCCGGCGACTATTGGCCAGCGCTACCACCTTTATTTTCAGCGCGTACTCTTTTTTCAGATAATCGTACTGGTCGTTAAGTTGCTGCAAAAGAGCTCCGCCCACATTCCCCAGTCCCATCATAAAAACATGCACTTTTTTGTAGCGGGCAAGAAAAAATCGTTCATGCAACACGTTAAGCGCTTTGGTAACATCTTTTTCCAGTACCACGAAGGAGACGTTTCGTTCGGTGGAACCCTGAGCAATGGCACGAATGTTCACTCCGTTTTTGCCGAGGGCATCAAAAGCTTTCCCACTCAGTCCCAGTGATGATTTCATGTTGTCGCCCACCAGCGCAATGATGGAAATATCCCGTTCGACCTGCAAAGCATCAATTATGGTTAGTTTTCTTTCCGATTCAAATTCCCGCTCGATAGCTTTTCGGGCTTTTTCCAAATCCGATGAATTGATGGCCAGCGTAATGGAGTGTTCGGATGAAGCCTGGGTAATAAACATGACATTGACTTTTTTTTGCGACAGGCACAGGAAAAGGCGGGCGGCAATTCCGGTTATGCCCACTATTCCGCCGCCTGAAAGTGTCAGCAAAGCAATATTTTCAATATGAGAAAGTCCTTTCACCAGGTTTCCACGTGGTGTTCCGTTGCGGTCGATTAGTGTTCCTGAAGCATCAGGATTAAAGGTATTTTTTATCCAAACCGGAATGTCTTTTTTCATAACAGGCTGAATACTTGGTGGGAAGACTACCCTGGCGCCAAAATGAGACATCTCCATAAGCTCGCTGTATGACAGTTTTTTCAGAGGAAGCGCACTTTCCACAAAAGCCGGATCGGCGGTCATCACACCATCTACATCGGTCCATATTTCCAATGCGGAAGCATCAACGGAAGCCGCAAGGATAGCTGCTGTGTAATCAGAACCGCCGCGGCCCAGCGTTGTTGGTTTGCCGTTTGCAGAAGAGGCAATAAATCCCGAAACGAAAACATGCTCTTTTATGTTGTTTATCCGTCGCTGAAAACGTCTCCCGGTTTCCTCAAAGTTTACCTGCGCGTGTCCGAAAGTTTCGTCGGTGAGGATGATTTCACGCGCATCGAGCAAGCGGATCCGGACGCCATAAAAATTCAGGGCATTGGAAAGCACCAAACCCGAAAGTCGTTCGCCAAAAGACAACAGCAGGTCGTATATTTTCGGATTGATTTCCTGTAACAGAAAAATACCGAGACAGATATCTTCCAGTTCGTTCATCATCATTTTTATACCGGCTTTGATTTCACTTTGGTGTTTCAGCGGGAAAAGCGCGTCAATAACACCGAGATGGGCACGTTCAATATCTTTCAGCATTTGTTTGTATCGCTCATTGCCAAGACTTGCTATTTTACCACTTTCTGCAAGCTGGTCGGTAACTTTTCCCAAGGCCGATGCTACCACGACCAATTGGCTGTTATTTTTTTCCCGGCTGACGATTTCAATAACTTTTTTTATGTTTTCGGCATTGGCTACTGAGCTGCCTCCGAATTTCAAAACTTTCATTTTTCTTTTTTTAATAGGAATGAACAGGCAACATGGCACACACCGATACCTGTTTTGTTAAATAAACGGGAAATATTTTCCCCCATGGGATAATATGAAAGACGTAACCCCCTAAGGGGTTGAAGTTGTAGAGGTGGTAAAAGCAGACACAACAGTCCTGTAGCCCAAGGAATTACGCCCTGAAACTCCCGAAAGAAGTGCTATGTATAAATCTTTTTTCAAGTATCTGACTTTATGGGGGTAAATGTAGAAAAAAAGTTATTCGACCGACACGGCTTATCGAAAAAAAGCAAAATAAGTTTTTGAAAAGTCAGAAAGAGCCGGAGATCAGGCCTGTTGGACAAAAATATACTTCTTCGCCTCTGAGAGCCGTAGCTTTAGCGCAGGCTCTCACACCCATCCTCATGCTCAAAGACGCATAACCAGTAACGGGGAACAAGCAACGAGCTATTCTACTTTTTCAGCTATTTCTTTTACCCCCTGTCTGTCTATAAAGTCCGCTAAC